>NZ_CP146022.1:7036493-7342428 GCF_036967205.1 Streptomyces sp. Q6
CGGGGTGAACGCCGCGCCGAGCGAGGCGGCGCCCGCGAGGACACCGCGCCGGGACAGGGGAGGGGGAGTCATGCGGTTCTCCTTGAGGGGAGGAGTGGCCTGGCCCGCTTTTTGTATACCAAGGGGAGGGTGACGACAAGGCCGCCCGGCGTCGGACGCTCTGGGGTGCGGCTTTAGCCGGGAATGTCGGAGGTGCTGGAGGTGCCGCGAGGGCGACCGGTCGCTCTAGGTATACAAAGCGGGGTCGGTGGGGCCCGTGTCTCCGGTACGGGTGTCGCCGATGCCGGTGTCCGCCAGGCCCGTGTCCCCGAACAGCGACTTCAGCGCCACCGCACGGCTGTCCCTGACGTGCAGCAGCGTGCTCGCCGCCGCCGCCTCCGTGTCGCCCGCCGCGATGTGCCGGAACATGTCCGCGTGCTGCGCCCGCATGTGCGCGGGCTCCTCCCGCATCCCGAACAGCAACCGCAACTGCCCGCTCAGCTGCTCCATCGTGCGGGACAGCAGCGGATTGCCGGTGAGCGCCACGATCTCCTCGTGGAACGCCGTGTGGGCCGCCACCTCGCGCGTCCCCTCGTCCGCCGCGGCCGCCCGCTCGGCCCGGTCGAGCAAGCCGCGCAGCGCGGCCAGGCCCGGCAGCGCGTCGGGCGCTGCCGTGGCGACCGCGCGGGCCGCGAGCCGCGACGCCTGCACGGCCAGCGGCTCCCACACCTCGTACAGGTGCGCCACGTCGGCCCGTTCCAGGCGTCGCACGCGGACACCGCTGTGCGGCAGCAGCTCGAGGAGTCCTTCGGAGACGAGCGCGCGCAGCGCCTCGCGCACCGGCACCCGGGACATGCGCAGCTCCTCGGCGACCTCGCGCTCCACGAGCCGTGCGCCCATCGGGTAGCGGCGGTCGACGATGCGCCGGCGCACCTCGTCGCGCGCCTGCGCGCTGAGCGACGTACGCCCCTGCCCCGGCTCCACTGCCTTGCCCGTCACGTGCACCGTCCTTCACCCTTCGTGCCCCGGGCGAGGATACGTGCACCTCCTGGGTCTCCCGCCGCTTCAGGGGAACCGCGTGCGATCGGGCGTCCCCTAGGGCGCCTCCGCCGTCACCTGGCGGTCCACGTACTCGAAGACCGAGCCGTCGGGGTGCAGGGCGATCAGGTTGCGGCCCGCCGGGGTGGGCACCGGGCCCGCGACGACCTTGGCGCCGGACGCCGTCAGGACCGCGTTCGCCTCGTCGACGTCGGGCACCGCGATCGTGGCCGACACCTTGCGCAGCACCTCCAGCTCGCGCTCGGGGCCGCTCATCAGGAGGAAGCAGCCCACCGCGGCGACCGAGACGCCGCCGCGCTCGAAGCGCTGCGCCCGGCTGCCCGTCAGGTTCTCGTAGAACGAGACCGACGACTCCAGCGCCTCCAGGTTCGCGACGCAGATACGCAGCGTGGTTCCCAGGATGTCCATACGGGGAAGCCTAGTTGGCGCCGCCGGGCACCGTGATCCTTTCGCGGAAGCCGCCGTTACGGTACGGGAGCCACGGGTACCCGGGGCGCATGGAACGCATCGACCAGCACATCGACCAGCGCGTCGAGAATCCGATGAACGACGAGTTGTCCGGTCGCGTCTCGCACGCCGTCCGTGACGCGGTGCGGGCCGAGCTGGCCGAGGCCGGCCAGCGACGCCGCGTGATGATGTACGCCGGTGCCGGCGCCGCCGCGCTGTACGCGGGCGCGGCCGTCGCCCTCGCCCTCGGTCTGGTGCTCGCCCTCGGCATGCCCGACTGGGGCGCGGCCCTCGTCATGGGGGCCGTCCTCGGCGTGGCCGCGTACGCGCTGCGCACCGCGGCCCGGCCCGGGAAGCCGAAGGGGCCCGAGGTCCCGCCGATGCCGTCGACCCCGCCGCCCGGCGCCACCGGCGCGCCGCGCTGATCGCGGCGGGCCACCCCCGTCACCGTACGCGCGTGATGCCCGGCTCGTCCGGGTCCGGTGCGCCGGTGACCGTCGACGTCGCGTCCGCGAGGACCGATGCCGTGTGCGGGCAGACGCGGCGGTGGTGGCCGAGCGCCCCAGAGATGCGCCACATCGCCACCTGATCGCGCCCCGGGGTTCTTGAGCGGGCCGGGACGCCCGCGGGCGCCGGACGCATCGCGTCGAGGGCGACGCCCTCGATGTACGCGTGCGCCACGACAGCGCCCGCGGCAGCGCCGCCACCTCCTGGCCCACCGACCTCTTGCCCGACCCCGAACGCCCCCGATGACCAGAAGCTCCGGTGCGGTTCCACGGAATGTCATCGCGGCGGCGCGGACGCCTCACGTTTGGTGGCGCCCCGCTCGGGGACGCGGAGGGTTCCGAGTTCCGTGTCCCCGGAGGAGAACCGTGAGCCGAACCCGATCGCGCGTCCTGATCGTCGGAGCGGGGTTCGCCGGATACCGGGCCGCCCGCATGCTGACCCGGGTGGCCCGGCGCAGCGCCGACGTCACCCTGCTCAACCCGACCGACTACTTCCTCTACCTGCCGCTGCTGCCCCAGGTCGCCGCGGGCACCCTGGAGCCGCGCCGGGTCACGGTGTCGCTGTCCGGGACACTGCCGCACGCCCGGCTCGTGCTCGGCGAGGCCGACGGCGTCGACCTGGAGGCCCGTACCGTCTCCTACCGCGGTCCGGAGGGCGGGCGCGGCGTCCTGGAGTACGACCGGCTCGTGCTCGCCGTCGGCAGCGTCAACAAACTCCTGCCGGTGCCCGGCGTCGCCGAGCACGCGCACGGTTTCCGCGGTCTGCCCGAGGCGCTGTACCTGCGCGACCACGTGACCCGGCAGATCGAACTCGCCGCGGCGGCCGAGACCCCGCAGGACTGCCGCGCCCGCTGCACCTTCGTCGTCGTGGGCGCCGGGTACACGGGCACCGAGGTCGCCGCGCAGGGACAGCTGCTGACCGACGCGCTCGTGAAGAAGCGGCCGCTGCGCGACGGCATCAGGCCGCGCTGGATGCTGCTCGACGTCGCGCCCCGCGTCCTGCCCGAACTCGACGAGCGGCTGTCCCGCACGTCCGACAAGGTGCTGCGCGGACGCGGCGTGGAGGTCCGCACCGGCACCTCCGTGAAGGAGGCCACCGATGACGGCGTCCTGCTCGACGACGGGGAGTTCGTCGACACCCGCACCGTCGTGTGGTGCGTCGGCGTCCGGCCCGACCCGCTCGTCGCCGGTCTCGGCCGGCCCCTGGAGCGCGGGCGGCTCCTCGTCGACCCGTACCTGAACGTGCCGAGCCATCCGGAGGTCTTCGCCTGCGGTGACGCCGCCGCCGTGCCCGACCTGGACAAGCCCGGCCGGTACACGGCGATGACCGCTCAGCACGCCTGGCGGCAGGGGCGCGTGGCCGGACTGAACGTCGCCGCGTCCCTCGGCTACGGCGAACGCCGCAGCTACCGGCACCGGGACCTCGGCTTCACCGTCGACCTCGGCGGCGCCCAGGCCGCGGCGAACCCCCTCGGCATCCACCTGTCCGGGCCGCTCGCCGGCGCCGTCACCCGCGGCTACCACCTCGCCGCGATGCCGGGCAACCGGATCCGGGTCGCCGCCGACTGGCTCCTGGACGCCGTACTGCCGCGCCAGGCCGTCCAGTTGGGGCTCGTCCGCTCCTGGTCCGTCCCCCTGGACACGGCCTCGCCCGAACTCGCACGGGTGCCCGACAGCGCCCCCGACCAGCACCATGGAGGTACCCCGTGACCACCTACACCGATGCCGAACTCCACGACCTCGCCCAGCAGTTGAGGGTCGACGCGGTGCGCGCGGCCGACGCCGCCGGATCGGGACACCCCACCTCGTCGATGTCCGCCGCCGATCTGATGGCCGTCCTCCTCGCCCGCCACTTCCGCTACGACTTCGAACGCCCCGCCCATCCCGCGAACGACCGCTTCATCCTGTCCAAGGGGCACGCGTCCCCCTTGCTCTACGCCGCGTACAAGGCGGCCGGGGCGCTCGACGACACCGAGCTGCTGACGTTCCGCAAGCTCGGCAGCCGCCTCGAAGGGCACCCGACACCGCAGCGTCTGCCCTGGGTCGAGACCGCCACCGGCTCCCTCGGCCAGGGGCTGCCCGTCGGCGTCGGCATCGCCCTCGCGGGCAAGCGGCTCGACCGCGTCGGCTACCGCGTCTACGTCCTGTGCGGCGACAGCGAACTCGCCGAGGGCTCCGTGTGGGAGGCCGCCGAGCACGCCGGGCACGAACACCTCGACAACCTCACCGTGATCGTCGACGTCAACCGGCTCGGGCAGCGCGGGCCGACCCGGCACGGCCACGACCTCGACGCGTACGCGCGCCGCTTCCAGGCGTTCGGCTGGCACACCGTGGAGACCGACGGGCACGACGTGGCCGCCGTCGACCGCGCCTACGCCGAGGCCCGCTCCACCTCGGGGCAGCCCACCGTGATCCTCGCCCGCACCCTCAAGGGCAAGGGCGTCGCCGCCGTCGAGGACCGCGAGGGCCTGCACGGCAAACCGCTGCCCGAGGCGGCGGAGGCCGTCGAGGAGCTCGGCGGCGACCGCGGCGCGCGCGTGGACGTCCAGGCCCCGCCCGCCGCCCGCATCCTGCACGCCGTCCGCAGCGGCCACCTCGACCTGCCCCGCTACGAGGTCGGCGACGAGGCCGCCACCCGCGACGCGTTCGGCCAGGCCCTCACCGCGCTCGGCACCGCCCGCGGCGACGTCGTCGCGCTCGACGGCGAGGTCGGCGACTCCACCCGCGCCGAGCTGTTCGCCAAGGAACACCCCGAGCGGTACTTCGAGTGCTACATCGCCGAGCAGCAGCTGGTCGCGGCGAGCGTCGGGATGGCGGTACGCGGATGGCTCCCGTACGCGTCCACGTTCGCGGCGTTCCTGACCCGCGCGCACGACTTCGTACGGATGGCCGCCATCAGCGGCGCGGGGATCAACCTGGTCGGCTCGCACGCAGGCGTCGCCATCGGCGAGGACGGGCCCTCGCAGATGGGCCTGGAGGACCTGGCGATGTTCCGCGCGGTGCACGGCTCGACCGTCCTGTACCCGTGCGACGCGAACCAGACGGCCCGGCTCGTCGGCTCCATGGCCGAGCTGAGCGGCATCCGGTACCTGCGGACATCGCGCGGCACGTCCCCCGTCATCTATCCGCCGCACGAGGAGTTCCCGGTCGGCGGGAGCAAGGTCCTGCGGTCCAGCGGCGAGGACCGGCTCACGCTGGTCGCCGCGGGCGCCACCGTCCACGAGGCGCTGGTCGCCGCGGACGAACTGGGCGCGGCCGGGATCCCGGTACGGGTGATCGACCTGTACTCGGTCAAGCCGGTCGACCGCGGCACGCTGCGCGAGGCCGCGCGGGCGACCGGATGCCTGGTCACCGTGGAGGACCACCGGCCCGAGGGCGGGATCGGCGACGCGGTGGCCGAGGTCTTCGACGACGGGGAGCCGGGGCCGCGGCTCGTCCGCCTCGCCGTACGCACCATGCCCGGGTCCGCGACACCGGAGGAGCAGCTCCGCGCGGCCGGCATCGACGCGGCGTCGATCGTGGCGGGCGTCTCGCTCCTGGTCGAACACGCGGTGACCCCCTGACCACCGGTAGCCGTACACGCCGTACACGGAGACGGAGGCGCGGACCCGATGACCGGCACACGCACCATCCGCACAGGACATCGGCACGCTGGAGCGTCACGGACGCCGTCGAGCAGGCCCGCACCGAGCCGTGGGCCGGGCTGCTCGGGAAGGGGCGGGCACTCGCTCCCGCCCGTCGCAAACTCCAGGCCCGGAAGGCCGGTTGAAGGTTTGGTCAGGGCTCATGAGGTGACTCGGAGGACGAGGCTGCACATGACGAACACGAAAAGGACACACGGCGACACATCGCACGACGAGGACAACAAGTCCACCGAGGCGGGAGGCGTGCCAGGTCCCATGGAGGTGCTGCGCGAGGCGCGCGCCCAATTGGCGGAGCTCACAGGTATGACGGCGGAGTCCGTGTCGTCCTTCGAACGGACCGAGGACGGCTGGGAGTTGGAGATCGAGGTCCTCGAAGTGGTCAGGGTCCCCGACACGATGAGCCTGCTGGCGAGCTACCAGGTCAGCCTGGACCCGCACGGCGTGCTCACCGGTTACCGGCGTACCCGACGCTACGAGCGGGGGCGTGCCGAGTCGCGCTCCGGCGGCCACTAGAGGGCCCGCCCTCGCCCCTTGTCCCGCGCACGACACAGACCCCGCGCACAACACAGACAAGGAGGACCGGTCTCCATGACCGTTGTCCCTGCACAGCAGTCAGGCGGCGGTGGCGGCACCAGCGGCCTGTACGACGTACTCGAACTCGTTCTGGACCGCGGACTCGTCATCGACGCGTTCGTCCGTGTCTCGCTGGTCGGCATCGAGATCCTGAAGATCGACGTCAGGGTCGTCATCGCCAGCGTCGACACCTACCTGCGCTTCGCCGAGGCCTGCAACCGCCTCGACCTGGAAGCGGGAGCGAAGCGCAGCCCCGGCCTGCCCGACCTCGTCGGTGAGGTCACCGAGTCGGGCGCGCGCGGCAAGTCCAAGGGCGCCCTGTCCGGGGCCGCGCAGACCATCTCCGAAGCGTTCAACCAGGCGCGGGACGAGGGCCAGCCCGAGCCCAAGCGCACCCGCCGTGCCCCGAGCCGCCGTAAGGAGGAGCAGGAGTGACCAGCACCTACATCTACGGCATCGCCAACGCCGAACACCCGTCGCTGCCCGCCGGCATGGGCGGCATCGGCGCCCCGGCGCGCGAGGTGCGCATCGTCAAGGAGGGCCCGCTCGCGGCGATCGTGAGCGAGGCTCCCGAGGACCTGCGCCCCAAGCGGCGCGATCTGCTCGCCCACCAGAGCGTCCTCGCCGAGGCGGGCGGCGGCGGCTCCGTGCTGCCGATGCGGTTCGGCAGCCTCGCCCCCGACGACAAGGCCGTCGCGGACGTGCTCGCCGAGCGCGCGGAGCACTATCTGGAGCGGCTCGCATCCCTCGACGGCAAGGTCGAGTACAACGTGAAGGCGCAGCACGACGAGGAAGCCGTCCTGCATCGCGTGATGGCCGAGAACGCCGAGGTCCGCACCCTGGCCGAGGCCAACAGGCAAGTGGGCGGCGGCACGTACGAGGAGCGGCTGCGCCTCGGCGAGGTGGTCGTCTCGGCGGTGCAGGCCCGCGAGGCCGAGGACGCCGTCGAACTTCAGCACCTGCTCGAACCGGCGGCGGAGGCGGTGTCCACCGGACCGGAGAGCACGGGCTGGCTGGCCAACCTCTCCTTCCTCGTCGAGCAGAAGACCTCCGAGCGCTTCCTCGCCGCGATCGAGGAGGTCCGCCGGAGCCATTCGCACATCGAGCTCACCGTCAACGGCCCGCTGCCGCCGTACAGCTTCGTGGAGCCCGGCCCCTCGGAGCCCGCGGACGTGGGCGCGGAGCAGTGACCCGATGGGTCTGATCACAGAGGTGTTGTTGCTGCCGTTCGCGCCGGTGCGCGGGTCTTTCTGGGCGATGGAGCAGTTGCTCAACGAGGCCGAGCGTCAGTACTACGACCCTGCGGTAGTCAGGGCCGAACTCGCCCGTCTGGAAGCGCAGTTGATGGCCGGCGAGATCGACCAGGAGACATTTGACCGTATCGAGGACCAGCTCCTCGACCGGCTGGAGGGCAAGTGAACCGAGTAGCGCTCGGCCTCGCGGTAGGGGCCGGCTACGTCCTCGGGCGTACGAAGAAGATGAAGCTGGCGTTCGCCGTCGGCACGATGGTCGCGGGCAAGCGGATGAAGCTGAGCCCGCGCGCGCTCGCCGACATGGTGAGCCAGCAGTTGGAGAACAACCCGCAGTTCAAGGAGATCGGGGACCAGCTCCGCGAGGACCTGCGCGGCGTCGGCAAGGCCGCGTCGGGCGCCCTGGTGGAGCGCCAGATCGAGGGCCTCGCGGGTCGCCTGCACAGCCGTACGCAGGGGGTGCGCGACCAGATATCGGGCGTCGCGCCCGACGTGGACGACGTGCGGGGCGCGGGCGAGCGGGTGACGGGCACCGTGGTGCCCGGGAGCCGCCGCTCCGAGGAGGAGCCGTACGACGACGAGGACGAGGCGTACGACGACGAGGTCGACGCCCGCGACGCCCACGACGCCGATGAGCCCGACGAGGACGCCCCCGATCAGGGCGCCCGCGACGCGGACCCGCACGAGGCGGACGCGCATGACGAGGACGCGCAGGACGAGGACGAGCGTCCGCAGCGGCGCGCGCCCCGCGCGTCGTCGGCCGCGAAGAAGACCTCGGCGGCCTCCGGGAAGCAGAGCGCCGCGAAGCAGAGCACCGGCGGGTCCAGGGGCGCCGCGAAGAAGACCGCCCGTACCGCCAAGAAGACCGCGGGCAGTGCGCCCCGCGCGACCACGAAGGGAGGCCGTGGCCGTGGCTGACAGCCCGAAGAACGCGCTCACCGGCCTCGCGAAGAGCCAGGCCACCGACCATCTCAAGGCCGAACTCCAGGAGTACCTGGCGGCGCAGGCACAGCGGATCCTGGTCGGCGCCGGCCGCAAGCTCGGCGAGTCGACGGTCAAGCTGAACGACATCGCCGCGGGCAACAGCCCCGGCTTCGCGAAGCTCGCCCTCGACGGCGGCCGCAAACTCGCCGAGGGCAAGGGCCCGTTGCGTACCGCCGTCGAGGTGGGCGCGGGGCGGCTCAAGGACAATGTCGTCGGGGCGTTCAAGGGCCTCGGCGGCGGCAAGAGCAAGCGCAAGGGCGGCGCCGGCAAGAAGCCGACCGTCATCATGGAGTTCATCGACATCGGTGTCGATCTGCGGACCGCGTACGACCAGTGGACGCAGTACCAGGAGTTCAGCACCTTCGCGAAGGGCGTCAAGAACGCCAATCGCGCCGACGACACCACGTCGGACTGGCAGCTCAAGGTCTTCTGGTCCACCCGGAGTTGGAAGGCGCACACCACCGAGCAGGTGCCGGACGAGCGGATCCAGTGGACGTCCGAGGGCGCCAAGGGCACGACGAAGGGTGTCATCTCCTTCCACCCGATGGGCGACCGGCTGACGCGCGTGCTGCTGCTCATCGAGTACTACCCGAAGGGCCTGTTCGAGAAGACCGGCAACATCTGGCGTGCCCAGGGCCGCCGGGCCCGTCTCGACCTCAAGCACTTCGCGCGGTTCGTGACGATGCGCGGCGAGGCGAGCGACGGCTGGCGCGGCGAGATCCAGGACGGCGAGGTCGTCCGCAGCCACGAGGACGCCGTGGAAGAGGAGGAGCAGGAGCGCGAGGCCCGCGAACAGGAGGAGCAGGAGGAGCAGGAGGCCCAGGACAAGCCGCAGGACGACGCGTACGAAGGCGGCGAGGAAGAGGACTGGGACGAGCACGAGGACGCCGACGCGGAGGAGCCCGGCCGGTACGACGACGAGGCCGACGAGGGCGACGAACCCGAGAACCTCGATGAGCGCGACGAGGCCGACGAGGAGCCGTACGACGAGGCCTACGAGGACGCCGAGCCGGAGGACGAGCCGGAGCCCGAGCCCCGGCGGCGCCGCGCCGGCGCGGGAGCCCGCGGATGACCACCGCGAGCCGACTCCCCGAGACCTACCGCAGCGAGGGCGGCGGAGCCAATCTGGCCGACATCCTCGAGCGCGTCCTCGACAAGGGCATCGTCATCGCGGGTGACATCCGCATCAACCTGCTCGACATCGAACTGCTCACGATCAAACTCCGCCTGATCGTCGCGTCCGTCGACAAGGCGAAGGAGATGGGCATCGACTGGTGGGAGGACGACCCGGCCCTGTCGTCGGGGGCGCGCCGCAAGGAACTCGCGCGGGAGAACGCCGAGTTGAAGGAACGCCTCGCCGAGCTGGAGAAGTCCGGCATCGGCCGGGAGGAGAGGGACACCGCATGACGACGGACGACCTGCGCTACGTGTACGCCGTGTGCCGGCCGCTCGCCGCCCCCTTGCAGGCCGAACTGACCGGGGTCGCGGGCGCGCCGCCCGCGCAGCTGGAGCACCACGGCCTCGTCGCGATCGTGGGCAGCGTGCCGGAGCGGGACTTCGCCGAGGTCCCGCTCCGCGCCCACATGGAGGACCTCGACTGGCTGACGGAGACGGCCCGCGCCCACCAGAACGTGGTCGCGGCCCTCACCACCGTCACCAGCCCGCTGCCGCTGCGCCTGGCCACGGTCTTCCGTGACGACAGCGGCGTCCGCACCATGCTGGAACAGGAGGAGGACCGCTTCCGTGCGGGCCTCGACCGGCTCGAGGGGCGCGTCGAATGGGGCGTGAAGGTGTACGTGGAGGAGCCGTCGGCGCAGGCCCAGACCGCGCCGGCCACGCCCGCCGCGTCCTCGGGCCGCGACTATCTGCGCCGCCTCAGGGCCGAGCGGACGGCCCGCGACGACACCTGGCAGCGCGCCGAACGGTTCGCGCAGGAACTGCACGACGACCTCGCGCGGTACGCCGCCGCCGGCCGCATCCACCCACCGCAGAACCCGGAGCTGTCCCGTACCAGCGGCCGCAACGTCCTCAACGCCGCCTATCTGGTGGAGCGTGCCACGTCGGAGGAGTTCGTGGAGCGGGTCGACGCGACCAAGGACCGCGAGCCGGGCCTGCGCGTCGAACTCACCGGCCCCTGGGCCGGCTACTCGTTCAGCGGCCCGGTCGGCGACGAGGGGGGCGAGCGGGAATGACCGTCATCGAACGGCGCGAGATCGCCCTGGTCGACCTGCTCGACCGGCTGCTCGCGGGCGGCGTCGTGCTCTCGGGTGACATCACCCTGAGGATCGCCGACGTCGACCTGGTCCGCATCGACCTCAAGGCCCTCATCAGCTCGGTCAATGAACAAGTACCTTCCCCGTGGCCGGAGTTGACATGACGAGCAGTCCGCAGAAGCACCGTGAGCAACAGCGCGAGCAGCGTATCGAGCTCGAACCCGACACCGTCGAGCGCGACCTGATGAAGCTCGTGCTCACCGTGGTGGAACTCCTGCGCCAGCTCATGGAGCGGCAGGCGGTGCGCCGCTTCGACACCGGGGATCTGAGCGAGGACCAGGAGGAGCGGATCGGCCTCACGCTGATGCTCCTGGAGGACCGCATGGCCGAGCTACGGGACCGCTACGACCTGCGGCCCGAGGATCTGAACATCGACCTCGGGCCACTGGGGCCGCTGCTGCCCAGGAGCTGAACTCCCGCGGGGACGGGGGACTTACGCGCGATCCCGCTTGCGGCCCAGGATCTCGCCGTGCAGCACGGTGAACCACGCGTCGTCCTTCGTGCCCCACTCCCGCCACGCGTCGGACACCGCCGTCAGCTGTTCGACGGTGGCGTGACCGCCCTCCGTCGCGCGCTCGGCGTACGCGGAGGCCAGCGTGCGGTCCGCCCACAGACCGCTCCACCAGGCGATCTCGTCCGGCGTCGAGTAGCACCACGTCCCCGCGGTGGCCGTGAGGTCCTGCGGCGCGAAACCGGCCTCCAGCGCCCACGACTTGAGACGGCGTCCGGCGTCCGGTTCCCCACCGTTGGCCCGCGCCACCCGCCGGTACAGGTCCAGCCACCGCGTCATCCCGGGCGACTGCGGGTACCAGGTCATCGCCGCGTAGTCGGAGTCCCGTACGGCGATGATCCCGCCCGGCTTCGTCACGCGGCGCATCTCGCGCAGCGCCAGTACCGGATCGCCGACGTGCTGGAGCACCTGGTGGGCGTGGACGACGCAGAACGTGTCGTCCGGCCAGTCCAGCGCGTGCACGTCCGCCGTCGTGAACTCCACGTTCGTCAGGCCCCGTTCGGCCGCCGTGGCGCGTGCCTGGTCCAGGATGCCCGCGGCGTGGTCGGCGCCGACGACGTGCCCGTCGGGGACCAGCGCGGCCAGGTCGGCGGTGATGGTGCCGGGGCCGCAGCCGATGTCCAGGATCTTCATGTGCGGCTTCAGTGAACCGAGCAGGTAGGCCGCCGAGTTGGCGGCGGTGCGCCAGGTGTGCGAACGCAGCACGGACTCGTGGTGGCCGTGGGTGTACACGGCGGTCTCCTGCGGCATGACGGGATCCCCTCACGGTGTGACGGTCACCCGGGGCCGGTGCCCCGGGTGATGCGATCACCGTACGCCGCGTACTCGCATCGTGAGATACCCGTCTTGCTATATGGACATGGCCGGCCGGTGGCGCGGTGTACGGCGCCGCTTCTGACGGGGCGTCACAGTATGCTCAGCGGCCGGTACACGCGCAGTGCCTCGTGCTGCTTGTCGACCGTCAACTCCGGACCGCACTCGCCGACTTCACCGTCGTACGCGAGCGGCGTGCCCGGCGTGACGCCGTCCACGCGCAGCCGCGTCATCCGGGTCGCGTTGTGGAAGGGGGAGTGGGACAGTGGACCCGAGAGCGCCGCCGCGAGCAGCCGTACCCCGGGCAGCCGGCCGCCGTCGACCGTGCGCACGTCGAGCAGCCCGTCGGCCAGGTCCGCGCGCCGGCCGGCCGTCAGACCCATCCGCCGGTACGTGCAGTTCCCCGCGAACAGCAGCCACAACGGCCTCTTCTTGCCGTGCAGTTCGACCTCCAGCGGATGCTCGCGGCGCAGGACCTGGAGCGCCGCGACGACGTCCGCGAGGCGCCCGCCGATCCGCGACGACCAGCGTTCGCGCTCGTGCACCAGCTCCGGGTACGCGCCCAGGCTGAAGGTGTTGAGGAAGATTCCGGACGTCCGGTCCGAGGTGAAGCGGCCCACGTCCACGGCGACCGCGTCACCGCCCTCCAGGGCCCGCACCAGATCGCCCGCGTCCTCGATCCCGGCGTCGTACGCGAAGTGGTTGAGGGTGCCGCCGGGCAGCACCGCCAGCGGAAGGTCGTGGGCGAGCGCCACCTGCGCCGCGGTGTTCACCGAGCCGTCGCCGCCGGAGATGCCGAGGGCGCGGGCGCGCGGCGCCACCTTCTCCAGCTCGGCCTTGAGGTCGCCGCCCGTGAAGTCCACGAACTCGGCGTGGGGCAGCGCGTCCTTCAGCGCCCGCACCTTGTCGGGCGTCCCGGCCTTGGCGTTCACCACCATCACCAGACCCTCGCCGCCCGGC
The DNA here is from genome assembly GCF_036967205.1 of Streptomyces sp. Q6. NCBI lineage: Bacteria > Bacillati > Actinomycetota > Actinomycetes > Kitasatosporales > Streptomycetaceae > Streptomyces > Streptomyces citrinus. The sequence goes on from NZ_CP146022.1 coordinate 7,049,493, forward strand.
AGCGCCGGGACGTCGTCCACCAGCGGACGCCCCGGTGACGGCATCTGGTCACGCGTCGGCACCAGGCCGCGTACGGCGAAGGCCGCGCCCACCCCGAGCGCGGCCCCCACGAGCACGTCACCGGGGAAGTGGGCGCCGGTGTAGACCCGGGAGGCGGCCACCGAGAACGCCAGCGGCGCCACGGCCGCGCCCAGGCCCCGCGACTCCAGGGCGACGCCGGTCGCGAACGCGGCGGCCGAGGCCGAGTGCCCCGAGGGGAACGACGTCGTGAACGGCTGCCGCTTGAGCCGGCGCACCAGCGGCACCGGGTCGAGGACGGGCCGCCGGCGGCGCACCGACCGTTTGCCGAGCGTGTTGATGGTCGCCGAGGCGAGCGCGAGCGAGGCGAGGCCGCGCACCGCGGCGCGGCGCGCCTTCGGGGAGCCGGAGGCGGCGAGCGCGCCGCCCACCGCGAACCACAGCACTCCGTGGTTGGCGGCGCGGCTCAGTTTCGGCAGGACGCGTTCGGCGCCCGGCCAGTTCGAACCTGCGGCGATCTCGAAGACGCGCAGGTCCAGGGCTGCCAGGCGGGCGCGCAGGGAGTGCTCCGGCGGAGTCACGTCCAGCGGCGGCGTGGTGGGGTCGAGGTCGGCACACATGCAAGAACCCGTACCCCGTGAACGCGGCCGCACCCGGCCCCTGTCGCCAATCCGTTTGCCCGTCACCCGCACGGGCGTCCACAATGCGGGATCATGGGACATCTGGAAGCCGCACACCTCGAGTACTTCTTGCCGGACGGGCGGGCGCTGCTCGGTGATGTCTCGTTCCGCGTCGGTGACGGCGCGATCGTCGCCCTGGTCGGACCGAACGGGGCGGGCAAGACGACCCTCCTCAAGCTGATCTCCGGCGAGCTCCAGCCGCACGGCGGGTCCGTCACGGTCAGCGGCGGCCTGGGCGTGATGTCCCAGTTCGTCGGTTCGGTGCGCGACGAGACGACCGTACGGGACCTGCTGGTCTCGGTGTCGTCGCCGCGCATTCAGGAGGCCGCGAAGGCCGTCGACCAGGCCGAGCACGCGATCATGACGGTCGACGACGAGGCCGCGCAGATGGCATACGCGCAGGCGCTGTCCGACTGGGCCGAGGCGCAGGGCTACGAGGCGGAGACCCTCTGGGACATGTGCACCATGGCCGCGCTCGGCGTCCCCTACGACCAGGCGCAGTTCCGCGAGGTCCGCACGCTGTCCGGCGGTGAGCAGAAGCGACTCGTCCTCGAAGCGCTGCTGCGCGGCACCGACGAGGTCCTGCTCCTCGACGAGCCCGACAACTATCTGGACGTGCCGGGCAAGCGCTGGCTGGAGGAGAAGCTGCGCGAGACGCGCAAGACGGTCCTCTTCGTCTCCCACGACCGCGAGCTGCTCGCCCGCTCCGCCGAGAAGATCGTCAGTGTCGAGCCGGGGCCCGGCGGCGCCGACGCGTGGGTGCACGGCGCGGGCTTCGCCACCTACCACGAGGCGCGGCGGGAGCGGTTCGCCCGCTTCGAGGAGCTGCGCCGCCGCTGGGACGAGAAGCACGCCCAGCTCAAGAAGCTCGTCGTGAACCTGCGCCAGGCCGCCTCGGTCAGCCACGAGATGGCGTCCCGGTACGCGGCCGCGCAGACCCGCCTGCGCAAGTTCGAGGAGGCGGGCCCGCCGCCGGAGCCGCCGCGCGAGCAGGACATCACGATGCGCCTGAAGGGCGGCCGCACCGGCATCCGCGCGGTCACCTGCAAGGGCCTCGAGCTGACCGGCCTCATGCAGCCGTTCGACCTGGAGGTCTTCTACGGCGAGCGGGTCGCGGTCCTCGGCTCGAACGGCTCGGGCAAGTCGCACTTCCTGCGGCTCCTCGCGGGCGAGGACACGGTCGCGCACACGGGGGAGTGGAAGCTCGGCGCCCGCGTCGTCGCCGGACACTTCGCCCAGACCCATGCCCACCCCGAGCTTCAGGGCCGCGAGCTCCTCGACATCCTCTGGCGCGACCACGCCAAGGACCGCGGAGCCGCGATGTCGCTGCTGCGCCGCTACGAACTCACGGCCCAGGCCGAGCAGAAGTTCGAGCGCCTCTCGGGCGGCCAGCAGGCCCGTTTCCAGATCCTCCTGCTCGAACTCGAGGGCGCCACCGCCCTGCTGCTGGACGAGCCCACGGACAACCTCGACCTGGAGTCGGCCGAAGCGCTCCAGGAGGGCCTGGAGTCCTTCGACGGCACGGTGCTCGCGGTCACCCACGACCGCTGGTTCGCCCGCGCCTTCGACCGCTACCTGGTCTTCGGCGCCGACGGCCGCCTGCGCGAGACGCCGGAGCCGGTCTGGGACGAACGCCGGGTGGAGCGTGCCCGTTAGGGCCTGACACGGGCCACCCGAGCCGCGACCCGATCCGCCGGACCGGCCCTGGGCCCGTCGCGGTGCGCGACGTCTCCCCGTAGGCTGCTCTGTCGGCGTGTACCGACTCAGCACGGGGAGCCGCGGTGAGAGAGGACGTCCATACGGACGGGTGACGTCGACGAGGCCATGCAGGCGATCAAGGACGCCTTCTACACCAACCGCCTCGACGTCCTGGAGCGGCCGGAGCGGTTCGGCGCGAGCTTCGACGTCCTGGAGATCGGCGGGATCACCGTCGGTGATCTGACGTGCGGCGCCGATGTCATGGTGCGCTGCGGCGAGTTGGGCGCCTACCACGTGAACATCCCGCTCGGGGACGCCCTGCGCTGGCACCAGGCGACCCGGCCCGAGGAGATCACCGCGCCCGGCAGCGCGGCCCTGTTCCAGCCGGTCGGCTCCACCGTCGTCGACCGCTGGGAGGGCGACGGCCGGATCATCGCCCTGAAGATCGACCAGGGGTTCCTGGAGCGCCGCGTCGAAGAGCTGACGGGCATCGCCCCGCGCACCCCCGTCGTCCTCGACCCGGGTCTCGACCTCACGCGCGGGCGCGGCCGTGAGTGGGCCCGGCTCGTCGGCTCGCTGGTGGACGACCTGCACGACGGCGCCCCGCTGCTCCGGCACCCGCTGGTCGCCGCGCCGCTGCGGGACGCCGTGCTCAACGGCCTCCTCCTGGCGGCGGGGCACCGCTACCGCGACCGGCTCGACCACCCGGCGGGGAGCTGCGGCCCGCTCCCGTGAAGCGAGCCGTCGACGCCATGCGCGCCCGCCCCGAGCACCCCTTCACCACCGCGGAACTCGCGGCCGAGGCCCGGGTCGGGGTGCGCTGGCTCCAGGAGGCGTTCGGCCGGTACGTGGGCCTGCCGCCGATGGCGTATCTGCGGGCCGTCCGCCTGGAGCGGGCGCACGCCGATCTCGCCGCGGCCGACCCGTACACGACGACCGTCGCGGACATCGCCCACCGCTGGGGCTTCGGACATCTGGGCCGGTTCGCCGATCAGTACCGGACCAAGTACGGCCGGGTGCCGTCGGTGACGCTGCGTGAAGCCGGCGACAGCCGGGGCGACTGAGGGGCGGGCCCACCGGCAGGCCGCGCTATCCGGACAGCGGCCTCGTTCAGCGGATCGTTTCGGCAGCCGGGGTCGGCCTACCGTCGGACCGTTGTCGGGGGCCGGCCCTCCGGGCCCCGGGTCTCAGCCGTCATCGAGGCCGGGACGGCCGCGACGGATTCCGGCGACGCCCCGGCCCGGCACTACCCCGCCGGGCCGGCACCTGCCCGCGGGCCCGGGCTCCCCCCGGATCACTGCACCGGGCCCGTGTGGGCGGCTCGGCGCGGCCGGACGTCAGTCGCCGCGCATCTGCTCGATCAGTGCTTCGTCGAACGCCTTCAGATCGTCCGGCTTGCGGCTGGTGACCAGCGCGTTCGGCCCGGCCGTGCAGACCTTCACCTGGGCGTCGACCCAGGTGCCGCCCGCGTTGCGGATGTCCGTGGCCAGGCTCGGCCACGACGTCAGGGTCCGGCCGCGCAGCACGTCGGCCTCGATCAGGGTCCACGGTGCGTGGCAGATCGCGGCGACCGGCAGCCCGCGGGTGAAGAAGTCCCGTACGAACGCCACCGCGTCGGCGTCGGTGCGCAACTGGTCCGGGTTGGCCACGCCGCCCGGCAGGACCAGGCCGGCGAAGTCCGCGGCCGTCAGCCCGGCCGCCGTCTCCTGCACCGGGAACGTGTCCGCCTTGTCCAGGTGGTGGAAGGCCTGCACCTCGCCCGGCCGCGTCGACACGAGCACGGGCTCGCCGCCCGCGTCCCGCACCGCCTGCCAGGGGTCGGTGAGCTCGATCTGTTCGACCCCTTCGGGCGCCACCAGGAACGCGATACGCATGACGTGCTCAACTCCCTTGCTGTGTCGGGTACTTCTGCTTCTTCATGGCCGGTCAGGCGTCCGGCCGTGCTCCGCTGATGTCGGCGAGCGCGGAGCCCGGCTCCTGGATCGGTGCCAGGTCGCCGAGGCTCACCATGCCCACCGCGCGGCCGTCCTCGACCACCGGCAGGCGGCGCACCGCGTGCTCCCGCATCAGGTCGGCGGCCGCGGACACCGCGGCGTCCGGGCCGATCGCCACCGGGTCGAGCGTGCACACCGCCAGCGCGCTGACGGTGAGCGGGTCCGCGCCGTCGGCGACCGCGCGGAGCGCTATGTCGCGGTCCGTGAGAACCCCGACGACCCGGCGGTCGTCCGCCACCAGGACATCACCGATGTCCTGGGCGCGCATGAGCTGGGCGGCCTCGACGAGTGAGGCATCCGGGCGCACCGCCACCACACCCGGTGTCATGACGTCCCTCACCAAATCGGCCATGGTCTCAGGCCCTTCTCCGTGGTCGGGGTGACCTCGCCCGCTGTACCCACGGGGTGGGGACCCATGCCTGCGCTATGCCGGCTCCTCGGTGAGCGCCTCGGCCAGCTCCGACGCCGTACGGAACACCGACGACTTCGGCAGGGCCGCCACCTTCGCGACCAACTGGTCCGGGGCGGAGCGCTCGGCCAGCGCGTCGGAGAGCGCCGCGGGTGTCCCGGGGAACGCCGTACGGCCGAGGAGCCGCCCCACTTCGAGCCGCACCGCCTCCAGGCGGCCGCGGCCGGGCAGGACGGGACCGCCGGCCACCTCCGGATCGTCGTCGGCCACCGGCTCCGGGTCGTGCCACTCCGCGGTCCGCGTGGGATGGCCGGACCGCAGGAACCCCTGGAGTTCGTGCTTCATCTCGTCGTCCCGGTGCGCGCTGAGCCGGTCGCTGCCTCGCTGCATCTGTCACTCCCATGTCGTGGAACCGGCCGACGCGTACCCGGGCGCAGCCGGCTGACACATGGCCGACACCGGCCGGTTTGTCCGGTCGGGCAGGGGAGACCCGTACCCGGCCCCCCACGCTCCACCCGCTGGGGAAGGACTGGCCATGGAGCTCCTCACGGTCCTCGTGCCGTTCGGCATGATGGGACTCGTTCTCGCGCTCGGTCGCTACGAGGAGTGGCTGCTGCCACGGCCCAAGGAGCCCGAGGTGGAGGAACCCACAGCGATCGTCCACTGACGGCCCGCTGAGACTGTGGGACGATCTCGGTGTTTGGTGCTCCGGATACGGGGCACGCGACAAACAGTGCTTCGGACAGGAGGCACGTCCGTGGGAGGGATACGTACGCGTATCCGCGGTTTCCGTCCCCGGGTGTGTCCGTTCCCACGTCGGGGCGCTGCTCCCTTCCACGGTGTCCACAGCACAGAGGCACCCATTCAGGGAGTTGCCAAGCCATGCGTACGCCCACCAGCGCACCCGTGAACCCGGCGAGGCCCAGCCGACGCCATCCGCACGACGACGCCCCGGACACCGCTGAAGCATTCGTGAAGCTGTCCGGGCTGCCCGAGGGCGCCGAGCGCGACGCACTGCGCAAAGAGATCGTCGAAGCCTGGCTTCCCATGTCCGAACGGCTGGCCGGCCGATTCCGCAACCGTGGCGAGTCCTCCGAGGACCTGCGCCAGGTCGCCGCTCTCGGCCTGGTCAAGGCGGTCGACCGTTACGACCCGTCGCTCGGCAACGCGTTCGAGAGCTATGCCGTACCGACCGTCACCGGCGAGATCAAGCGCCACTTCCGTGACCACATGTGGACGCTGCACGTGCCGCGTCGCGTCCAGGACCTGCGCAACCGGGTCCGGTTCGCACAGCACGAGCTGTCCCAGAGCATCTCGGGGCGCGCCCCGACGCTCACCGAGATCGCCGAGCACGCCGGCATGACCGAGGAGGAGGCCCGCAGCGGTCTGGAGGCACTGGAGAGCTTCTCCGCCCTCTCCCTCGACGCCGAGCTGCCCGGCAGTGAGGACGGCTACTCGCTGTCGGACGCGCTCGGCTCCGCCGACCCCGCGCTCGACATCGTCGTCGACCGCGAGGCCGTCAAGCCGCGCATCGCCGCCCTGCCCGAACGCGAGCGGCGGATCCTGTACATGCGCTTCTTCGGCGACATGACGCAGAGCCGCATCGCCGAACAGCTCGGCATCTCGCAGATGCACGTGTCCCGCCTGATCAGCCGCTGCTGCGACCGGCTGCGCGACCAGGTCCTCTCCGACGCCGCCTGACCGCACGACCGCCCAGCCGACCGGCCGCCTACCGGCGCATCGCCAGCGCGATGTGCCGTGACATCACGTCGAGCGCCTGCGCCTCCGCCATCGAGAAGGCGAGGCGGCCCGCGGACCGGAACAGGGAGAGCACTCCCTGGACCGGTTCGCCGGGCGCCGGGACCAGCGGGACGCACAGCAGCGAAGTGACGTCCGCGCGCACCAGGACCGGCGCCCCCGAGGCGTCGTCGCCCAGGGCCTGCGGGTCCTCGGGGCGCACCAGGAGCGCCGGTGAACCCCCGCGCGCCGCCTCCACGATCAACGGGGCGGCCGCGGGGTCCTGTGCGCGGATGTCCCGTACGGCCTCGTCGCCGTCGCCGAACACCGCCGTACGCTCCAGCCGCGCGGCGCCCAGGTCCCCGATCACCCAGTCCGCGAAGCGGCCGTGCAGCACTCGCGCGGCGCGCCGCAGCACCTCCGCGGGGTCACCCGCCGGCGCGCCGAGCAGTTCGCGCGTCATCACGTCCACCAGATCCATCACGGCCGCGTGCCGGGTCGTCTCCGCGAGGTCGGGGACCGGCGCGGCCGGGCGGGCCGTGCCCCGCACCCGCGCGTCGTCGTCGGCGGGGTGCAGGACGACGAGGACCGCGGTGCGTGGTTCGTTGCCCGGACGCAGTCCCGTCAGCGTCGTCCGTACGGGCGTGTGCGGGTTCTGCTGGAGGTGCACGGTCAGGCCGCGGTCCCCCTCGCCCCGGGCGACCGCCGCGACCTGGGAGCGGAACGCGCCCCGGTCCGCGTGCGCCAGGAACCCGGTGAGCGGCCGCCCGGTCGCGTAACCGGCCCGCACCCCCGTGAACGTCGTCGCCGCGAAGTTCAGCCTGCGCACCACCGACTCGCGGTCCACCAGCGCCACCGGCAGCGGAAGCCGCTGGAAGATCGCGCGCAGCAACTGCTGCTCCTGCCGGTCGGCCTGGGCCGACCGGCCCTCCGCGCCGATGTCCGCGGTGCCCAGTTGCTCGTACCACGGCCACAACGTGCCGACCACGTGGTCGAGTTCGAAGATCGCCGCGTCGAGCACCGCCGGCAGTCCGTCCGCGGGGACGGAGCGCGCCGCCTTCAGCTGGGAGACCCGACGCATGAAGTCCGCGAGTTCCTCACCGAATTCCTCCGTCTGCGCCATGCCGAGAACCTATCCCGTGCAGCGGTTTTCCGGGGCCCGCCGGGGGAAGCCGGAACAGGAAGGAGGCGTTACCCGATGCGACAGTTCGTCACAAGCGAGGAACCCGCCGACCGTTCGGACTGCTACCCCGTGGCACGCGGCCAACTTCCGCCCGAGACACCCGAATCCGGGCTCCCGGCGCGGCGGCTGTCCGAACTCGCCGAGGAGGCCGTGCGCTGCACGACCGACTGCTGCGGGGCCGTCGCCATGGCGTCCGACCGCACCGGCGAGCGCCCGTCCGCGGTCACCCACCCCGACCTCGCCGCGCTCGTCTCCGTACAACTGCGTTCCGGCGAGGGCCCGATCCCGGTCGCCGAACAGGGCGGCAGGCCCGTCGACGCCAGCGATCTGCTGCACGACCGCCGCTGGCCCGACTACCGGGCGCTGGCGCTCGACTCCGGCGTGCGCTCCAGCGTGACCATCCCCTTCCGCAGCGCCGACCTGACCGTCACCCTCAGCCTCTACAGCTTCCGCGCGGGCACCCTGGAGGACGCCCCGCGCGGCCCCGTCCGCGCCCTCGGCGACCTCGCCGCCACCTGCCTGGTGCGCGACCGCTCCTACCAGGCCGCCCTCACCGAGCTCGACCAGCTGGGCGCCGCGCTGCGCACCCGGCCCGTCGTCGACCAGGCGTGCGGCATCGTCATGCACGTACTGGCCTGCGACGCGGACGACGCGTTCACCGTGCTGCGCCGCATATCGCAGACCACCAACCGGAAGCTGGCCGACGTGGCCGCCGCCGTCGTCGAGCGCCGCGGGCGCGGCCTGGAGCGCGAGCTCACCGCCCTCACCCGCTGACCGCCGTCCACCGACCCCCGTCACCCACCCGGCGCAGTGCCGCGCCGGGTGGCTCCGCCTGTCCGGGTGCCCGCGTGGGTACGCACCCGACGACGGCACGACGCGCGCGCGGGGCGCCCTGGATGTGACGCTGGGAACCGGCGCGCGCGGTGGCAGCGCCCGAGACGGTACGGAGGCAGCATGCGGCAGTCGGACCCCACGACCCGAGATCCCCTGCGGGAAGGACGCGGCCCCGTCCGGTTCGGGCCGCCGCTGCCCGAGGCGGGCCTGCCCGTGCTGCCCGGCCTGGCCGCCGCCGTCGCCGGCGCGGCCGGCCGCCCGTACCCCGAGCCGCCCGGCGGCCCGCCCGCCCTCCTGGCGGCGGCTCGCGGCTTCTGGCAGCGCAGGGGCTGCCCGCCGATCGCGGCCGGATCGTCGCCGCCCCCGGCGCCGCGCCGCTGCTGCTCGCGCTGACGGCCGCGCTGGGCGGCGACGTCATGGTCCCGCGGCCCTGTCCCGCGTGGTGGGGCCCGCAGGCCCGCCTCCTCGGCCGCGAGGTGTTCCACGTGCCGACGCCCGCCGAGTGCGGCGGCGTCCCCGACCCGTACGCCCTCCTGGAGACCGTCCGCCGGGTCAGAGCCGAGGGCGGCGACCCCCGGCTGCTCGTCCTGTCCGTCGCCGACGACCCGACGGGGACCGTGCCGCCGCCCGAGGTGCTGCACGAGGCGGTGGAGGCCGCCGCCGGGGAGGGCCTGCACATCGTCAGCGATGAGACCTGGCGCGACACCATGCACCCCGGCGCGAGCACGGTGCTGTTCAGCCCGGCCGAGATGTTCCCCGCCCATGTCACCGTCGTGACCGATCTGACCGGCGCGTTCCTGCCGCCGTCGCTGCCCGCGGCCTGCGCCCGCTTCGCCCCGACCGCGCAGGGCGAGCACCTCGCCGACCGCGTCCTCGACGTACTGACCGCGACCGGCGCTCTGCTCTCGGCCCCGGTCGCGGCGGGAGCGGCGTACGTCCTCGACGAGGGCGACGAGGTCACCGCCCGCCGCACGGCCTCCGCCGCGCTGCACGCCGAGGCCGCCCAGGCGGTGCACCGCCGGGTGCTCGCCGCCGGCGGCTTCGCCCGGCCTCCGCGGGCCGGGCGCCATCTCTACGTCGACCTCGACCCGCTGCGCCCGCCGCTCGCCGCCCTCGGCGTCACCGACGCCCAGGATCTGGAGGACTTCCTCACCGAACGCCTCGGCATGCCCGTCCCCGGCGGCCACCGCTTCGGCGACGACCCGGCGGCGCTGCGGGCACGCCTGTCGACCGGGCCGCTGCTCGGGTCAACCCCCGACGAGCGCAGGGCGTCTCTCACCTCACCGGAGCCCCTGGAATTGCCGCATGTGGAACGGCTGTTGAGCATGGTGGGGTCGGCGTTCGACGATCTCGGCGAGTCCGGAGCGATCCGCGACGACGCGGGCCCCGTGGGCCCGGAAGGCAACGGACCGGCAGGCGAAGGATGGGAGTCCGAGCGATGACCCAAGCGTCCGATTCGACGTCGACACAGCAGCGGGATGATGCCGTCGCGTCCCTTCCCCCCCTCGTCGAGCCGCGGCCGCTCGGCGGGGGCGGCACCGTGTCCCGCCGCTGGCCCAAGTCCTTCGCGCACCGGCTGACCGCACCCCTGCCGGGCCTGCGGGCCTTCGCCCGGTTCGCGCGCGAGGGCGCGCTCAGGCCCCCGCCGAGAGCCTCGCCGACATCCCGGACCTGCCCTTCGAACCGGGCCCGCTGCCCGACGTCGACGCCCGCACCGCCGCCGTCACCTGGGCCGGGCACGCCAGCTGGGTGGTGCGCATAGGCGGCCTGACCGTCCTCACCGACCCGGTCTGGTCCCGCAAGATCCTCGGCACCCCGGCCCGGGTCACCCCGGTCGGTGTCGCCTGGAGCGCGCTGCCGCCCGTCGACGCCGTCGTCATCAGCCACAACCACTACGACCACATGGACTGGCCGACCCTCAAGCGGCTCCCGCGCGACACCCCGGTCTTCGTGCCCGCCGGACTCGGCCGCTGGTTCACCCGGCGCCGCTTCACCCGCGTCACGGAGCTCGACTGGTGGGAGGCCGCCGAGCTGCGGGGCGTCCGCTTCGACTTCGTACCGGCGCACCACTGGTCCAAGCGCAGCCTCACCGACACCTGCCGCACGCTGTGGGGCGGCTGGGTCCTCACCGACGCCGAGGGGCAGCGCATCTACTTCGCCGGGGACACCGGGTACGGCCACTGGTTCTCGGAGATCGGCCGCCGCTACCCCGGTATCGACCTCGCCCTGCTGCCGATCGGCGCGTACGACCCGCGCTGGTGGCTGCAGGACGTGCACTGCGACCCGGAGGACGCGGTGCGCGCCGCGCAGGACGTGGGCGCGCGCCTGATGGCCCCCATGCACTGGGCCACGTTCCTGCTCTCGGCCGAGCCGGTCCTCGAACCGCTCACCCGGCTGCGGGCCGCCTGGGAGCGGGCGGGGCTGCCGCGCGCCGCGCTGTGGGACCTGCCGGTCGGCGCGTCACGCGTGCTGACCGCCTGACTCCCGGCCGCCGCGCATCCTCCGCCACACCGTCGGGATCGCGCTGATCAGCAGGGTCAGCGCGATCGCCGCGACCACGCCCTCCCACGGCTCCGGGAACAGCGAGCCGCCGACGATCCCGATGACCTGGTACGTCGCCGCCCAGGCGAGGCACGCCGGAAGGTCGCCGCGGGCGAACTGGCGCAGCGGCATCTTCGCCAGCAGGCACGCCAGCATCACCGGGATCCGCCCCGCGGGCACCAGCCGCGACAGGACGAGCACCAGCACACCGTGGTCGTCGAGCTTGTCCTGCGCCTGTTCGAGCCGCTCCTTCGGCGCCCGGCCGCGGATCGCCGCCAGCCACCGCGACCCGTTCTTCGAGTGCATGCCGCGCCGCCCCAGCCAGTACAGGGCGATGTCCCCGAGGAACGCCGCGACCGACGCCGTGACGAACACGAGCACCAGCGAGTACGCGGCGGACTGGTGGAAGGCGACGACGGCGGCGGTGCTGACGAGCGCGCCCGTCGGGATGACCGGCACCAGCGCCCCGAGCGCGACGAGCACGAACAGCGTCGGATAGCCGACGGCCTGCTGCGTCGACTCGGGGGTGACCGCGGTCGCGGCGGCGAGGATCACCGGGCCACCTCCGGCCGCACGCTCTCGCCGTGCGCGAGCCGGTGCACCGTCACGTCCGGCGCCCGCAGCGCCGCCTGCCGTACGAACTCGTCGCCCGGCGTGTGGAACTCGTGCGGCCGCACCGCGTCCATGCCGATCGGCCAGTACGTGCCGTAGTGCACCGGCACCGCGCTGCGCGGCGCGATCCGGGCGAGCGCCTCGGCGGCGCGCGCCGGGTCCAGGTGGTGCGGACCGAGGTAGGGGCCCCAGCCGCCGACCGGCAGCAGCGCCACGTCCACGTCGCCCACCACGTCCGCCATGGAGTCGAAGAGCCCGGTGTCCCCGGCGAAGTACGTACGGGCCTCGCCGTTCACGAGGAAGCCGAGCGCGGGCGAGCGGTGCTGCCCCACCGGCAGCCGCCGCCCGTCGTGCTCGGCGTGCACGGCCTCTATCACGAGGTCTCCGACCTCGATCCTGGCCCCCGGCTCGACCTCCGTGATGCGCAGCGTCCGCAGCCGCCGCAGCGTCGGCACCGAACGGACCGCGCCGCGCGGCACCAGGACCCGTGTCCCCGGCGCGAGCCGCGCCAGCGACGGCACGTGCAGATGGTCCGCGTGCAGATGGGAGACGAGCACCACATCGGCGAGCGCGGCGCTCGGCGGCGGGGGAGCGCCCCGTCTGCGCCGCAGATGCGCGAGGCGCCTCGCGAAGAGCGGATCGGTCAGGACCCTGATGCCCGAGTCCTGGACCGTGCAGGTGGCATGACCCCACCAGGTGATCTCCACCGGCACGCGTGTCTCCTTACGCTCCTTCGTGCGACTCCCCCGAGCCTACGTGCAGGAGTAGGGTCGTCGCCGAAAGGCGGAGGTGAGGGGGACACCATGGGCGGACCCGGTGAAGCGGTCAGGGTGGCGGCGATCGCCAGCCTGATCCCGCTGGAGGAGCTGGACGCGGACCCGTTCCTCGTGGACTCCCGCAGCCAGCACGCGATGTGTGCCCGCTGGGCCGCCGAGCGCGGCTACGTCATCACCCGCGAACTCCTGGTGCACGCGCTCCGCCCCGACCACGAGGTGCTGTGGGCGGACGTCGACGCGGGCCTGGTCGACGTCTTCGTCGCGCCCAGCGACCGCGTCCTGCGCGCGGCGCTCCGCTCGGTCGACGTGTTCTCGGCGGAGTGCGCCCGGCGCGGGATCCCGCTGGAGACCGCGGGCCTCGCCGAACCGGCGTACGACGCGGAGATGAAGGCGCGGGTGCACCGCCGGCTGTCGATGCCGACGGCCGGCTACGACGGCTGCTGACCCGCGCGGCGCTGCGCCTCGGGACCCGGCTCCCCGATGGCCGGAGGGGCTTGGTTCGATCAGCCCAAAACGTATGAAACTCTGGCCGCCAGGAACCAGTACAGGGCGAGGGGAGCCGGAACGTGGCCGGAGGCCGGTGGCGGCGGGTGGCGAGCGCGGCATGGCGCTCGCTGACGGTCTGGGCGGCGGGCACCCTGACCATGATGATCCTGGCGGGCATCCTGCCGGACTTCCAGCTCCAGTCCGACACCGGCGACAGCATGACCCGTGTCGCGATCACCGCCGCCCTCGGCGCCGGTGCCTTCGCCCTCCTGTCGGCCCTGGTGTGGCCGCTCCTGGTCCGCGCCCTGCTCCTCGTCCCCGCCCTCGTCCTCGGCCTCGTCGTGTTCTTCCTGAACGGCGCCGTGCTCCTGATCGCCCTGCACCTCGTCCCCGACGGGCGCGGCGAGGTCAGCCCGGAGACCGCGGTGGTCGTCGCCGCCGTGATGTCGGCCGTGGCGTCGGCGACCGGCGGTGCCCTCGCGGTCCGTGACGACGACGCCTACCGCAGGCGTCTGTACCGGCTCGCCGACCGAAGACGCCGCAAGGCCGTCGGCGGCGAGGGCAGCGGCTGCCCGCCCACCCCGGGCACCGTCTTCCTCCAGCTCGACGGCGTCGGCCACGAGGTGCTGCGGCGCGCCGCCCGCGACGAGCTCATGCCCACGGTGAACTCCTGGCTGCGCGAGGGCACCCACCGCCTCACCCCGTGGCGCACCGACTGGTCGAGCCAGACCGGCGCCAGCCAGCTCGGCATCCTGCACGGCTCCAACCACGACGTCCCCGCCTTCCGCTGGTACGAGAAGGACACCGGCGAGGTGCAGGTCTCCAACCGGCCGACCAGCGCCGCCGAACTCCAGCGCCGCGCCATCGAGCACACCGGCGACGGCGGCCTGCTCACCGTCGACGGCGCGAGCCGCGGCAACCTGTTCAGCGGCGGCGCCGAGGAGGTCGCCCTCGTCCTGTCCGTCGCCGCCCGGCGCGGCAGGCAGAACCGGTCGAGGGCCGGCTACTTCGCGTACTTCTCCGACCCGGCGAACGCCGTGCGCACCGCGCTGTCCTTCTGCGCCGAGGTGGGCCGCGAGATCGGCCAGTCCACCCGCGCCCGGCTCCGCAAGCGCCGCCCGCGCGTCGGACGCGGCGGCCTCTACCCGTTCATCCGCGCCTTCGCGACCGTCGTCGAGCGGGACGTCGTCGTCGCCGCCGTCATCGGCGACATGCTCGTCGGGCGCAGCGCGGTCTACGCGGACCTCGTCGCGTACGACGAGGTGGCGCACCATTCGGGGCCGTTCAGCCGCGACGCCGAGAAGGTCCTCGAACGGCTCGACCGCTCCCTCGCGCTGCTCGTGAAGGTCGCCGAGCACGCCCCGCGCCCGTACCGCATCGTCCTCCTGTCCGACCACGGCCAGAGCCCCGGCGAGACGTTCCTCGCCCGCTACGGACTGACCCTGCAGAACCTGGTGCGGGCGGGCTGCGGACTGCCCGTGCCGCGCAAGGTGCGGCGCACCCACAGCGGCGCCGAGGCCCGCTCCGCCGTGCGCGCCGCGCTGCACCGCCCCGTCGAGGAGACCGCCCGCAAGGGCCGGATCACCGAGCCGATCGTGCTCGCCTCCGGCAACCTCGGCCTCGTCTCCTTCCCCGACGTGCCGCACCGGATGAGCAAGGAGGAGATCGACGCCCGCCACCCGGCGCTGCTCGCGACCCTCGCCAACCACCCCGGCATCGGCTTCCTCCTCGTCCGCAGCGAGGAACACGGCGCGGTCGTGCTCGCCGCGCAGGGCACCGAGGTGCCCGTCGCCGACCTGGCCGACGGGCGCGGGCCGCTCGCCGACTTCGGGCCCGGCGCCGCCGACGCCGTGCGCCGCACCGACTCCTTCCCGCACACCGCCGACATCATGGTCAACTCCTGGTACGACCCGGCGTACGGCGAGGTCCTCGCGTTCGAGGAGCAGATCGGCTCGCACGGCGGGCTCGGCGGCGCCCAGGGCCGGCCGTTCCTGCTCTCCCCGGTGGCCCTGTCGGAGCCGGTCGAGGACGGCGGCACGCTCGTCGGCGCCGAACAGGTCCA
Organism: Streptomyces sp. Q6; assembly: GCF_036967205.1. NCBI lineage: Bacteria > Bacillati > Actinomycetota > Actinomycetes > Kitasatosporales > Streptomycetaceae > Streptomyces > Streptomyces citrinus. The sequence goes on from NZ_CP146022.1 coordinate 7,064,523, forward strand.
CCACGTGCTGCGCCGCTGGCTGCGCGAGGGCAGCGGGCCGCAGATCCCGCTGGAGAATTCCCTGCACCAGGACCCGCCGATCGCATCATTTGCGGCAGTGCCCCCGGAAGCGCAGGACGAATCCGCCTGATTTGGTGCGGGATGCCCACGCGTCCGACCATGAAGCGCCGCCCGGCGATCCCGAGGCGGCGTCAGCACGACGAGAGGCGCACGACCCCATGCACGACTCCGGGACCGCATCGCAGACGGCTCCGGCCGGGGAAGCGGAACAGCAGGACGGCAGCAGGCACGCCCGCAAGTTCGGCCTGCCCGTCGCCACCGCCCTCGTCATCGGCAACATCGTGGGCGGCGGCATCTTCCTGCTGCCCGCCTCCGTCGCCCCGTACGGCACGATCAGCCTCGTCGCCTTCGGCGTCCTGACCGTCGGCGCCATCGCGCTCGCCCTCGTCTTCGGGCGGCTCGCGAACCGGCACCCGCAGACCGGTGGCCCGTACGTCTACGCCCGTGAGGCCTTCGGCGACTTCGCCGGGTTCCTCGCCGCGTGGAGCTACTGGATCACCACCTGGGTCAGCAACGCGGCGCTCGCCGTCGCCGCCGTCGGCTACCTCGACGTCCTGCTGCCGCTGCACGGCTCCACGTTCTGGACGATCGTCGCCGCGCTGCTCTGCCAGTGGCTGCCCGCGCTCGCCAACCTCGCCGGGACCCGGTACGTCGGCGCGGTCCAACTGGTCTCCACCGTCCTGAAGTTCGCGCCGCTGCTGCTCGTCGCGGTCGGCGGGCTCTTCTTCTTCCAGGCCGACAACCTGGGGCCGTTCCGCGCCACCGACGACTCCGCGATCGGCGCGATCTCCGCGTCCGCGGCGATCCTGCTCTTCAGCTACCTGGGCGTCGAGTCCGCGTCCGTCAGCGCCGGCGAGGTCCGCGACCCGCAGCGCAACGTCGGCCGCGCCACGGTCATCGGCACCGGGCTCGCCGCGCTCCTGTACCTGCTGTCCACGGTGTCGGTGTTCGGCACCGTCGCGCACGACCGGCTGGTGAACTCCACGGCCCCGTTCTCCGACGCCGTCAACGCCATGTTCGGCGGCACCTGGGGCGGCACGGCCGTCGCGGTCGCCGCGCTGGTCTCCATGATCGGCGCGCTCAACGGCTGGACGCTGCTCAGCGCCCAGACCCCGTACGCCGCGGCGAAGGACGGACTGTTCCCCGCGGCGTTCACCCGCAAGCGGCGCGGCATCCCGACGTTCGGCGTGATCGTCGCGGTGACGCTCGCCTCGCTCCTGACGATCTACAACTACACGGCCGGCTCGACCGGTGTCTTCGAGACCCTCGTCCTCGTCACGACCTTCACGGCGACGGTCCCGTACCTGCTTGCCACGGCCGCGCAGATCTACTTCCTGCTGTCCGGCCAGGGCGACAAGGTGCGCCCCGGCCGCCTGGCCCGCGACATGATCCTCGCCCTCGCCGCGTTCGGCTTCTCGATGTGGCTGGTCGGCGGGGCGGGATACGCGGCCGTCTACCAGGGCGTGCTGTTCCTGTTCGTCGGGGTGCTGGTGTACGCGTGGATGGCCGCGCGCAAGCGGCGCGTCGCGGCGTAACCGCCGTCCGGCCGGCCGCGCGGTTCCCCGCGCGACCGGCCCTCGTCCGCCCCCGTCCGGCCGGCGGACCGCTCAGCGGGCGATCGGTGCCACGACCCACCTGAGCTTCTTGAACATCGAGTCGCGCGAGCCCAGTTCGATCAGCTTCCGCGCCGCGGGATACGCCTCGTTGCCCTCGATCTCGTACCCGACCTCCAGCGTGCCCGGCACGTCCCTGATCTCCAGCTGCGCCTCGATGTCCGACGCCGAGTGCTCGCTGTCGGAGGCCATCGCCGTCAGATGCGCGATACGCCGCTGCTGCGCCTCGTCGAGCGCCTGGCGCGGGTCACGCGCACCCGGCGACCGCAGCGCCTGCGACCCCTTGCCGGACGGCGGCGCGACCGCCGACGACGGCGTACGGGTCTCACCGGTGGCCCGCCGCGTCGACAGCGTCGCCTGGACGACGGTGCCGTCGTTGTCGAGCGCCACCCGGAACTCGCCGCGACCCGGCGTGATCACCGGTACGCCGTCGAAGGCCTGCCGGAACGTGACGTGCGTCTGGAGCGACACGGGCTCGCCGATCTGCGAACCGTCCTTCTTGCCGCTGTTCTGCATCAGGTCGTGCACGGAGTCCACGATCAGCTCGGCGCCGTCGGTGTTCTCCGCGTGCTGCTCCGCGAACTGCCGGGCCAGCTCGACCGCGCGCTCGGTCGGCAGCCGGTCGGTGTTGCGGTGGTTGGCCTCGGCCAGCTTCACCCAGCGCACCGCCTGCGGCGCCGTCGACACGTACCGGTCGCCGGAGCTCGCGCTGAGCACGCCCTGCCGCTCGACGTGGACCTCCTGGAGCGCCGCCGACGGGAAGTGCGCCAGCCGGCCCATCCGGGCGAGCTCGTCGCTCGGGTCGCGCGGCGCGAGCTGCACGATCTGCGGCTCGGCGGGTGCCTGCGTCAGCGGGTCGCGCAGCCCCTCGCGCGCGTAGTACCAGCGCCACGCGTACCAGGCGTCGGACACGTGCTCGCGGTAGAAGTTGCGCTCCGAGTTGAGGCGGTTCTGCGCCTCGGCCTGGGTCGCTCCGGTGGCCGCGACCGACGGGGCCTGGCCGTGGTAGATGTCCCAGCTCGCGTTCAGCCACGCGTCGCAGAACGTCTGGCCCGCGCGCCACTTCTCCCAGAACTTCTTGCCGTAGTCCGGGCTGTCGATGCTCGTCGTCTCGAACCCGAAGATCATCCGGGATCCGAGGTTGGGGCCCGCCCACGTGCGGACGGGGGAGTGCCCGTCGAGGACGCGCAGTGAGTTGCACGTCGACCAGAACACGTAGTTGGCCTTCTCGTTGCCGAACGCCATCCGGTTGGAGATCGCGTCCGAGCGGTTGTCCCACGTGCCGCCGAGCGGCGCGAAGAACACCCCGTTGCCGTCCATGCCGCCGTGCCCCGAGTGGTACACCGCGACGACGGCGTCCACGCCGTACCTGTCCTGCCAGTTGTCGTACGTCTCCTCGTACGCCCACACCTGCACGCCGCTGTCCGCGAACCAGAAGTTGCGGTCGTAGAACTGCTGGAGGTACGCGAGCCAGCCGGTCGCGTCCTCGTGGGTGTGGGAGAGCGGGTTCTGGTTCACGAACTTCTGGATGCTGAACGCACCCCACCAGCCGAACGTCGAGTCGCGATCGGCCGCGCCGGGCTTGCCGGTCTCCAGCGGTGACGGACCTTGGTCCGCGTAGATCATGCGCATTGCCGAACCCCCTGCGAAACCCCGTGAGAAACCCCCGACTTGGGAGCTTTGGGGGGCCTCAAAGTGTCACCGCCGTGACGTCTTGCCCAGCGCCGATTCCGGCCATGGTGGCCGCGCCACGGGCATGTCCGGGCTTCTCTCGCGTCGCTCTGGAGCACGTGCCCGATGCCCCCACGCGCACCGGGCGCGCCCCCGAAATCCAGGTGCGGGCGCGGGCCGTGCGGTCCCACACTGTTCGGGCGGGAAGCCGCGCACCAGCGCGCCTCGCTCGAACACCTCCCTCCCTTCGTCTGGAGTCAGTACGTGCAGGCTGCCGTCACGGTCACGCCCTCCCGCATCCCGGAGCTGCTGCTGGGTCTCGCGACCGTGCGGCCGGTCTTCATCTGGGGCGCCCCCGGCATCGGGAAGTCGTCCCTGGTAAGGGCTTTCGCCGAATCGCTCGGCCTGGAGTGCGTGAGCCTGCTCGGTACCCAGCTGGCCCCGGAGGACCTCATCGGCGTCCCGCAGATCCGCGACGGGCGCTCGGTGTTCTGCCCGCCGGAGGCGATCGCCCGCGACGAGCCGTACTGCCTGTTCCTCGACGAGCTGAACGCGGCGACGCCGGACGTGCAGAAGGCGTTCTACTCGCTGATCCTGGACCGCCGGATCGGGAACTACGAGCTGCCCGAGGGGTCCATCGTCATCGGCGCGGGCAACCGCGCCACCGACAACGCGCTGGCCCGCCCCATCGCCTCGGCCCTCGTCAACCGCCTCGCGCACGTCCACCTCCGGGCCTCGCCGGCCGACTGGCTGCGGTGGGCGGCGGGCGCGGGCATCCACCCGTGGATCCAGGACCACCTCACCGACCGCCCCGACCACCTGTGGTCGAAGCCGCCGAAGACCGAGGAGCCGTTCTCCACGCCCCGCTCCTGGCACATGCTCAGCGACGCCCTGCACAGCTTCGGGCCGACCCTGGACGAGGAGACCCTGAAGGTCCTCGCGCACGGCACGCTCACCCCGGCCCACGCGGTCGCGTTCTGCGGCTACGCGAAGATCGTGCGCAGCCGGTTCGGGCTGGACGCGATCCTCAAGGGCGACGCCCGCTGGCCGCACCGGATCGAGGACCGCGACCTGCTGTACTACCTGGCCGAGTCGTTCCGCGGCCGCCTCGCCAAGGACCTGCCGGCGTCCAAGGAGCACGCCTCGCCGTCCGTCCGGCAGACCGCCTACCGCGCCAAGTCGCTGCTCGTGCAGCTCGCCGAGATCTCCGTCGAGGTCGCCCAGACGGTCATCGCCGACGACACCGACGGCAACCCGCTGCTGCCCGCCTGGTTCCTGGTCGAGGCCGCCCGCGACATGCCGCGCCTGGTGGAGGCCCGCCGATGACCCGCGCCCGCCGGACGCCGGACGAGCCGCGGCCCGACCCGGCGACGGAGGCCTATCTCGCGGGACTCGCGCTGGTGCGGGCCAACCCGGCGCTCGACGCGCTCGACGCGACGTTCTGCCGCGCCGACTGCCGGTCCGCGCCGCCGAACGGCCTGGCCCTGGTCGATTCCGACGGCCGCGTCCACGCCCACCCCACCCGCCGCGCCGAACCCGCCGAGTGGGCCTGGGCGCTGGCGCACTGCCTGCTGCACCTCGGGTTCGGCCACGTCCCGGCCGCCCGTGGCACGCGTGTGCCGCCCGACGCCTGCGACCTCGCGGCGCGCTGCGTCGTCGTGCACCGCTTCCAGCAGACGTTCCCCGTCGGCCGCCCGCCGGACGGGCTGCCGGCCACGTTCCCCGGCGGCGACGAGGAGCAGCTCGCCGCGCGCTGGCGCCGCGACGGCATCCCGCCCGCGTACGCGCACTGCGGCGCGGGCGGCACCGCCCCGACCAGGTCCTCAAGCCGTGGCTCGGCCTCACCGCGGCCCCCGACTGGCAGACCGCTTTCGCGCACGCCCTCACCCGTACCGTGTCCGCCGCCATGGACGTCGCGGGCGGCCGGCGCGACGACCTCAGGGGCGCGCGGGTGCCGCAGCGCCCGTGGGAGCGCGCCCTGAGCTGGTTCGTGTCCTCGTACCCGCTGCTCGGCGGTATCGCGGCGGGCATGACGGTCGTCGCGGACGCCGAACTGGCGCGCGCCCACGACATCGCCGTCGCCGCGGTCGCCGCCGACCTCGGCGAGATCTACGTCAACCCGCTCAAGCGCCACACCGACGAGGAGTGGCGCTTCATCCTCGGCCACGAGATGCTGCACGCCGCCCTGCGCCACGGCGACCGCCGCGGCGGTCGCGACCCGTACCTCTTCAACGTCGCCGCGGACTACGTCATCAACGGCTGGCTGCGCGAGATGCGCGTCGGTGACATGCCCGAAGGGCTGCTGTACGACCCGGAGTTGACGGGCCTGTCGGCCGAGGAGGTGTACGACCGGATCGCCGCCGACCTGCGGTCGCGGCGGCGCCTGTCGACCCTGCGCGGCAAGGGACGCGGGGACATCCTCGGCGAACCCCTCGGGCCCGTGGGGGACTTCGTGGACCTCGACGAGTTCTACCGGCGCGGCCTCCTCCAGGGCTTCGACCTGCACCAGCGGCACCACGAGCGCGGCCTGCTGCCGCTCGGGCTGATCGAGGAGATCCGCGCCCTGGCCCACCCGCCCGTGCCGTGGGACGCCCAACTGGCGCGCTGGTTCGACGAGTTCGTGCCCCGCCCCGAGCCCGTCCGCACCTACGCCCGTCCGTCCCGCCGCCAGGCCTCCACGCCGGGCATCCCGCGCGCGGGCCGCTACTTCCCGCCCGAGGAGATCGCCCGCTGCACCTTCGGCGTCGTCCTGGACACCTCCGGGTCGATGAGCCGCACCCTCCTGGGCAAGGCGCTCGGCGCGATCGCCTCGTACGCCGAGGCCCGGGACGTCCCCGCGGCGCGGGTCGTCTTCTGCGACAGCGCCCCGTACGACGCGGGGTACGTCCCGGTGACGGAGATCGCGAGCCGGGTCCGGGTGAAGGGGCGCGGCGGCACCGTCCTCCAGCCCGGCATCGACCTGCTCCGCCGGGCCGACGACTTCCCCGCGGCCGCGCCGGTCCTCGTCATCACGGACGGTGAGTGCGACGTCCTGCGGATCCCGCGCGAGCACGCCTACCTGGTTCCGGGGGGCGCCCGGTTGCCGTTCGCGGCGCGTGGGCCGGTGTTCCGGGTGCGGTGAGGGCGGATGTGGTCGGATGGTGGTCATCAACCGATCCGTAATGGAAGGAACCAACGTGGCTACCACGCGCTCCGCGCACACCGAGTGGGAAGGCAACCTGCTCGAGGGCAGCGGCACCGTCACCTTCGACTCGTCCGGCATCGGGCAGCAGGCGGTGTCCTGGCCCTCCCGCGCCGAGCAGGCCAATGGCAAGACCAGCCCCGAGGAGCTGATCGCCGCCGCGCACTCGTCCTGCTTCTCCATGGCGCTCTCGCACGGCCTGTCCGGCGCGGGCACCCCGCCCACCAAGCTGGTCACCTCCGCTGACGTGACGTTCCAGCCGGGCGAGGGCATCACCGGCATCCACCTCATCGTCGAGGGCACTGTCCCCGGCCTCGATGAGCAGGCCTTCCAGGCCGCGGCCGAGGACGCCAAGAAGAACTGCCCGGTGAGCCAGGCGCTGTCCGGCACCACCATCACCCTGACGGCCAAGCTGGCCTGACCCGGCGCACCGTCAGGTGCGCGCGGCGGCGCCCCGGACCCGGCACGGGTCCGGGGCGCTGTCATGAGCGCAGCTCGCCAGGGTGATGTCACCACCTCGGTAATGTGCTCGAAACTGCAAGAAGAGAGCCTTTTTCAAGCACCTATTGTCATGCCGGTCTGTGTGGTGCAAGATTCACGCAGCCTCGCGGGCCGGTGTCGGAGCCCCGCGGCCCCACCCCGCCACCCTCGATGTCGGAGGTGCATGTGACGGCTCCCGCGTCCACATCACCCGGCCAGGTCGTGCCCCGGCCTGCCGATCCACCCGCCGCCCGGCCGGACCGCGACGCGCCGGACCCGCGGCGCAAGGCCACAGTCCGCCAACGGCTGCGCCGCGACCGGACGTTGCTGCTCCTGTGCGTCCCGGGCATCGTGTACTTCGCGGTGTTCTTCTACCTGCCGCTGACCGGCAACGTCACGGCCTTCCAGGACTACCAGCCGTACCTGGGCTTCATGCACAGCGTCTGGGTCGGCCTGGACAACTTCCAGGCCCTGGTCCAGGAGCCGGAGTTCTGGACGGCGGTGTGGAACACGCTCCAGATCAGCGCCGTCCAACTGCTGCTCTACTTCCCGGCCCCGATCCTGCTCGCCCTCTTCCTGAACTCGCTGATCAGCACCAGGACCCGGCGCCTGATGCAGACCATCGTCTACCTGCCGCACTTCCTGTCGTGGGTCGTCGTGGTCAGTTTCTTCCAGCAGATCTTCGGCGGCGTCGGCACGGTCAGCAGCCTCCTGAACGACCACGGGCTGCATGTCGGCAACATCATGAACAACCCCGACACCTTCATGCTGCTCCTGACCTCGGAGTCGATCTGGAAGGACGCCGGCTGGGGAGCGATCATCTTCCTCGCCGCGATGGCCTCCATCGACCAGGGGCTCTACGAGTCCGCGGCCATGGACGGCGCCGGCTGGCTGCGCCGCATGTGGCACGTGACGCTGCCCGGCATCCGCCCCGTGATGATCATGCTGCTCATCCTGCGGCTCGGCGACATCCTCTCCGTCGGCTTCGAACAGGTCCTGCTCCAGCGGGACATGGTCGGCGCGGACGCCTCCGAAGTGCTCGACACGTACGTCTACTTCCACGGTGTCGTCGACGGCGACTGGGGGATGTCCACGGCCGCGGGCCTGATGAAGGGCGTCATCGGCTTCGTCCTGATCGTCGCCGCCAACAAGGTCGCCCACCGCCTCGGTGAGCAGGGGGTCTACCAGTGAGCACCGTGTCCGCCCCGCAGTTCCTGCGCCGCCGCGCCCGCCGCGACACGGCCCGGCCGGCCTGGATGGAGCCGCCGAGCCCCGCCGGCCAGGCCCTCAAACTGGTCGTCATCCTGGGCATGATCGTGGCCGTCGGCTACCCGTTCCTGCTCGCGATCGGCACCAGCCTGTCCACCAAGGCCGAACTCGCCGCGAACGGCGGGTACGTCCTCTTCCCGCAGCACCCCACCCTGGAGGCGTACCGCGTCGTCCTCGCCGGGGGAGTGGTCACCCGGGCGGCGACGGTCAGCGTCGGCGTGACCCTCGTCGGCACGGCCCTGAGCCTGCTGTGCACGGTCTGTCTCGCGTACGGGCTGTCGCGGCCCGGCACGTTCGCCGGGAAGCCGCTGCTGCTCGTCGTCGTCGGCACGTTCCTCTTCACGCCCGGCGTCATCCCCAACTACCTGGTCGTGCAGGAGCTCGGACTGATCGACTCCTACGGCGCCATGGTGCTGCCGATCATGCTCAACGCCTTCAACGTCATCGTCGTACGCGCCTTCTTCCAGGGCATACCCGACGAGCTGCACGAGGCGGCCCGGCTCGACGGCGCGGGGGAACTCACCATCCTGTGCCGGATCGTGCTGCCCCTGTCGAAGGCCGTCATCGCCGTGGTCGGCATGTTCTACGCGGTCACGTACTGGAACAGCTTCTTCAACGCGATGCTGTACATCAACGACTCCAACAAGCTTCCTTTGCAGGTCATCCTGCGCTCGTACGTCATCCAGGGCGACACGTTCAACGCGAAGGCGCTCGGCGTCAGCGTCCTGCCCGCCACCACGGCGCTGTCCATGGCGGTGCTCATCCTCGCCGTGCTGCCGATCGTCGCGGTCTACCCGTTCCTCCAGAAGTACTTCGTCAAGGGCGTGCTCACCGGAGCCGTCAAGGCCTGACGGGCCGACACCTCCCCTGGATCACCACTCCGTTCACCTTTCCTTAGGAGAACCATGCCTTCCAGCAGAATCGACCGCCGTGGGTTCCTCGGTGCCGCTGGGGTCGCCGGCCTGACCGTCGCGGGCGGCGGACTGCTCACCGCGTGCGGCGACGGCGGCGCGACGGGCGGCGGCGCCGAGGCCTCCGCCAAGCTCGAACTGCCCACGTACGTACCGGCGAAGGTGCCCGCCCCCGACCTCCCGGGCAACGCGCAGGGCCTCGACCCGGCCTATCTGCGCTACCCGAAGGACCTGGTCAAGAGCGTCACGAAGGCCCCCGGCGACGGCAAGCCGATCACCGCGCTGACCGAGACCTTCACGACTCCGGCCCCGGCGATGAACCGCAACGCGTACTGGCAGGAGCTGAACAAGCGGCTCGGCTCCGAGATGCGGATGACCATCGTCAACGGCCTCGGCGCCGACAGCGTCTACCGCGAGAAGTTCAACGCCACCATCGCGGGCGGCGACCTCCCCGACCTCATGTGGTTCCCGCCCAACCAGGGCCTCAAGAACGTCCCCGACCTGCTCCGGGCGAAGTTCCACGACCTCACCCCGTACCTCTCCGGCGACGCCGTGAAGAAGTACCCGAACCTCGCGAACATCCCCGGGTACGCCTGGAAGACGGCCGTCATCAACGGCAAGATCTGGGGCTACGCGGTGCCGTACGGCCGCAGCGGCCAGGTGTACGTGGCCAACGAGGACTTCTGGAAGCCCGTCGGCGGCACGGAGTTCACCAGCGCCCAGGACTTCTTCGACAAGGCGAAGGAACTCCTCGACACCAAGCGCAAGAAGTACGTCCTGGAGCCGGCGTACGTGAACCACATCCAGCAGTTCGCGTACTGGCACGGCGCGCCGAACACCTGGCGCATCGACGACGGCAAGCTGACCTACTTCTTCGAGACGGACGAGTACCTGGCCGGTATCGAGTTCGCCCTCAAGTGCCAGCAGGCGCAGCTGTTCTGGCCCGACCCGAACCTCGCCACCACGCTGGAGAAGATGGAGGGCGGCTTCCTCGGCCTGCACGTGCAGTCCTTCCCCGGCTTCCTCAACGACAGCAACATGTACGACTGGCCGGAGAAGGTCGTCGTGCCGTTCGCCGCGGAGCGGGGGATGACGCCCTCCTGGTCGTACGGCTGGGGCTCGGTCGGCTTCACCGCCATCAACAACAACGTCCCCAAGTCCCGTATCCCCACGCTCCTCAAGGTGCTCGACTACCTCAGCGCGCCCCTGGGCACCGAGGAGCGGCTCTTCCTGGACAACGGCATCGAGGGCACGCACCACACCCGCTCCAGGAACGGTGACGTGGCGCTCACCAAGAAGGGCAACGCCGAGGTGCTCACCACCCGGCAGGCCATCAACTTCTTCGGCAACGCCCCCGAGAGCCTCTACCTGCCGAACAAGCCCGACGTCACCCGCGGCATCCACCAGGCGCAGTCCGAGCTGATGAAGATAGCCAAGGTGGACCCGACGATCGGCTACTTCTCCGACACGTTCGCGCAGAAGGGCGCGTCCGCGAAGGACGAGGTCTACACCGCCATCAAGGACATCGTCGCCGGCCGCAAGCCGCTGTCGTCCTTCAAGAAGGAGGTCCTGCCCAAGTGGCGGCGCACCGCCGGGGACGCCATGCGCCGCGAGTACGAGCAGGCCATCGAGAAGGGCACCAAGTGAGCGACGACCTGCGGATCGGCGTCATCGGCCTCGGCCTGCGCCGCAACCTCGCCACCGCCGCGCACCGCCCCGGCCGGGGCTCGGTCGTCGCGGCCGTGGCCGACCTCGACCCGGCCGTACGGGCCGAGGCGCCCCGGTGGTACGAGGGAACGGCGGTCTTCGAGGACCACCGCGCCCTGCTCGACGCCCCCGACATCGACGCCGTCATCGTCGCCACCCCCGACGACACCCACGAGGCCATCGCCTGCGACGTGCTGCGCGCCGGCAAGCCCGTGTACGTCGAGAAGCCGCTGGGGATCTCCGTCGAGCAGTGCGACACCATCCTGCGCACCGCGTACGAGACCGGCACCCGGCTCTACGTCGGACACAACATGCGGCACATGGGCGTCGTACGCACGATGCGCGACATCATCGCGCGCGGCGACATCGGCGAGCCGAAGACCGTCTGGGTGCGGCACTTCGTCTCGTACGGCGGCGACTACTACTTCAAGGACTGGCACGCCGACCGCCGCCGCACGAACGGCCTCCTCCTCCAGAAGGCCGCGCACGACATCGACGTCGTGCACTGGCTGGCCGGCGGCTACACCCAGCGGGTCAACGCCCTCGGTGACCTGATGGTCTACGGCGACCTGCCGCGCCGAGAGCCCGGCACCCCGCGCCCCGAGGGCTGGCTGCGCGACTTCGACTGGCCGCCCACGGAGCGCAAGGACCTGCACCACGTCGTGGACGTCGAGGACGTGTCCGTGATGAACATGCGCCTGGACAACGGCGTCATCGCCGCCTACCAGCAGTGCCACTTCAGCCCGGACTACTTCCGCAACTACACCGTCATCGGCACCGAGGGCCGCCTGGAGAACTTCGGCGACCGGCCCGGCGACGAGGTCCGGGTCTGGAACACCGGGCCGAGCGCCTACCGCGCCGACGCCGACGTCGTCCACCGCGTGCCGCAGGCCAGCGGCTCGCACGGCGGCGCCGACGAGAGCATCGTCGCCGAGTTCTGCCGCTTCGCCCGGGACGGCGGCCTCACCGACACCGACCCGGTGGCGGCGCGGATGAGCGTCGCCGCCGGTGCGCTGGCCACCCGCTCGCTGCGCGAGGGCGGCACCCCGTACGACGTGCCCCCGCTCGACCCGCTGCTGCTCGCGCACTTCGCCAACGGGCAGCCCGGCGCACGGTAGTCCGCCCCCTTGACGTAGGCCCGCTCAAGTTTTGTGCTGGTAACCAGAACAAGACCTGAGCGGGCCTGCTGCTGTGAGAGGGGACGCGTCATGGGGCGTGCGGTCGGTATCGATCTGGGCACGACGAACTCGGTGGTGGCCGTACTGGAGGGCGGTGAGCCCACCGTCGTCGCCAACGCGGAGGGCGCGCGCACCACCCCTTCCGTCGTCGCCTTCGCCAGGACGTCGAAAGCCGAGGTGCTCGTCGGAGAGGTCGCCAAGCGGCAGGCCGTCACGAACGTGGAGCGCACCGCACGCTCCGTCAAACGGCACATGGGCGACGGGAGTTGGCACTTCCCGGAGAGCGGCTCCATCGACGGCCACCGCTACAGCGCGCAGGAACTGTCCGCGCGCGTCCTGCAGAAACTCAAGCGCGACGCCGAGTCCTACCTCGGCGAGGACGTCACCGACGCCGTCGTCACCGTGCCCGCCTACTTCGACGACGCGCAGCGCCAGGCCACCAAGGAGGCCGGTGAGATCGCCGGCCTGAAGGTGCTGCGCATCATCAACGAGCCGACCGCGGCCGCCCTCGCGTACGGCCTCGACAAGGGCGACGAGCAGACCGTCCTCGTCTTCGACCTCGGCGGCGGCACCTTCGACGTGTCCCTCCTGGAGATGGGCGAGGGCGTCATCGAGGTCAAGGCCACCAACGGCGACACCCGGCTCGGTGGCGACGACTGGGACCAGCGCGTCGTCGACCACCTCGTACGGCAGTTCAAGAGCGCGTACGGGATCGACCTCGGCAACGACAAGATGGCGCTCCAGCGGCTGCGCGAAGGCGCGGAGAAGGCGAAGATCGAGCTGTCGTCGTCGAGCGAGACCACGGTGAACCTGCCGTACATCACCGCGTCCGCCGAGGGCCCGCTGCATCTCGACGAGAAGCTGACGCGGGCGCGGTTCCAGGAGCTGACCTCGGACCTGCTCGACCGCTGCAAGAAGCCGTTCCACCAGGCGGTCAAGGACGCCGGGGTCGAGTTGAAGGACGTCGACCACGTGATCCTCGTCGGCGGGTCGACCCGGATGCCCGCCGTCACCGATCTCGTACGGGAGCTGACCGGCAAGGACCCGCACAAGGGCGTCAACCCGGACGAGGTCGTGGCCGTGGGAGCCACCCTCCAGGCCGGTGTCATCCGGGGCGACGTGAAGGACGTCCTGCTGCTCGACGTCACGCCGCTGTCGCTCGGCATCGAGACCAAGGGCGGCGTGATGACGAAGCTCATCGAGCGCAACACGACCATTCCCACCCGGCGTTCGGAGATCTTCACCACCGCCGCCGACAACCAGCCGTCCGTCGGCATCCAGGTCTTCCAGGGCGAGCGGGAGATCGCCGCCTACAACAAGAAGCTCGGCGTCTTCGACCTCACCGGCCTGCCGCCCGCGCCGCGCGGCGTCCCGCAGATCGAGGTCGCCTTCGACATCGACGCCAACGGCATCATGCACGTCTCGGCGAAGGACCTCGCCACCGGGCGCGAGCAGAAGATGACCGTGACCGGCGGCTCCGCGCTGCCCAAGGACGACATCGACCGGATGATGCGCGAGGCCGAGGCCCACGCGGAGGAGGACCGCAAGCGCCGGGAGGCCGCCGAGGCCCGCAACGAGGCGGAGCAGCTCGTCTATCAGACGGAGCGTTTCCTGCGCGACAACGAGGAACGGGTCCCGCCGGAGGTGCGTGCCGAAGTGAACGACGCCGTCGGGGAGTTGAAGGCGACGCTCGCCGCCGAGCCGCCGGACACGAACGCCCTGCGGGACGGCGTGCGCAAGCTGGCCACGGTCAGCCAGAAGGTGGGGCAGGCCATGTACCAGGGCGCCGGCGCCTCCGAACCGTCGGCGGGCGAGGGCCGGGCCGACGGCGAGCCCCCGCAGGACGTGGTGGACGCGGAGATCGTGGACGACGAGAAGGGAGAGGCCTCCTAGGGGGAAGGCGCGGGGGCCGGTGTCACGACAGCCGGGAGCGCCACTTCTCCATGATCTCCATGGTCCGCTCGGCCCCCGCCGCCTGCGCCACCAGATGGTCGAGGACCTCCAGATGCGCGCCCACCTCGTCCCGCGAGTCCAGGTACAGCGCCCCGGTCACGTACTCGCTGTAGACCATGTCCGGCAACTCCCGCACGGGGAACCGGAACAGGGTGAACGGACCGTACGTGCCGGGGTGCGGGCCCGAGGAGAACTCGGCGATCTGGAGCGTGACATGGGGCAGCCGGGCCGCCTCGATGAGCCGGTCCAGCTGGCCGCGCAGCACCGCGGGCCCGCCCGGCGGGCGCAGCAGCACCGTCTCGTCCATGACGACCCACAACCGCGGCGCGTCCTCGCGGGTCAGCAGGGACTGGCGGGCCAGCCGCAGCGCGACATGGCGCTCGACCTCGTCCGGGTGCGAGCGGCCCACCGTGCCCGCGTCGAAGACGGCCCGCGCGTACTCCTCCGTCTGCAACAGGCCCGGCACGAAGTGCGGTTCGTAGGCGCGGATCATCTCGGCCGCGCCCTCCAGGGAGACGTACAGGCTGAACCAGTCGGGCAGCACGTCGTGGTAGCGCTGCCACCAGCCCGGCAGGTTCGCCTCCTCGGCGAGCGCGACGAACGCCTCGATCTCCCGCTCGGGAACCTCGTACAGCTCCAACAGCATCTGCACGTAAGGGATCTTGAGGGCGACCTCGGCCGTCTCCATCCGCCGGATGGTCGCGCCGGTCACCCGCAGGGAGCGGGCCGCCTCGTCACGCTTGAGTCCCGCGGCCTCCCTGAGGTCGCGCAGGCGTCGGCCGAGGACGACCTGGCCCACCGTGGGGGCGGGTCGTCGTTCACTCACGTCACGTCTCCCCACGTGCCGGTATACGACGAGCAGCGGCTACGAGCCGGTGCGCTCCCACCCCCGTCGCTCCGGCCGGGCCCCCAGGCGCCGCTGGTCGCGGCTGCGGTAGACGACGTACGGTCGGAACAGGTACTGCACCGGTGCGCTGAACATATGCACGAGCCGGGTGAACGGTACCAGTGCGATGAGTAGCATGCCCACTACCGCATGAATCTGATACAGCACGGGCACACCGTCCATCCGGTAGGTGTCCGGGCTCAGTGTGAACAGGCTGCGGGCCCACGGCGCGATGCTCTGCCGGTAGTCGTAGCCGTTGCCGCCGGAGTGCGTGAGCTTGGCCGTCATGCCGAGGATGATCGAGCCGAGCAGGAACACGTACATGGCCTTGTCGTTGCGCGTCGTCGCGCGGAAGACGGGGGCCTTGGTGCGCCGCCGGTAGACGAGCATCGCGATCCCCGCGACCGCGAGGACACCCGCGAAGGTGCCTCCGATCAGCGAGAACATGTGGTACGTGTGCTCGCTGACCCCCACCTTCTCCGTCCACGTCTCCGGGATGAACAGGCCGACGAGGTGTCCGACGAGGACGAAGAGGATGCCGTAGTGGAAGACCGGCGAGGCGATGTTGAGGAGCTTCGACTCGTAGACCTGGGACGAGCGCGTGGTCCAGCCGAACTTGTCGTAGCGGAAGCGCCAGATCGTGCCCGCGATGAGCAGGACGACGGCGACGTAGGGCAGGACGCCCCAGATCAGCGTGGTCACGCGGCTTACTCCTTCACCAGGAGGGGGAGTTCCTCACGGAATCCGGCGAGCCCGAAGGGCTCCAGGCCCACCTCTTCGAGCGGCGGACCCGAGCGGGCCAGCGCCAGGGCCTGCGCCCGGTCCTTGGGGGTCGGCCCCGGCAGCGTCGCGCACACCGCGTCGAGCACGGACGCGTACGGCGTGCCGTGGTCGGTCAGCGCCAGCCGCAGCAGTTCGAGTCCGCTGCGGTGCTCCTCCAGGAGGAACGGCCCCACCTGCGCGGAGAACTCCAGGACCGCCGGCAGGAAGTCGGGCAGTTCCTCACCCGTGAACTCCAGTCCGTGCTCGCGGTAGATCTGCTTCATCCGCACCAGCGACATGCCGCGCCGCCGGGTGTCGCCGTCCCGCCACCACGTCAGATAGAGACTGTGCCGGTTCTTGAAGTCGAAGACCCGGACGTAGTGGGCCGCGAGCTCCCGCTCGCCGGTGGCCTCCGCGTGGTCGACGAACGCGCCGAGCTCCGGGGCCGCGGCCCTGACCAGCGGCAGCCGCTCGTACAACTCGGCGTCCGGGTACGTGAGACAGAGCGCCGCCGCCTGGTACAGCAGCGAGGTCCGGTCCGTCATGGGGTCTCCTCCGGCTTGTCGGCGGTCTGGCGGCGCTTGGTGAGGTGGAAGCTCTCCACGGAGACCACGGGCAGCAGCTTGCGGCCACCCGTCGTGGTGTTCCCGGAGTCACCGCCGAAGGGGCCCTCGCCGCCCATGCCGGGACCGTCCTCGTAGTCGAGCGAGCAGGAGTCCGGCAGCGCCGACTCCTCCAGGCGCTGAGCGTCGCCGACGGCGGCCGTCGGGATCACGTACCGGTCCTCGTACTTGGCGATGGCGAGCAGCCGGTACATCGCCTCGATCTCGACGGCCGACATCCCGACGCTGCGCGCGATCGAACTGTCGGGCCGGTCACCGAGGTTGATGGCCCGCATGTGCGAGCGCATCGCGGCCAGCTTCTCCAGCGAGGCGCGCACCGGCTTCGGGTCGCCCGCCGTGAAGATCTCCGCCAGGTACTCCAGCGGGATGCGCAGCGTGTCGATCGCGCCGAAGAGATTGCCGTGGTCCTCGCCGTCGTGACCGGTCTCGTTGAGCGCGTCGACGACGGGGGAGAGCGGCGGGATGTACCAGACCATCGGCATCGTCCGGTACTCCGGGTGCAGCGGCAGCGCCACCTTGTACGTGCTGATGAGCGCGTGCACCGGCGAGCGGCGCGCCGCCTCCATCCAGTCGAACGGGATCCCGGCCTCCTCGGCGGCCCGCTGCACGCTCGGGTCCTGCGGATCGAGGAAGACGCCCAACTGCGCCTCGTACAGCGCCTTGTCGTCCTTCGTCTCGGCCGCCGCCGTCACCTTGTCGGCGTCGTACAGGATCACGCCGAGGTAGCGCAGCCGCCCCACGCACGTCTCCGAGCAGACCGTGGGCAGGCCCACCTCGACGCGCGGATAGCACATCGTGCACTTCTCGGCCTTGCCCGTGCGGTGGTTGAAGTAGACCTTCTTGTACGGGCATCCGGTCACGCACATCCGCCAGCCGCGGCAGCTGTCCTGGTCGACGAGGACGATGCCGTCCTCCTCGCGCTTGTACATCGCGCCCGACGGGCAGGACGCCACGCACGACGGGTTCAGGCAGTGCTCGCAGATCCGCGGCAGATAGAACATGAAGGTCTGCTCGAACGCGAACTTCACCTTCTCCGCCGCCTGTTGGCGGGTCTTCTCGACCATCGGGTCGAGATCGCCGTACTCCGTGGCGCCGCCCAGGTTGTCGTCCCAGTTCGACGACCACTCGATCTTCATCGGCTTGCCGGTGATCTGCGACCGCGGTTGCGCCACCGGGTAGTCGTCGCCGAGCGGCGCCTCGGTGAGGTTCTTGTAGTCGTACGTCCAGGGCTCGTAGTAGTCCTTGATCTCCGGCAGCTTCGGGTTGGAGAAGATGCCGAGGAGCTTCTTGTAGCGGCCGCCGCCCTTGAGCTTGAGCGCGCCCTTCTTGTTCAGCTCCCAGCCGCCGCGCCACTTCTCCTGGTCCTCGTAGCGGCGCGGATAGCCCTGCCCCGGACGCGTCTCGACGTTGTTGAACCAGACGTACTCCATGCCGTTCCGGTTGGTCCACGCCTGCTTGCAGGTGACCGAGCAGGTGTGGCAGCCGATGCACTTGTCGAGGTTCATCACCATTGCGATCTGAGCCATGATGCGCATCAGTTCAGTACTCCACCTTCTGCGAACGGCGCCGGATGACGGTGACTTCGTCGCGTTGGTTGCCCGTCGGGCCGAGGTAGTTGAACGCCCAGCTCAACTGCGCGTAGCCGCCGATGAGATGGGACGGCTTGAGGATGAGACGGGTCAGCGAGTTGTGGATGCCGCCGCGCTTGCCGCTGGTCTCCGCCTTGGGGACGCCCACCGTGCGCTCCTGCGCGTGGTGCATGTAGACCGTGCCGGCCGGCATGCGGTGCGAGACGATCGCGCGGGCGACGACGACGCCGTTGCGGTTGACCGCCTCGATCCAGTCGTTGTCCTTCACCCCGATCGCGTCGGCGTCCTGCGGTGCCATCCAGATGGACTGGCCGCCGCGGGACAGCGCCAGCATGAACAGGTTGTCCTGGTACTCGGAGTGGATGGACCACTTGTTGTGCGGCGTCAGGTAGCGGACCGTCACCTCGTGCTCGCCGTCGGGCCCCAGGCGTGGCTCGCCGAACAGCCGGTTCATGTCGAGCGGCGGCCGGTAGACGGGCAGCGCCTCGCCCAGCTCGTGCATCCAGTCGTGGTCGATGAAGAAGTGCTGGCGTCCGGTGAGCGTGTGCCACGGCTTGAGGTGCTCGGTGTTGAGCGTGAACGCCGTGTACCTGCGCCCGCCGGACTCGCTGCCCGACCACTCCGGCGACGTGATCACCGGCACCGGCGCGGCCTGCGTGTCGGCGTACGTGACGCGCTTGCCCTCGTGCTCGGCGGCGAGATGCGCCATCTCCTGTCCCGTACGGGCCTCCAGCGTGTGGAAGCCCTGGGTGGCGAGGCGGCCGTTGGTGGTGCCGGACAGGGCGAGGATCGTGTTCGCCGCCTTGACCGCCGTGTCGAGGGAGGGGCGTCCGTCGGCGGGGCCGCCGCGCACCACGCCGTTGCGCTCGCGCAGCTCCTCGACCTCCTGGTCGGGCCGCAGGGCGATGCCCTTGGCGGGCAGTCCCAGTTGTTCCACCAGCGGGCCGAGCGCCGCGAACTTCGCGCCGATCGCCGTGTAGTCGCGCTCGACGACGACCAGGTTCGGCATGGTCCTGCCGGGGACCGGCTCGCACTCGCCCTTGCGCCAGTCCAGGACGACACCGCCGGGCTGCGCGATCTCGCCGGGGGTGTCGTGCTGGAGCGGCGCGGCGACCAGGTCCTTGCGCGTGCCCAGATGGTCGACGGCCAGCTCGGAGAGCTTCTCCGCGAGCACCTTGAACGTGTCGAAGTCGGTGCGCGCCTGCCACGGCGGGTCCACGGCCGGCGTGAACGAGTGCACGTACGGATGCATGTCGGTCGACGACAGGTCGTGCTTCTCGTACCAGGTCGCCGCGGGCAGCACCACGTCCGACAGGAGCGTCGACGACGTCTGCCGGAAGTCGAGCGAGAGCAGCAGGTCGAGCTTGCCCTCGGGGGCCTCGTCCCGCCAGGTGACCGTCGTGGGCCGCTCGTCGGGGGCGGCCTCCTCGGCGCGCAGCGACGACTGGGTGCCGAGGAGGTGCTTGGTGAAGTACTCGGCGCCCTTCGCGGACGAGCCGAGCAGGTTCGCCCGCCACAGGGTCAGCACGCGCGGCCAGTTCTCGGGGGCGTCCGGGTCCTCGCAGGCGAACTTGAGACTGCCCGCCTTGAGTTCGTCGACCGTCTCGGCCACGGACTGCTCACCGAGGTCGAGCGAGCTGCGGTCGAACGTCGGGTACGACGGCATCCAGCCCGAACGGGCCGACAGAGCCAGGCAGTCGGCGCCCGTCATGCCCTCGAAGGCGCCCTTGCCGAGGGGCGAGGCGAGCACGTCCGCGCCGAACTTGTCGTAGCGCCACTGGTCGGTGTTGAGGAACCAGTACGCGGCGCCGATCATCTGCCGCGGCGGCCGCGACCAGTCGTTCGCGGAGGCCAGCGACGCCCACCCGGTCACCGGGCGGCACTTCTCCTGCCCGACGTAGTGCGCCCACCCGCCGCCGTTCCTGCCCTGGCAGCCGGTCAGCTGGAGCAGCGAGAGGAAGCCCCGGTAGATGGTCTCCGAGTGGAACCAGTGGTTCGTCCCCGCGCCCATCAGGATCATGCAGCGGCCGCGCGACTTCTCGGCGGTCTCCGCGAACTCCCGCGCGATCTTGACGCACTTGGCGGCGGGCACCGACGTGTGCTCCTCCTGCCAGCCGGGGGTGCCGGGCGTCTGCGCGTCCTCGTACGACGCGGGCCACGAGCCGGGCAGGCCGTCGCGCCCGACGCCGTACTGGGCGAGCAGCAGGTCGAAGACCGTGGTGACCAGCGGGCCGTCCTGACCGCCGAGCCGGGTCGCGGGGACACCGCGCCGCACGACGTCGCCGCGGCCCTGCCCGTGCGTGCCGCCGTCGGTGTCGAAGCGGGGGAGCAGCACCTCGACGCCGCTCGCCACGGCACTGCCGTGCAGGCTCAACGTCGGCTTGATGTTGCCCAGTTCGAGGTTCCACTTGCCCTTGCCGGAGTCGGTCCAGCGGAAGCCCATCGAGCCGTTCGGCACGGCCGGCTGCCCGGTCGCCTCGTCGAGCACGGCCGTCTTCCACTCGGCGCCCTCGCCGCCCTGCCCGAGGTCCGCGGCGCGCAGGAACTTCGACGGCACGTACGCCCCGTCGCGCTCCTCCAGCGTCACCAGGAACGGCAGGTCCGTGAACTTCTTGACGTAGTCCGTGAAGAACGGCGTCTCCCGGTCGACGAAGAACTCCTTGAGGATGACGTGCCCCATCGCGAGCGCGAGGGCGCCGTCGGTCCCCGGGTGCGGGTGCAGCCACTCGTCGGCGAACTTGGCGTTGTCCGCGTAGTCGGGCGCGACCACGACCACCTTCTGACCCCGGTAGCGGGCCTCCGCCATCCAGTGGGCGTCGGGGGTGCGCGTCACGGGGACGTTCGAGCCCCACATCATCAGATACGCCGCGTCCCACCAGTCACCGGACTCCGGTACGTCCGTCTGGTCGCCGAACACCTGCGGCGACGCCACCGGCAGGTCCGCGTACCAGTCGTAGAACGACAGCATCGGAGCGCCGATCAGCGACATGAACCGGGCCCCGGCCGCGTGCGACACCATCGACATCGCGGGGATGGGGGAGAAGCCGGCGACGCGGTCGGGCCCGTACGTCTTGATGGTGTGCACGTGCGCCGCCGCGACGATCTCGACGGCCTCGTCCCAGGTGGCGCGGAGCAGTCCGCCCTTGCCGCGCGCGAGCTGGTACCGGCGCCGCCGCTCGGGGTCGCCCTGGATGTCGGCCCACGCGAGGACCGGGTCCTTCAGACGCGCCTTCGCCTCCCGGTACAGCTCCAGGAGCACGCCCCGGATGTACGGGTAGCGCACACGGGTCGGCGAGTACGTGTACCAGGAGAAGGCCGCCCCACGAGGACAGCCGCGCGGCTCGTACTCGGGTCGGTCGGGGCCCACGCTCGGATAGTCGGTCTGCTGGGTCTCCCACGTGATGATGCCGTCCTTGACGTACACCTTCCAGCGGCACGAACCGGTGCAGTTCACGCCGTGCGTGGAGTTCACGACCTTGTCGTGGCTCCACCGGTCCCGGTAGAAGACGTCCCCGTCCCGGCCGCCCTCGATCTGCACGCTGTGCAGGTCCGCGGACGCCGTTCCCTTCCGGAAGAACCGACCGGCCTTGAGCAGCGCCGCGTCCGGCTCGGTCGGGGTGCGCGTCGTGTCTGTCACCGTGTGCTCCCTCGCTGTCCCGTCTGTCGCACGGTAAGGGCGCCGCGACGCCGGGACCTTCCGGCCGGGTCCGTACGGGTTGTCGTCCACGGGAGGGGCGCGCGGGACGTCCAGGGGCCGAGAGCCCCTGTCCGGGCCGCCGACCGGCATTACCTCGGACGTAATCGACCCGGTGGCGGAGGTACGGGCACGCTGATCCCACCGCGACGGACGGTCACGGACCGCGACGAAATGAGGGTGATCCGCATGTCTGCCACCACCTCGACCGGCTCGCCGAGCACGGCGGCCCAGGCCCGCACCTGGCTGCGCCGCTTCCTCGCCCTCGACGCCGCCGTCACCGCGGGCAACGGCCTCGCCTACGTCGCCGCGTCCGGGCCGCTCGGCCGCTTCCTCGGCGTCGACGCGGGCCTGCTGCTCGCCCTCGGCGTCCTCCTCGTCGCGTACGCCGTCGCGGTGGGGGCCCTCGCGGCGCGCCCCGTGCCGCCGGTCCTCGCGGTGCGTGCCGTCGTCGAGGCGAACCTGACCTGGGCGGCGCTCAGCCTCGTCGCCCTGTTCGCCTGGCTGGAGCCGACCACGGCCGGCGCGGTGTGGGTGCCGGTGCAGGCGGTGACCGTGGCGGGGTTCGCGGCGCTCCAGCACGCGGCCCTGCGCGCCGCCCGCTGATCACCCCATCGCGGACCGCAGGTACTTGGCCGTCGCCGGGTCGGCCGGGAGCAGCGTCTCCACGGCCAGCTCGGCGACGGTCACGTCCATCGGCGTGTTGAACGTGGAGATGGACGACACGAACGACAGCACGTGCCCGTCGTGCTCGATCACCATCGGCAGCGCGAAGAACGGCACGGGCTCGGCGGGCGCTTCCCCCGACTCCTCCGGGACCGGGTAGGCCGCCACCTCCTCGTACAGCTCCCGCAGCGCGTCCGACCGGGCCAGGGCGATCTGCCGCTCCATCTGGGCGAGCAGATGCCCGCGCCACTCGCGCAGGTTCCGGATCCGCGGCGCCAGTCCCTCCGGGTGCAGCGTGAGCCGCATCGCGTTCAGCGGGCCTTCGAGGAGGTGCGCGGGCAGCGACTCCATCAGCATCGCGATGCCCCGGTTCGCCGCGATCACCGTGTACGTCGCGTCGACGATCAGCGCCGGATACGGCTCGTACCCGCGCAGCAGCCGCTCCAGGCCCTCCCGCAGCGCGCCGAGCGAGGGGTCGTCGAGCGGTGTCTCCGCGTACCGGGGTGCGTAACCCGCCGCCAGGAGCAGGGCGTTGCGCTCCCGCATCGGCACGTCGAGGTGGTCCGCGAGCCGCAGGATCAGCTCCTCGCTCGGCCGCGAACGCCCCGTCTCCACGAAACTGATGTGCCGCGCCGACGAGTCCGCGCGCAGCGCGAGTTCCAACTGGCTGACCCGCCGCTGCTCCCGCCAGCCGCGCAGCAGACGACCCACTTCCGACGTGTTCTTGCGCGCCGCAGTTGTCATGGGGAGACCGTAACCCGGCCGTGGTGGCACGCTGGGGGGATGCCTACAGAACCGCTCTCCCAGAAGGACATCGAGGACCGCCTCGCCGAGCTCCCCGGCTGGTCGCTGGACGGCGACAGCATCACCCGCACCTACCGCCTGGGCAGTCACTTCGCGGCCACCGGCCTCGTCGTGCACATCGCCCAGACCCAGGAGGAGCTGGACCACCACTCGACCCTCACCCTCGGCTACGACACGGTCGGCCTCACCGTGAACACGCACGACGCGGGAGGCGCGGTCACCGCGAAGGACTTCGAACTGGCCCACCGGGTCGAGGACTTGGCTCCCTCGCACGGGGCGGCCTGAGTCACCGGTCGACACGACCCGAGCGCCGTTCCCGCGCTACGTTCGGGACGTGCTCGACTACGACCAGGAAGCCCTCCGCTACGACGCGACCCGCGGCGGCGAACCCCGTGCGCGGGCCGCGGCCGACGCGGTCCTCGGCCTCGTCCCGCCGCAGGCCCGCACGCTCCTCGACGTGGCGTGCGGCACCGGCATCGTGACGCGCCTGCTGACCAGGCCGGGCCTGCGCCCCTTCGGCGTCGACCGGGCCGACGCCATGCTGCGGGCGGCGGCACCGCGACTCGACGGCGCGGTGGCGCGCGCGGACTGCCGCCGACTCCCTTCCGCGACGCCACGTTCGACGCCGTCACCGCGATCTGGCTGCTGCACCTGCTCGGCGACGCGGCCCCCTCGTGGCCGAGGCCGCCCGCGTGCTGCGCCCCGGTGGCGTCCTCGTCACGACGGTCGACAAGCACGCCGGGCACCTGGTCGGCAGCGACATCTGCGCCCTCGTCGCCCCCTACCGCCGGCCGCACCCCGCGGACGCGGCCGAAGTCGTCACGGCGTACGCCGCCGAGCACGGTCTGCGGCCGTGCGGTGCGGCGACGTTCGTGGGGCACGGGCAGGGGCGTACTCCCGCGCGGATGGCGCGGGAGGTGCGGGAGGGCCGGATCCACGCGGCGGGCGGCGCGGAGCCGGCGGACGCGCTCGACGCCTTGCCGGACCGTGAAGTGCCGCGCCAGGAACCGACGTTCACGATGTTGGCCTTTCAGCAGCCCTTTGAGTCGGACCTCTAGAGAGCGGCGAACAGGCCCGCCAGCGGAGCCGGGACGCTGTCCGGCGTGAGGGCCGCGGTGAGCACATGGCCGTAGCGGATCTTCCGGCCCTTCTTCGTGCCGAAGAAGCGGCGCAACTGCTGCTGCGCGGTGCGGTCGCGCTGCGCGGGCTGGCGCAGGAAGGTCTGGAGGGCCCGCAGGTCGCCCTCCTCGCGGACCAGCTCCTCGACGCGCGGCACACCGAGTGCCCGGATCAGCTCGTCCTCCAGGTCGGCGGCGCAGACGAAGAACCCGTCCTGCGCCGCGCGGGCCCGCTCCAGACCGCGGACGTAGAAGGGCAGCTCCCGCTCGTCGCACAGGCCCACCAGACGCAGGCCGAGGCCGGGCGGCCCGAGGAGACGCGTGAACCGGCCGACGCTCATCGCGCCGCCCATCGGCAGCACGCAGATCCCCTCGGCGGCCAGATCCCGGCCCCGGCGCGCGGCCAGCGCGTCGACCGCGGCGGCGTCGCTCGGCCCTTCGAGCAGCACGGCCACCCGGACGGGCAGCCGCACGGCCAGCTCCCGCGCGAGGTCGCCGGGTCCACCGGCCGCCCACGCGGTGACCGCGTCCCGGAACGCCCCCATGTCTGCCATGCGACGAGTCTCCCCTCCCGTGCGCCACGGCGGTAGCGGATTTCGGCGGGCCCGGCGCTCAGGCGGCGGCCAGGCGCTCCCGCTCGTCCGCCGTCAGCTCCAGCTCCACCGCGCCCAGGGTCTCCTCGATCTGTGCCACCGAGGACGCCCCCACGAGCGGGATCGCCGGGACGTCGGCGCCGATCATCCAGGCGAGGACGACCTGGTTGACCGTGGCGCCGGACGACTTCGCCACCTCGCGCAGCGCCGTCAGCCGGGCCTCCCGGCTGCCGTGGTCGTGCCCCGGGCCCAGCGGCTTGTCGGCGCGGACGTACGCGCCGGCCAGCAGCGGCGAGTACGCGACGAGCGTCAGGTCCGGCTCGGCGCGCACCATGCTGAGCAGGTTGCCGTCGGCCGTGCCGAGTTCGCCGTCCGGCGAGAGCTGGCTCGGCAGGTCCGTGCGGTGCCGGAGGTAGCTGTGCTGGTACTGGAGCACCTCGTAGCCGGGCAGTCCCTCGGCCCGCGCGATGGCCCGCGCCCGCTCCACCTGCCACGCCCAGTGGTTGGAGACACCGAGCAGCCCGACCTCGCCCTCGTTCACGAGCGCCCCGAACTCCCTTACCGTCTCAGCGAGTTCGACGTTCGCGTCCGGGATGTGCGCGTACAACAGGTCGAGCTTGTCCATACCGAGCCGCGCCTTGCTGCCCGCCACCGCCGACCGGATCGCGGCCGCCGACAGCCCCTCCGCGTTGTCGACGTAGCTCGTGCCCGGCGCGAGCGGCGCCGCGCCCAGCTTCGTCGCGATGACGACCTCGTCGCCGATGCCGCGACTGCGCCGCCAGTTGCCGAGGACGGTCTCGCTCTCGCCGCCGACGCTCCCGGTGTTCCAGAACGCGTAGTTGTCGGACGTGTCGATGAACGTGCCGCCCGCCTCGACGTACCGATCCAGGATCGCGAACGCCGTCTTCTCGTCCGTCGCCGTGCCGAACAGCATCGCGCCGAGGCTGAGCACGCTCACCTCGCGGCGCGTCGCCGGAGCGGTGCCGATGGTGCGGTACTTCATGCCGGTCATGGATCGTCCCCTCGTCGGGCCCGGCGCCACCGTGCCGCGCGCCGGGCTTGCTCTGACAAGGAGTGAACGTGCTGAAGTGCACACGAAGTCAAGCGCGTGGGGAAGACGCCGGGTCGGGGCGGCGGGTGAACGCCATCGTCCAGTTCGACAGCCAGGTACGCCCCGCGTCGAGCGAGAACGCCTGCTCCCAGTGGGCGCTCGTCGCGCTGATCCCGGACCACACGAAGCGCACCCGCACGTCCTTCCCGTCGTGCGTGTCGTCGCCGAAGAACGCGCCGCGCCGCCCGTCGCCCTCGAACCGTCCGACCACCGGCGGGAAGACGCGGCCCGAGCGCTCGGTGGCCCAGTTCAGCGACCACTGCCGGGCCTGCGGGTCGAACAGGCGCAGCGTGAGCGCCTTCCAGCCCTGCTCAGGAACGAGCAGCTCATCGATGTTCGCCGCACCGCCGAACAGGCTCCAGCAGCGGCTCGTCGCCCCGAACTCCTCCCACCCGCTGTCCGGGTCGAGGAAGTCGAGACGCCGGCGGTGCGCGACGTCCCAGTCGCCGAAGAAGAAGTCGAAGTCGTGGGCGGTGCTCATGAGCGTCCTCCTGTGGTGCCCTCGGGCAGGGTGTCGTGCACGTAGGCGTCGAGGTCGGGCCGGTGCGGCGCGAGCATGTGACGCACCCAGGCGTTCCGCTCGTGCAGCAGCGGCGGCAGTTCCCAGACGCAGCCGATCCACGGCTTGTCCGGCCGTACGAAGCGGGTCGGATCGGTGTCCGGGCAGCCGAGCGCGGGCTGACCCGCGGCCGCGCCCCGAAAGTGCAGGACGTTGTCCCACACCCAGCTGTACGCGTTCAGGTACGCGCCGGTGTCGCCGCCCCGGTGCAGCACGACGAACGTCGCGGGCGGCGTGCCGTCGGGGTCGGGCAGCAGCTCGGGCAGGATCGCGTACGCCGCCTCGGCGACGTCGGGCGCGATGCCCGCCGGGTCGGCGGTGACGTGGTAGCGCTTGACGCGGCGGCCCGCCACCTCGATGGGCGGCGGCACCGTCAGCAGTTTCTCCTCGAAGGCCATGCCCGCACGTTAGGACCGCTTCACTGACATCCTGTGTCAGTGAAAACAGACGTCGTGACAGCTGACGCGTGCCGGTCCGTGCCCGGGACGGCGCCGTGAAGTCCAGCCGGCTCGTCTCGATCCTGCTGCTGCTCCAGACCAGGGGGCTGATGACGGCCGCGCAGCTCGCCGCCGAGCTGGAGGTGTCCGTGCGCACCGTCTACCGCGACATCGACGCGCTGCACGCCGCCGGCGTCCCGCTGTACGGGGACTCGGGCCACGCCGGCGGCTACCGCCTGCTCGACGGCTACCGCACCCGCCTCACCGGCCTGACCACCGACGAGGCCGAGGCCCTCTTCCTCGCGGGCGCACCGGGCCCCGCCGCCGACCTCGGACTCGGCCCCGTCCTCGCGGCGGCCCAGCTGAAGGTACGGGCCGCGCTCCCCGCCGAGCTGCGCGCGCACGCCGACCGGATCAGTGCCCGCTTCCACCTCGACGCACCCGGCTGGTACGCCGACGAGGACGCCGTCCCGCACCTGCCCGCGGTGGCGGCCGCCGTCTGGGACCGGCGCGTGCTGCACGTCGTCTACCGCCGCTGGCGCGAACCCACCGACGTGGAGCGGCGGTGGGAACCGTACGGGCTCGTGCTCAAGGCGGGCCGCTGGTACGTCGTCGCGTCGGCCGGCAGCGGCGCCCCGCGCACCTACCGCGTCGACCAGATCCTCCGACTCCACACCGGCGACGACGAGTTCGACCCGCCGGAGACCTTCGACCTGGCCGCGTACTGGCAGGCCTACCAGGCGGACTTCCATCGACGCCTGCACGCGGGAGAGGCCCTGGTCCGGCTGGCGCCCGGCGCCGCCGACCGCCTCACCGGGCCCGCCGCCCGCGCCGCGCACACCACCGGCACGCCCGAACCGGACGGCTGGACCCTGGCCCGCCTCCCCATCGAGTCCCTCGACCGCGCCCACGACGACTTCCTGCGGCTCGGCGCCGACATCGAGGTGATCGAGCCGCTCGACCTACGGCGACGGATCGCGACCACGGCCGCGGCGCTGGGGAGGCTGTACGCGGGCGGCGGCTGAGCCCCGTAACTGTTCTCCGCACGGCGGCAACTGATCGACCCGCGGCGGCGACTGACGGAACGTAAGCCCTCGCACGTTCCCACCCGCACGGTCCCACCCCCAGGAGCCCGCATGCCCCGTCCGCACCGCCCCCACCGCAGACGCCGCCGTCCGCTGCTCGCCGCGACCGCCGCCGCGGCCCTGGCCGGAACCGGGATCGCCGTCCTGCCCGGTGACGACGCCTCCGCCGCCACCGCCCGGCAGGCCGAAGCGCTCGACCGCGGCCTGGTCAGCGTGCACACCGACGCGGGGAACCTGGTCACGTGGCGGTGGCTCGGCACCGACCCGGACACCGTGTCCTTCAACGTCTACCGCGCCGGTACGAAGGTCAACTCCACGCCCGTCACCGGCTCCACGAACTTCTTCCACTCCGGCGCGCCCAGCTCCGCCGACTACACGGTCCGCGCGGTCGTCAACGGCACCGAGCAGGCGGATTCCCCGCACGCGATCCAGTTCCGCTCGGGCTACAAGGACGTACCGATCACCCCGCCCGGGGGCGGCACGACCCCCGACGGGGTGGCGTACACGTACGAGGCGAACGACGCGTCGGTCGGCGATCTCGACGGCGACGGCGTCCTCGAGTTCGTCCTCAAGTGGCAGCCCACGAACGCCAAGGACAACTCCCAGTCCGGCTACACCGGCAACACCGTCGTCGACGCGATCAAGCTCGACGGCACGCGGATGTGGCGCGTCGACCTCGGGAAGAACATCCGCTCGGGCGCGCACTACACACAGTTCCAGGTGTACGACTACGACGGCGACGGCAGGGCCGAGGTCGCCATGAAGACGTCCGACGGGACGACCGACGGCAAGGGCGCGGTCATCGGCAGCTCGTCCGCCGACCACCGCAACTCCAGCGGCTACGTCCTGTCGGGCCCCGAGTACCTGACGATGTTCGACGGCGGGACCGGCGCGGCCCTGGGCTCCGTCGACTACGTCCCCGCGCGCGGCACGGTGTCGTCGTGGGGCGACTCGTACGGCAACCGCGTGGACCGCTTCCTCGCCGGTACGGCCTATCTCGACGGCGCCCGCCCCTCCCTGATCATGGCGCGCGGCTACTACACGCGGACGGTCGTCGCGGCGTGGGACTGGCGCGACGGGAAGTTCACCCGCCGCTGGACCTTCGACACCAACTCCTCGACGAACACCGGCAAGGGGTACGACGGGCAGGGCAACCACCAGCTCTCCGTCGCGGACGTCGACGGCGACGGCAAGGACGAGATCGTCTACGGCGCGATGGCCGTCGACGACAACGGCTCGGGCCTGTGGACCACGAAGAACGGCCACGGCGACGCGATGCACGTCGGCGACCTCGACCCGTCCCGCGCGGGCCTGGAGGAGTTCAAGGTCGACGAGGACAGTTCCAAGCCGTCGTCCTGGATGGCCGACGCGAAGACCGGCACGGTCCTGTGGTCGACCCCCGCGAACGGCGACAACGGGCGCGGTGTCTCCGGCGACATCTGGTCCGGCAGCGCGGGCGCCGAATCCTGGTCGTCGGCCGAGTCGGGCATCCGCAACACCAAGGGCACGGTCGTCAGCACGCACAAGCCGTCCTCGACGAACTTCCTGTCCTGGTGGGACGGCGACACCACCCGTGAACTCCTCGACGGCACGCACCTCGACAAGTACGGCCCGTCCGCGGACACCCGCCTGCTGACCGGTTCCGGCGTCCACTCCAACAACTCGACGAAGGCCACGCCGTCCCTGTCCGGCGACATCCTCGGCGACTGGCGCGAGGAGGTCGTGTGGCCGACGACGGACAACACGGCCCTGCGCGTCTACTCGACCCCGGTCGAGACCAGCACCCGCATCACGACCCTCCTCCACGACACGATGTACCGCACGGCGCTCGCCTGGCAGAACACCGCGTACAACCAGCCACCGCACCCGAGCTTCTTCATCGGGGACGGCATGCCGACGGCACCACGCCCGACGATCACGACGCCGTGAGGACGTGACCGGCACGCCCTGAGAACGAGGTCACCCAGCGAGGCGGCCGGAGCTCGCCGAGCACCGGCCGCCCCTGCCCAGACATGACGCGCGTGCGCCACCGGTGTCGGAGTGGGGCGGGGCGGGCCGGGGGATCAGGGGCGCCACTCCGCTCGGTGGCCGGGTCGGTGCCTGTACGTCTCAGCGATGAGGCGCAGCACCTTCTCGGTCGTGCCGGCGGGCTGCTTGAGTGCCCATGCGATCAGCCTGGTCTTCGCGGTGACCTCTTCCAGTACCCGCATCGGATCATGTTCGGCGATGTGGATTCCGGCGCTCTCGTCCGTGGCGCGGTCGACGGGGACGATGACGCGCCCCGACTCGTCGGCAACCACCGCGGCCCCGTCGTCGTCCCGCCGGTGGAGCCACCGACCCTGCGGCAGGAGCCACCGGCAGGTCATCCATCAGCCGGGCCCGGGGCCGCACGCTCGGTGCCCGTCGCCTTCGCGGCGGCGTCGAAGTCGTACCAGGTGTCCCCGCCGCGGATCTGGCGGGGCGGTGTCTTCGGCTGCTTCGGCGGCACGGGCTGACTGTATGCGGGCGCGGGCGTAGTCACCCCTCATCAACTACGAGACGGCGAACGGCACGATCGTCCGCATCCCTCCCGGCCAAGCGGATCGGGCGCGGAGTCGCCGGGAGCATCCAGGTCATCGACACCGACGACGGCGACGTCACCCGGCGACGCCGCTGGGTGACGTATCCCACAAGCCCCAACTGCCTCTCGCGTACAACCTTTTCGCTCCGTCGCCGATCAAAACGGTGCGGCCGCCCTGGCCGTGCGTGATGTGGGTCCGCCCGTGATCCGTGACCGGTGATCCGCGTCCGCCCATCGACAGCGATACGGAGCCTCCTCGTGTCCCAGCACTCCCGCAGCAAGGTGACGTCCCGCAAGAAGGTGATCCTCGGCGTCAGCGCACTGGCCGCCTCCGGGCTCGCCGTCGGCCTGCTCGTCACCCCGTCCGCGACGGCCGGCGGGACCGACGCGGACGAGGCGCTGGAGCAGAGCAGGACTGCGTTCGCCGACACG
Source organism: Streptomyces sp. Q6 (assembly GCF_036967205.1). Lineage (NCBI taxonomy): Bacteria > Bacillati > Actinomycetota > Actinomycetes > Kitasatosporales > Streptomycetaceae > Streptomyces > Streptomyces citrinus. The sequence continues at coordinate 7,095,465 of NZ_CP146022.1, forward strand.
GTGGCGGCGAAGGACGCCGCCCCCAAGGCCAAGACCCTGGCCGCGGCCGCCGACGACGCCACCGTCGTCTCCAACATCACCGTCAACGGCGGCGACAGCGCCCGCGTCGGTACGGCGAACACGCAGACGATCACCGTGAAGTGGACGGTCAGCGGCGGCACGAAGCTCTACGGCAGCCACGCGTCGATCTGGCGCGGCACCGACACCGAGGACGGGCTCGAGCAGTTCCTCAACTCCGAGCAGTTCGACGCGGACACCGACCCCTGCGTCGCGTCCGACGGCGCCACGTACCACTGCACGGCCACCTTCAAGATCGACCCCCAGAGCCTCCTGACGAACGAGGACGCCGGGGCCTGGAAGGTCCGCCTCTGGGCGATCACCGACGCGACCCCCGACGTGGACAACGACAACGCCAAGACCTGGTACCTCAAGCGCTGGTCCCGGCTGAGCAACAACGCGGCCCCCGAGCCCGTCGCCAAGGGCAAGACGATCACGATCACCGGCAAGCTGGAGCGCGCCAACTGGGACACCCACAAGTACGCGGGCTACACCCAGCAGACCGTCCGCCTCCAGGAGCGTTCGCTGACCGGCTCGTACGCCACCACCAGCAGCCACATCACCGGCACCGGCAGCCTGGCGGGCGTCGAGAAGCAGACGCGCACCGCCACCACCGACCGCTGCTACCGCTACAAGTTCGAGGGCACCACCACCACGCCGCCGGTCACCGCCACCGGTGACTGCGTGGACGTGCGCTGAGCCCACCGGCAGGCGAACAGGCCGTGACGCGCGCCGCGTTCCCGCGGGAACGCGGCGCGCGTCACGGCCGCCACCCTCGCGGAAGCCGGGCCGGTCCGCGTAGGGCGCGGCGACCAGACGAAGCGTGACGCAGGGGTGGGACGGCTCCTCGCCCCGCACGCCGCAGGCCCCGCACACCTCGCCGTCCGACGCGTGCAGGGCGATCAGCTGCCGTTTGGCGCCGATCTCCCGCAGCACCCGAGCCGGGAGCCCACAGTCGCAGACGGCACCCGGGGCTTCGTGGAACATCGACATGGCCGCCTTCACGGAGTCCGCGTCGCCCGCGAGGTAGGCGTGGATGTCGCAGTCGAGGGTGTGCCAGCTGCTCGCCCGGCGCGCGTCCTCATCGAGCTGGGCGCCGAGCCACCGGACGAAGTCACCCATCGGACGACTCCCCCCGGGTGCGGCTCTCGCCGTCGATGCGGACGCGGAGGCCGCGGGCGCGCTCATGGGGGACGCCGATGGTCATGAGCCGCATCGTCTCACGCGGGTGTCCGTCTTCGGACGGGTCGGCGTCCCGGATCGCTGTCCGCACCACGAACAACCCGGAGACCTTCTCGTACGCCTCGTACTCGCCGTACTTCTCCTACGCGCCTTCCATGCCCTTCTTCAGCTCGGCGAGCTCCGGACCGGTCTCCTCGGCCGGCGCCTGCCATTGGAACGACTGGCCCGTGCCGTCCGTGTAGACGAGCTTGCCGCCGCGCTGCTCCTCGGAGATGTCGAACGCGATCGTGCGCCAAGCCCACGAACCGGCCCGCACCGTGCCGCCACCGGTGAAGCCCTGGGGCGTGATGCTCGACGCGTCGTTCTCCCCTTCGTCCAGGGCCTGACCGTCGGGTGCGATCCACTGCCACCCTCCGCCGCCGGCCGGGGCGGACTCCGCGGCGGCCGTGTCACCGACAGCCTTGTCCTTGACGGTGATGATGGCGAACGTTCCGTTCACCGACGTACCGGCCATCGCCTCCGCCCGATACGTGATCGTCGTCGGCGTCACCTCGAGCGTGCCCCCGGTGTCGGAGTCCTGATCGCCCGTCGTGCTGGCCGGCTTCCCCCAGGCCAGCTTGCTCGCACCGGCCGTGCCGTCGCCGCCGGTCCCCGCGCCCTCTTCGGGGCCGGCGCTGGCACCGCCGCCCTCTTCGGAACAGAACTTCATCCACTCGGCCTGGCTCAGGCCCTCGTCGGTGCAGTCGACCTTCTTCGTCGACTTCTTCGCCGCGGACGGCTTCGAATCGACCGTGTCGTCGCTGCCGCCACCGCATGCGGTCAGAGCGGCAAGAAGCAGAGCGGCCGTGGCCGCGGTAGCGCGAACGCGCATGAGTCCCCCCACAGTTGAGCTAGCCGGAACACGGTAGACCACATGTGGTGGAACCGTGCAGGCGGTGGGGGGGTGCGACGGTACGGCCACCGGCGCCGACATGACGACGCGCCCTCCCCGCCGGGCGGGGAGGGCGCGTGGCCGCGTGTCTCTACTCGTCGTCGTTGCGCAGCGAGTCGCGCAGCCCTTCGGCCTTGCCCTTGGCCTTCTCCCCGGCCTTCGCCACGTCCGCCTTGGCCTGGTCGACCTGGCCCTCGGTCTTCATCCGCTCGTTGCCGGTGGCCTTGCCGACCATCTCTTTGGCCTTGCCTTTTGCCTTGTCCATGGCGTTCTCGCCCATGACTGCTCCTTGTGGGGGGAGGGAGCCTCTCACGCTACGAGGGGGTGGCCGGGGCCGCATCCGGAAGGATGACGGAGCGTGCGTCCGCAGATCCGGGAGACGGGGTCAGCCGCGGCGCGACTTGATGAACCAGACGGCGGCGACGGCGAGGACGACGAGGATGATCAGTATCTTCATGGGTTCCTCCTGCCCGGGGACGGCCCGGTTAGTCGAGGACGGCCGCGCGCGGTGCGGAACCGACGGCCACGACGCCACGCTCGTCAGCCGTCCGGCCTCAGCTGTAGCTCCAGCGCCAGGCGTTCGAGCGGTACCGGCAGGTGATCGCGGCGCCGCTCGCCGTCGTGGTGGCGGCGCCGTGGTCGCTGTTGCGGCAGTACTGTCCGGCCGCGTAGCAGTTCCCGGAGTTCGACACGATCGAGCAGGTGCCGCTCGCGGCGTCAGCGGAGTCGTCGCCCCCGGAGCCCGCGGCGGGCCGCGGCGTGACGGTGACCCTGACCTTCACGGTCTCCGTGGCCGTGACGGTCGGAGCCGGCTCGGGCGTGGCCCGTTCCGTGGCGGTGGCCGTGGCCGTCGTGGTGATGGTGGTGGTCGGCCTGACCTGGGCGGCCGCCGGCTTGGCGCTGCCTCCGTCGCCCCCGTCCCCGCTCGTCCCGATGGCGCCGCCGAGGAGGAACGCGACGCCTATCGCGGGCAGGACGAAGCGCTTGCGCGCCCACTTCGCGGCCGGGCGCGGACCGGGTCCCGCCGGTGGAACAGGCGTGTACGGATGGCTCATGAGGTCCCCCTGGACGGCGGTGCGACGGATGGTGAGGGGGAGAGGCTAGTGCCCGCCAGGCCGCTTGTGGAGAAGGTGTGAAGGTTGAGTGATGTACTTGTGACCTATGCATCTTCCGGGGGGTGCCCGCTCAGGCATGACGGACGGCCGGGCCACCTCCTGGCCCGGCCGTCCGACACCTGCAACCGTGCGATCAGCCGGTCGCGCAGCTCTTGCCGTCCAGCGTGAACGCCGAGGGCTTGCCGTTCGTCGCCGAGCGGCTGCCCGTGAAGCCGAAGCCCACCGACGAACCCGCCACCACCTTTCCGTTCCAGTCGACGTTCTTCGCCGTGACCGCGGCGCCGGACTGGCTCGCCCGCGCGTTCCACGCCTGTGTGACCTTCTGGCCGTCGGGGAACGTCCAGCCCAGGGACCACGCGCCCCACGTCGCCGTGCCCGTGTTCCTCAGCGTCACGTCGGCCTGGAAGCCGCCCGGCCACTCGTTCGTGATCGTGTACGTGACCGTGCAGGCCGCGGTGCCGTCACCGCCACCGTCGCCCGGCGGCGTCGACCTGTCGGCGGAGTCGCCGTAGATGACACCCCGGCCGTTCGTCGACACGTACACCCGGCCGTACACGCGCGGGTCGCCCGTGATCGCCGCACCCGTCCAGCCCCACTGGTGCGCGTCGTCGTTGACACGGGTCCAGGACGCGCCCGCGTCCGTCGAGCGGAAGATGCCGCGCACGCCGCCGATCTTCGCGCTCGCGTACAGCGTCTGGTACGTGGCGCCGGGCGCCGCCTTGCCGAAGCCGATCGTGTCGGCCTGTTCCACGTTCGACAGCTTGGTGAACGTCGCGCCGCCGTCCGTCGAGTGCCACAGGCCGTACGCGCCCTTCGTCGAGCCGCCCGCCAGCCAGATGTCGCCCTTCGCGCCCGGCACCGCCTTGAACCGCACGGGCCCGTCCGTCGGCAGCCCGCTCGACGCCTTCGCCGTGAACGTGGCCCCGCCGTCCGAACTCGCGTAGAAGGTACCGGACTTGAACGCGTAGAAGGTCGACGCGGACGAGCGGTCCGACTCGACCACCGCGCCCGCAGGCACCCCGCTCGACGCCGTCCACGACGCCCCCGTGCCGGTCTGCACGCCCGCACCGTCCGGGCTCCACACGAACCGGCCGCCGTCCGCCGACGCCGCGACCGTGCCGCCGCCCGTGACGCCCGCCGGATCGGCGCCGGCCGCGTACCAGTCGGCGCCGTTGTCGTTCGAGAGGGCGACGTGCGCGCCCGAGTCGACGTTTCCGGCCCGCACCACCACGTCCGGCTTCGACTCGGCGAAGTCCAGGCTCGTGGAGGACGTGAAGTTCGGGGACGTGAACATCATCGAGGGGACCTTGGTGAGGTCCGTGTGGCGGAAGCCGCCGATGTCACCGAGCGCGCTCAGGAGCGGCGCGCCGGTCGGCGGGGACGCGATGTCGCTGACCGACGTCTCTTCAAGTCCCTTGACCATGGGGGTGATCGAGAAGGTGCCGCCGGTGTCCCACTTGCCCAGGTCCTCGGTGCCGTAGACCGTCGCGCCCGTCCCGTACATCATCCGGTTCGAGTCGAACGGGTCGATCTCCAGCGCCTCCGTCATCCAGCCCAGCTTCGGCGACTGCTCGGGCGGCGTCGGGTTCGCGCCCCAGGTCAGCCACGGCACGGACGAGACGTCCATCGTGTAGCGGTTCGCGCGGGTCGGGTACGCGGTGTAGTCCCACGCCTTAGTCCACGTACCGCCGCTGTCCGTCGAGCGGAAGATCAGCGTGTCCGGCCACCAGGAGCTGTAGCCCGACACCATGACCGTGCCCGGGTGCTGCCGGTCGATCGTCAGGCCGCTGAAGCCGTAGGAGGTGTCCGCCTCGGCGGCCGGGCTGATGTTCTTCCACTCGCCGGTCTTCGTCGCGTACCGCCACACCTGGCCCTTGCCGCCGTCGTACGGGCCGCCCTTGTCGCTGTACGCGAGGTAGAGAAAGCCGTTCTCCGCGTCGAGGACTCCCTTGTGCGCGAGGTACCCGGTGGGCTGGCCCGCCACCCGCTCCCAGGTGACGCCCGCGTCGGTGGAGCGGTAGACCGCGTTGTCCTTGTCGGCGACCCCGACGTAGATCGTCTTCGTACGGGCCGTGCCGGACCCCGTCGACTCGTCGAACGTCACCCACGCGATGCCCTGGTTGTCGGACGCGTAGCCGGACGTGTCGGACGGGTCCTGCCGATAGGTGCCGGGGTTGGGGAACGCCGTGACCTGCGACCACGTCACACCCGCGTCCGTCGAACGCCACAGGCCCTTGCCGCTGGGCGCCCCCAGGTACAGGACGTCGTGGTCGTGCGGGTCGATCGCGAGCCGCTCACCCATGCCGCGGCCCGGCATGTTGCCGCCCAGCTTGAAGGGGAGATCCGTCTTCTTCCAGGTCGCGCCGCGGTCGGCGGAGCGCAGTACCGCGCCGTTGCCCGGGTCCCAGTCGTTCGTGTACGTGCCGACGGCCGCGTACACCTGGTCCGGGTCGACGGAGTCGGTGGCGAGCGAGGCGACGCCCGTGTGGCCCCAGTCGTCCCAGCCGACCGCATCGAGCAGCGGCGTCCAGGACCTGGTGTCCTGCTCCCAGCGGTAGGCACCGCCGATGTCGGTACGGGCGTACGCGAGGTTCTCCTCGGAGCGGTTGAAGACGATGCCGGGGACGAAGCCGCCGCCGTCGATCCGGGCGTTCTTCCAGGAGTACGTGTCGGCCGCGATCCGTGTCGTCGACGTGGCCTTCGGCGACGGAGACTCGGCCGCCTGTGACTGATGGCCCGTCAAGAGGCCTGCTGTCAGGGCAAGTAAGGCCGCGCAGAGCAGCCGTGTTCTTCGAGGTGCGCGCATGGAGGGTCCCGGGGGTGAGGGGGGGGAGGGGGAGGAGAGGGGAGGGACGGAGAAGGGCAGGGGAGCGGGCCGGACGACCCTCGGGGAGGAGGATCGCCCGGCCCGTCCTGCACGGAGCCGCTGTGCCGCGGGGCGTTATTCGAGCAGCTCCGCGTATGAACCCATGGCGAGCGCGATGTCCGCCTGGGCCCAGAACCGGTGGTACGTGAACGTCGGCGCCGCGCCGCCCGCCAAGTAGGCCTCGACCTTCGACCAGTTGGGGTCGTCCTTGTAGAAGGAGCGCAGCGAGGCGAACGTCGACGCCGAGTCGATCGTGTCGCCGTTGGGCATCGTCCCGGTCCAGCCGCTCGGCACATACACGGCGTCGTCGAACCGGCTGTAGTCCGTCCGCGTCTCGGGCACCGCGATACCGATCGCGTCCCGGTCGTGCTCCCACATGCCGTCGAGCAGCGCCTTCGCCGTCGTCCTCGCCTCGGTGTCACCCGACTTGGCGGCGTAGTACGTGAGGGTCTTGGCGTACGCCGCCGCGACCCCCACGTCGTCCGTGTAGTCGGCGACCGTCACGTGAAGTCCCGCGTTGGCCCCGGGAGTCGACGCGTTCCAGGTGTCCGGCTTGCCCGACCACTGGAGCGTCGACGGGATGCGGAACGTGCCGTCCGGGTTGATGGTCGTCTTCGACAGGGCCCAGTCGACCCACTTGTCGAGGACGGCCTTCGCGTCCGCGTCGCCCGACTCGTGGTAGTACTCGGCGACGCGCTCCATGGACCACGCCTGGAAGCCGAACCACTGGTTGGACGGCGGGTCGTGGTAGACCGGCGCCTCGTCGTAGTACATGCCGTAGAACGTCGGCGTGCCGGACGGCGGGGTGCCGTAGCTGCCGCCCCAGCTGTTGGTGGCGCCGCCCGCGATGGCGCCCTCGTCCGACTGGAGCCAGCGGTAGAACTCCAGCTGCCGGTCGAGCGACTTGGCCCAATCGGCCTGTCCGGTCGCCGACTTGGGCTTCAGGTCGGCCACGGACGACAGCGCGTACGCGGCGAGCGGGTTCTGGTAGCCGCCGTGCGTGTGGCTGGAGCCGATCCGCCAGGACCAGCCCGCCGAGTTGTCGGTGGCGCCGCCCCACGCGTAGTACCAGGACATCAGGTAGTGCGAGGCGTCCTTGCCGGTGCCGGCCGGGCAGGTCGTCGCGCCGACGCAGTTGCCCACCTTCTTGAAGTACTTGTCGTACATCGAGTACCGCAGGTAGTCACCCATCTTGGCGGCCTTGCCCACGGCCGCGGACACGGCGGAGCCCTTGCCCTGCTCCTTCGCCCACACGTCCGCCCAGTACGCGGCCTGCACGGCCCGCGCGTCGGCGTCCGGCGCGTTGGTGAACTTCCACTGCTTGGCGTAGGACGAGTCACCGGTGAACAGGTCCAGGTACCCGTTCTTGCCGCCGTACTTGAAGGCGTCACAGGTCGGCTGCGGCACCGTCTCCCACACCGACTCCTGGGCGCCGCGCTGGAACGTGTTGATGTAGGACGGGCCGGTCGCCGTCGGACCCGCCTCGCACTTGCCGGGCTCGTTGCCGTACCCGTAGACGTTGTCGACGTCCTGCAACCAGTGCATGCCGTAGATGTCGTCCGTGCCGTACGCGCTCTTCAGCTCACCCGCGATCGGGTCGCTGCCCACCGACACCGACGAGTCCAGCTTCGCCGGGTACTGCGACGGCAGATCGTGCTCGGGGGCGTACGTCGCCGGCTTGGACGCGTTGTAGAAGGAGTTCGTCGGCTGGTCCGCGTGCGTGGGGATCATGTACTTCTCCATGAGGTCCCACGCCCCGTTGAACTTCGACCAGTCGCCGCTCACCTTCCCGTACATGGCCTGGAGCCACAGCAGGTACGAGTAGGCCTCCGACGTCGTCTCGTGGCCCTGGTCCGGGGCCTCGACGATCAGCGTCTCGACCGAGTGGTACGGGATGCCCTCCGGCGAGAAGTAGCCGTTCGCCGGGTTGGTGATCTTCCCGTAGAGCTCCAGGAAGCGCGCGTCGTACGTCGTCGACGCGGCGAGCTGCGTGACGGTGACCTCGGCCTTGGTGTGGCCGGGTGCCGTGACCGCGAAGGTGGCCGCGCCCGTGCCGGAGGAGTCGGCGGCGATGGTCACCTTCTGCGCCGTGCTCCAGTTCGACGGGGTGAAGGTCAGGCTCGCGCCGGACGACACCGAAAGGCCCGTGTTGCCGCTCGCGCGGGCCACGGACACCGTGACGTTCGCCGTCGGCTGCGTGGAGAGCTTGACGTCGAAGGTGCCTGACGTGCCTTGCTGGACGCCGAGTTGGGCGGGCGTCGCGACCAGGGCGGGGCCGGCCGCGACCGTGATGCCGACCGGGGTCGACTCGCCGGACGCGCCCAGACTGTCGTACGCCTTCGCGTACAGGGAGTGGGTCCCGGACGCGAGATCGTCCGTATCGAGGGCGAACGGCGCGGACGTGTCCGTGCCGATCAGCGTGGTGTCGTCGTAGAACTCGACCTTGTCGACGGTGGCGCCGTCCGCGGCCGCCGCGGTGGCCGCCAGCGGGATCGCGTCACCGGCCGTGTAGACCGCGCCGGCCTTGGGGCTGGTGAGGACCGTGACCGGCGGCTGATGGGCGCCCGCGCAGGTCGTGCCGTTGATCGCGAAATTCGTGGGGGCCGAATTCGAGCCACTGTAAGCGAATTGCGCCCCGGTCGATGTGGCGGCGCCGGCCGCGATCTTCGCGTTGTATCCGGCGTCCTTCACGGTGACGTTCTTTCCGGACTGCGACCAGGTTCCGTTCCAGCCATTGGAGAGTTTCTGGTCACCGGTGTACGCGTAGGTGAGGGTCCAGCCGTCGATCGCCGCGCTGCCGCGGTTGGTGATCGTCAGATCGGCCGTGAAGCCGGAGCCCCAGTCGTTGGTCCTGTAGTCGACGCTGCACTCAACTGCCGCCGCCTGAGCGTCAGTTGGGAGTGCCGCGAGGGTGGCGAGCGGTAGTGCCAGTGCGGCCGCCGCAGCGGTCCACAACCGCCTGGCCGGTCTCTTGGGCATGGGGGGTCCTCCTGGTGCGGCTCGACAACCTGTGAACCAGTGGGAGCGCTCCCAAGGATGGGGAAGGGGGAATTCAGGGTCAAGGGGCTTGAAGAGTCGAATTAGTTCGACAGAGAAAAATGGCAACTCCTCTGTTGCTTGACGGCAGTTCTTTCTCTACAGTCCTCCACCAACCAGTGGGAGCGATTCCATCAGTCGACGTGCCGGCCCGTTCCGGTCACGCCCGAGCTGCAAGGAGTCGCTCATGCGACACCCCCCGCGTTCTGCGCTTTTAGTGGCCTGCGCCCTCGGCGCGGCCACGCTCGTCCCGGTGACCGGCACCACCGCGTCCGCCGCTGCCCCCGCTTGCTCGGTGGAGTACTCCGTCACCGGGCAGTGGGACACCGGCTTCCAGGCGGCGGTCAAGGTCACCAACAACGGCGCGGCGAGAGACAGTTGGAGCCTGTCCTTCGCCTTCGCCGACGGTCAGAAGGTCACCCAGGGCTGGAGCGCCAAGTGGTCGCAGTCCGGCACGGCCGTGACCGCCGCCAACGAGTCCTGGAACGGATCGCTCGCGACCGGCGCGAGCGTGTCCGCCGGCTTCATCGGTACGTGGTCGGGCGCCAACACCGTGCCCACCGCCTTCAAGCTGAACGGCACCACCTGCGCCACGAACGGCACCGACCCGACGGACCCCACGGATCCGACCGATCCCACGGACCCCGGTGACGGCACCGCCCCGGCCCTGAAGGTCTCCGGCAACAAGCTCGTCGACGCGTCCGGCGCCACCCGCCGCATCCTCGGCGTGAACCGCTCCGGCGCCGAGTTCATGTGCGTACAGGGCTACGGGATCTTCGACGGTCCGGTCGACGACGCGGCCGTCAAGGCCATCGCCGACTGGAAGGCCAACGCCGTCCGTATCCCGCTCAACGAGGAGTGCTGGCTCGGCCTCGACAACATCAAACCCGAGTACGGAGGTGCCAACTACCGCTCCGCCATCCAGGAGCTGGTGACCAAGGTCAAGGCCCACGGTATGACGCCGATCCTGGAGATGCACTGGTCGTACGGCCAGTACACCGGCAACAGCGCCGGCTGCTCGGACGTCCACGCCACCTGCCAGAAGCCGATGCCGGACGCCCGGTACGCGCCCAGCTTCTGGTCCTCGGTCGCGAGCACCTTCAAGAACGATCCGGCGGTCGCCTTCGACCTGTTCAACGAGCCGTACCCGGACCGCGCCACCTCCAGCCAGACCGAGGCATGGGCCTGCTGGAAGGACGGCGGCACCTGCCCCGGGATCGGCTACGAGGTCGCCGGCATGCAGGACCTCGTCGACGCCGTGCGCGCGGCGGGCGCCTCCAACCTGATCCTGGCGGGCGGCCTCGCCTACTCCAACGACCTCGGCCAGTGGCTCCAGCACAAGCCCGACGACCCGGCCGGCAATCTCGCCGCGGCCTGGCACGTCTACAACTTCAACACCTGCGCCACCGAGAGCTGCTGGGACTCCACGCTCGCGCCCGTCGCGGCCCAGGTCCCGCTGGTGGCAGGGGAGATCGGCGAGAACACCTGCTCGCACGGGTTCATCGACCGGGTCATGAAGTGGTTCGACGACCGCAAGCTGTCGTACCTCGGCTGGACCTGGAACACCTGGGACTGCTCCTCGGGACCGTCCCTCATCAGTGCGTACGACGGCACACCGACGGCGTACGGAATCGGGCTCCGCGATCACCTGCGGGCCCTGAACGGCTAGCCCCGCACACCCCCACAGCACCACAGAATCGAAAGGGACAAAGCACCCCATGAGCCGTACCAGAACCAGAGCGGGCACCGCCCTGCTCGCCGCACTCGTCCTCTCCGGCGCCGCCTGCGTGGGCACCGCCGCCGCGCTGCCCGCCGACCTCGGCGCCGCCGCTGCCGCCACCGGCTGCACCGTCGACTACAAGGTCCAGAACCAGTGGGACACCGGCTTCACCACCGCCGTCACCGTCACCAACAACGGCGCGGCGACCACCAGTTGGAACCTGACCTGGTCCTTCGCGGGCAACCAGAAGGTCAGCAGCGGCTGGAACGCCGACATCTCCCAGTCCGGCACCGCCGTCACCGCCAAGAGCCTCTCGTACAACGGCGCCCTCGCCACCGGCGGCTCCACCTCCTTCGGCTTCAACGGCACGTACAGCGGTAGCAACGCGCTGCCCACCACGTTCAAGCTGAACGGCGTCACCTGCAACGAGGACACCACTCCGCCGGACCCCGACCCCGATCCGGACCCGACGGGCCGCGTCGACAACCCGTACGCGGGCGCCAAGGTGTACGTGAACCCGGAGTGGGCCGCGAAGGCCAAGGCCGAACCCGGCGGCGACCGCGTCGCGAACCAGCCCACCGGCGTCTGGCTCGACCGCATCGCCGCGATCGACGGCGTCGGTGACGGCATGGGCCTGCGCGACCACCTCGACGCCGCCCTCACCCAGAAGGGCAGCGGCGAAGAAGTCGTCCAGCTCGTCGTCTACGACCTCCCCGGCCGCGACTGCGCCGCGCTCGCCTCCAACGGTGAACTCGGCCCCACCGACATCGACAAGTACAAGAGCGACTTCATCGACCCGATCGCCGCGATCCTCGCCGACCCCAAGTACGCGGCCCTGCGCATCGTCACGACGATCGAGATCGACTCGCTGCCCAACCTCGTCACCAACGTCAGCGGCCGCCCCACGGCCACCCCCAACTGCGACGTGATGAAGGCGAACGGCAACTACCAGAAGGGCGTCGGCTACGCCCTCGACAAGCTCGGTGACATCCCGAACGTCTACAACTACATCGACGCGGGCCACCACGGCTGGCTCGGCTGGGACGACAACTTCGGCGCCTCCGCCGAGCTGTTCAAGACCACCGCGTCCAGCAACGGCGCCAAGCTCTCCGACGTCCACGGCTTCATCGTGAACACGGCCAACTACAGCGCCCTCAAGGAGAACAACTTCGCGATCGGCGACACGGTCGCCGGCAAGTCCGTGCGCGAGTCGAAGTGGGTGGACTGGAACCGCTACACGGACGAGCTCTCGTACGCCCAGGCCATGCGCACCAAGCTCGTCTCGCTCGGCTTCGACCAGAACCTCGGCATGCTGATCGACACCTCCCGCAACGGCTGGGGCGGCACCGCCCGGCCCACGGGTCCGGGGGCCACGACCGATGTCGACACGTACGTGGACGGCGGGCGCTACGACCGCCGCATCCACCTCGGCAACTGGTGCAACCAGAGCGGAGCCGGCCTCGGTGAGCGGCCGCAGGCCAACCCCGCCACCGGCATCGACGCCTACGTGTGGATGAAGCCGCCGGGTGAGTCCGACGGTTCGAGCACCGCCATCGACAACGACGAGGGCAAGGGCTTCGACCGCATGTGCGACCCGACGTACACGGGCAACCCGCGCAACAACAACCACCTGTCCGGGGCGCTGCCGAACGCGCCGGTGTCCGGGCACTGGTTCTCCGCCCAGTTCCAGGAACTGATGAAGAACGCGTACCCGGCGCTGTAACCGGGACCGTCCGGCCCCCGCACCCGCGGGGGCCGGGCGTGCGCGCCGGATCACCTGCGGTGGCCTGCCGGGTCGCCTCGGGCAACAGGGGTCCCGACCACAGAGGACCACCCGTCTTTGCGGAAACAGCAAGGCGGCTTGCTTGTGTGTGCGATGCCGCGCACCCTGGAGAACGCGCGACGGCAGGCACGGCACAGGCATGAAGGACGGCGATCAGGCGATGGCACACGGCCACGAAGAGCACGGGCAGCACCAGCAGCACGAGCAGGACGGACACGGTCACCAGGGAGGCCACGGTCGGCAGGGGGCGGCCCACGGCCACCACCACGACCACACGGACCTGGACTGGGTCGCCCTGATCCCGCACCTGGAGAGCAACGCCGAGGTCTACCGGCCGCTCTACACCCAGGCCCTGGACTGGCTGCGCGCCGAGCGCCCCGCGGGCACCGGCCTGATCGTCGACGCGGGCAGCGGTCCCGGCGCCGTCTCGCGTCAGCTCGCCACCGCGTTCCCCGACGCCCGCGTGATCGCGGCGGACCCGGAGGAGAAGCTGCTCACCCGCGCCGCCGAGCGCGCCGCGGAGGCCGGCCTCGGCGACCGGATCAGCACACTGCGCGTCGAACTCCCGGACGCCATCGACGCGTTGCCGTCGGCCGACCTCATCTGGGCCGCCCGCTCCCTGCACCACGTCGGCGACCAGCGGGCCGCGGTCGCCGCGCTGGCCGGCCGGCTCGCCCCCGGCGGCACCCTCGCGCTCGTCGAGGGCGGCCTGCCGTGGCGCTGCCTGCCCCGTGACTTCGGCCTCGGCCGCCCCGGACTCCAGGCGCGCGCCGACGCGCTGGAGGAGGACTGGTTCGCCGCGATGCGCGCGTCGCTGCCGGGCGCCGAGCCGGACACCGAGGACTGGGCGGAGCTCCTGACGGACGCGGGCCTGACCGGCGCGACCAGCCGCACCTTCCTCCTCGACCTGCCCGCACCGCTGGCGCCCGACGCCCGCGACCTGGTGGTGGAGCTGTGGACCCGGCGCCGGGAAGCGGCCGCCGAGGTCATGGCCGCCGACGACCTCGCCACCCTGGACCGCCTCCTCGACCCGGCCGACCTGCGGAGCCTGCACCGGCGGGCCGACCTGTTCCTGCTCCTCGCCCACACGGTGCACACCGCGGTGAAGCCCGCCTAGCCTTTCGCGCCGGTTCCGCGCGGTGCGGCCCGAACTCGCCCAGCACGTACTGGAGTTGCGCGGGCGTGAGGGCCGGATCGGGCGGCTCCGCCGTCCCCGGCGCGGCCCGAGAAAGGGCCACCGCCGCGGACGTACCCGCGACGGTGGCCCCACAGCTACGGACGGATCACACCACGTCGAACGTGGCCGGGTCCGGGCCGAGCCGGCGGTCCTCGTTGAGCGCGCTGATCGCGCCGAGGTCCTCGGGGTCCAGCTCGAAGCCGTACACGTCGATGTTCTCCTTGATCCGGGACGGGGTCACGGACTTGGGGATCACGACGTTGCCGAGCTGGACGTGCCAGCGCAGGACGACCTGGGCCGGGGTGCGGCCGTGCTTCTGGGCGATGGCGATGATCGCCGGGACCTCCAGGAGGCCCTTGCCCTGGCCGAGCGGTGACCAGGCCTCGGTCGCGATGCCGAGCTCCGCGTGCTTCTCGCGGGAGGCGTGCTGCTGGAGGTGCGGGTGGAGCTCGATCTGGTTCACCGCGGGGATGATGTTCGTCTCCGAGGTGAGACGGTCCAGGTGCTCCGGGAGGAAGTTCGAGACGCCGATGGCGCGGGCGCGGCCGTCGGCGTGGATCTTCTCGAACGCCTTGTACGTGTCCACGTACGTGTCCTTGGACGGCAGCGGCCAGTGGATCAGGTACAGGTCCACGTAGTCCAGGCCCAGCTTGGCCAGCGAGGTGTCGAACGCGCGCAGCGTGGCGTCGTAGCCCTGGTCGGCGTTCCACAGCTTCGTCGTGACGAAGAGCTCCTCGCGGGGCAGGCCGGCCGCGGCGACGGCCTTGCCGGTGCCCTCTTCGTTGCCGTAGATGGCGGCGGTGTCGATGCTGCGGTACCCGGCCTCCAGTGCCGTCGCGACGGCCTTCTCGGCCTCGTCGTCCGGCACCTGCCACACACCGAAGCCGAGCTGCGGCATCTCGACGCCGTTGTTCAGGATGATCGGGGGAACCTTGCTCACGAGGTGTCGGTCCTTTAACTCGTCGGTTGGTACTCCCATGGTCAACGATCACGGAAGTACGCGCATTCCTGTGGGCGGATTCTCGATTCCAGCATGCCAGCCACGGGACGGACGCGTGGGGAACGTGGGACAACCGCACGAGAGTCAGGTATGTGAACCCTGTGCCGGGGGCTGGGCGGCCGCGGTGCCCAGGTACGCCTCCCGAACCCGGTCGTCCGCCCGCACCTCCTCCGGGGTTCCCTCGGCGAGGACCCGGCCCAGGTCGAGGACCACGACCCGGGAGCACAGCTCCATCACGAACGCCACGTTGTGCTCGACGAGCAGCACCGCGCACCCGTCCTCCTCGGCGAGCTGCCGCACCACCGCCGCGAGCCGGGCCCGCTCCTCGGCCGCCATGCCCGATGCGGGCTCGTCGAGGAGCAGGACGCGCGGGCGGTCGGCCGCCGCCCGCGCCAGTTCCACCATGCGCGCCCGGCCCACCGGCAGCGTGCCCGCGTAGGCGGGGAGAGGTCGTCGAGGCCGCAGGAGCGCAGCAGCTCGCCCGCCCGGTCGGCGTCCGCGCCGCCGCGCCGCCACTCCTGCGCGACCAGCAGGTTGTCCGCCACCGTGAGCTGGCCGAAGAGCTGCTGGCGCTGGAACGTGCGGCGCATCCCGTGCCGGGCCCGCCACACCGGCGAGCGGCGGGTGATGTCCGTGCCGTCGAGCAGGACGCGGCCGGTGTCCGGGCGCCGGATGCCCGAGACGACGTCGAAGAAGGTCGTCTTGCCCGCGCCGTTCGGCCCGATCAGGCCGCACACCTCGCCCGCCGCGAGGCGCAGCCCCACCCCGTCCAGGGCCCGCACCCCGCCGAACCGCACCCCGACGGCCTCCGCCTCCAGTACGTGGGTCATGCCCGGCCCGCCTCCTCCGCCCGGCCCGCGGCCGGCGCCATGCCCAGATACGCGTCCGTGAGCCGCCGCTCCTCGACCTGGTCGCGCGGCCCGCACCACGTCACCCGGCCCTGCGCGAGGTACGCCACGGTGTCGGCGACGCCGAGGATCTCGGACGCCTTCTCCTCGACGAGCAGCAACCCCGTGCCCGCGTCGCGGAGTTCGGCCAGGAGCCGGTACACCTCGTCGACGACGCGGGGCGCAAGACCGAGCGACGGCTCGTCCGCGATCAGGACGCGCGGCGGGCTGTGCAGCAGCGGGGCGAGCGCGAGGAGCTGCTGCTCGCCGCCCGAGAGCGAACCGGCCGGGACTCCCCGGCGGGCGGCGAGCCCGGCGAAGCGCTCGTACACCGCCGACCGGTCCGCCGTGAGCGGGAGGTGCAGGGCGAGGTTCTCGTCGACCGTGAGGGAGGGGAAGATACCCCGGCCCTCGGGGGCGAGGACCACCCCGGACCGCGCCCGGCGGACCGCGCCCTCGCGGCCCACCGCCTCCCCGGCGACGTACACCTGTCCCTGGAGCGGTGCCATGAGCCCGGCCGCCACCTTGCACGTCGTGGACTTCCCGGCGCCGTTCGGTCCGAGCAGCGCGACGATCTCGCCGGGGCGGACCGTGAGGTCGACACCGAGCAGGACGGGCGCGCCGTCGTATCCGGCCTGGACGGCGGCGAGTTGGAGCGCTGCCCCGGACTCGGGCGGCGGCACGGTGCCGGGTGCGACGGCGGTGACGGTGGCCGCCCTGCGGCGGTGCCTGCGGACCGAGAACGCGGCGCAGTACCCGTCGGGGTCGTTGGCGAGGGCGAGTCCCGCGAGGCCGAAGAGGATCACCGGGAGCTGGACCGACTCCGTCACGTAGTCGCTGACGAGGTGCGGTACGACCGCGAAGGTCAGGCCCGCGACCACCGCGAACTGCGGACGCCGCACCCCCGCCGCGACCACCACCGCGAGCCAGATCAGACCGGTCATCGCCGTGAAGTCCGTCGCGGTGATCCGGGTGTTGTACGACGCGTACATCACGCCGCCGAACCCGGCGAGCCCCGCGGAGACGGTGAACAGCAGCAGCTTCGTGCGGACGACGGAGACGCCGGACGCCATCGCCGCGGCCGGCGCCGAACGCACCGCCAGCATCGCCCGCCCGGCCCGCGACCCGCGCAGCGCGCCGAGCGCCGCCACCCCGGCGACACACAGCACGACCATGGCCACGCCCATCGCCCGGTCGTCGCCGAGATCGACGGGCCCGAACACGGGGCGCGGGATCTCCCACCCGGTGTCGCCGTTCCTCAACCAGCCCATCTGGAAGAGGACCTGGTCGGCGAGGAAGGCCAGCGCGAGTGTCGCGAGGGCGAGCGAGCGCCCGCCGAGCCGCAGCGCCGGAAGCGCCACCAGGGCGCCGAGGGCCGCCGCCGCGCACGTCCCGGCCAGCGCCGCCCCGAGGAACGGCCACCCGTGGCTCATCAGCAGCCCGGCCACCAGGGCCGCGCCCGTCACGAACGTCGCCTGCGCGAGGGACACCATCGCGCCGAGCCCGGTCACCACGGTGAACGACAGGAACACCAGGGAGATCGCGAGGCCCTGGGCGAGGATCCCGCTCCAGAACGGTGTCGTGACCGTGTAGAAGGCCGTCGCCGTCAGGGCCGCCGCCACCACCCACGGGCCCCACCGGCGCAGCCACGACCGGCCCGCCAGATAGTCGACCGGCGGCGCGTCGGCCGCTGCCGTGCCCGCCGTGCGCTGCCGCCGGGTGAGCAGCACGAGCCCGGCGAACAGGATCAGGAACGGCACCGCCGTACGGAACCCGGTGATCCGCTCGGCGAACGACGCGTACCCGGCGACCAGGTTCTGGAGCACCCCGAGCCCGAGCCCGCCCGCGAACGCGAGCGGGATCGACAGGAACCGGCCGAGCACCGCGGCCGTCGCCGACACGAACAGGAACAGCGTGAAGTCGTGCGAGGACAGGCCGAGCAGGGGAGTGGCGAGCACCCCGGCCAGGCCCGCGAGGGCCGACGACATCATCCACGCCACCGACGAGAGCCGGTCCGCGCTCATCCCGCGCAACTCCACCAGCGAACGGTTGTCGACCGCGGCCCGCAGCTTCAGGCCGAGTGCCGTGTGGCGCAGCACGATCCACAGACCGAGCGCGACCACGGCGGTCGTCACCCAGGTGATCAGCTGGTCGGAGTCGATGCCGACACCGTCCATCAGCTGCCAGTTCTTCGCCGGACTCGGCCCGACGCCCGGCAGCCCGAACTGGTTCTCCGCGGGCAGGAGGGGCGCCCCCGCGTCGTCCAGGAGCTCCACCACCCACAGCCCGAGAGCGGGCAGCGCGACGAGCAGCCCGATCGTCGCCACGATCTGCGCGCTCTCCCCGACCCGGGCCAGCTTCCGGAACATCAGCCGGTCGAGCCCCCATCCCAGCAGGGGCGCCACGACCAGGACCAGGAGCAGCGCCGTGGGCACGGCTGGCCAGCCGAAGCCCGAGTGGAGTTCGTAGAAGGCGAGGGCGCACAGGAACGCGGTCGCGCCGTGGGCGAAGTTGAACAGCCCGGAGGCCGAGTAGGACAGCACGAGACCGGTCGCGAGCAGGGCGTACAGCGCGCCCGACACCAGACCGCTCAGGACGAAGGCGAGAAGGTCGGCCATCTCAACACCCCTTCGGGCAGACCTACTTGAAGGGAATCGGGTCGTAGCACTTGAACGGTGACGACACCCGGTACGACCCGCCCTTGAGCTGCACGAGGGCCCCGCAGCCGAACGACTCCCGCTGCCCGCGCGGCAGTTCACGGTCGCCGACCATCGTCCCCTTGTCGGAGAATCCGTCCGCCGCGGCCTGGAAGGACTTCACCGTGAGCTCCTCGCCCGCCTTGTCGGCGATGGCGAGGAACAGGTCGGCACTCATGTATCCGGTCATCATGTGCATGTTGAGCGGGACATCCTTGCCGCCCGCGGCCTTCTTGATGTCCGCCTTGAACTGCTCCATGTCCGGTGTCTTCGACTCGAACGGAGCGAAGGAGAGCAGCACCTGCACCCCGTCGAGCGCCTGCTTCGTCGCGCTCTTGGCGAGCAGCCCCGGGTCGTAGTCGGTCGGATCGGTCAGCACACCCTTGAACCCGGTGCGCTTGACGGCCGTGAACAGGCCGATGTTGTACGGGGTCTGCATGACGGACACGACCACGTCGGGCGCCTTGCCGCCGTCGCTGCGCAGCAGTTCCTTCGTGTACGCGGACCAGTCGCTCGGCACGGACGTCGCGGGCACGGAGGCCTTGGCGTACGTCACCTTGTAGCCGGCGGAGGCGAACGACTGCTTGTAGGTGCGGATGGCGAAGGTGCCCGCGTCGTTGTCGTTGGCGAGGATCGCGACCGACTTGCCCTGCGAGCCGTCCGTGACGTTCTTGAGCCCCTCCGGCCAGGTCTGCGAGATGGTGCCGCCGGGCATCGGCACCATGCAGCCGCCGTATCCGTAGATGTACGTCGGGCCGCAGAACGACGGCAGCGTGCCCCAGCCGAACGTCGGCACCGCCTGCTTCTGGAGGAAGTCCGCCCCGGAGAACGTCACCGAGCTCATCGGCGCGATCGCGAACACCTTGTCCTGCTGGACGAGTTTGCGGGCCGCGGCCAGGTTCTTCGCCGGGTCCTGCCCGTCGTCCTCCGCGCCCAGGTAGTCGATCTTCCGGCCGTTGACGCCGCCCTCGGCGTTGGCGCGGTCGAAGCGGGCCCGCGCGCCCAGGTCGGTGTCCTTCTTGCTGTATCCGCTCGCCGTGGTCATGGAGACGATGCCGCCGACCTTGATCGAGTCGTCGGTCACGCCGCGGACCGAACTTCCCTTGTTGGAAGGTGAGTTGTCGGTGGCCGTGGAGTTGCAGGCGGTGGCGAGCAGGAGCGCCGCCACGGTGGCGGTGATGGCGCGGATCGGTCGCGACACGGTCGGGCCCCCTCCGTCGAAGTGAGGGTGATTCTGTGTGCGACCTGACGAACCGTCAATAACTGACGCATCGGTAATTGATGAACCGTCAGAAACCGCGCCCGTGCCGGAGCGAGGGACCTCAGGGCCCGTAGAGCGCGTCCACCTCCGCCGAGTACGCCGCCTCGATCGCCTTCCGCTTCAGCTTCAGGGACGGCGTGAGCAGCCCGTGCTCCTCGGTGAACTGGTGGGCCAGGATGCGGAACGTACGGATCGACTCCGCCTGCGAGACCAGCGTGTTGGCGGCCACCACCGCGCGGCGCACCTCCATCTCCAGATCCGGGTCGCGCACCAGGTCGGCCGGGTTCATCAGCTGCTTGCCGCGCATGCCGAGCCAGTGCGCGACGGCCTCCGAGTCGAGGGTGACGAGCGCCGCGATGTACGGGCGGTCGTTGCCGACCACGATGCACTGCGCGACCAGCGGATGATCGCGGACCCGCTCCTCCAGTTGCTGCGGCGAGACGCTCTTGCCGCCGGACGTCACCAGGATCTCCTTCTTGCGCCCGGTGATCGTGAGATAGCCGTCCTCGTCGAGCGCGCCCAGGTCGCCGGTGGCGAGCCAGCCGTCGTGCAGGGTGGCGTCGGTGGCCTTCGGGTCGTTGAGATAGCCCTGGAAGACGTTGTCGCCGTACAGCCACACCTCGCCGTCGTCCGCGATGTGCACCGACGTGCCGGGGATCGCCTTGCCGACCGTGCCGTAGCGGGTCTGCTCGGGCGGGTTCGCGGTGGCGGCGGCCGTCGACTCGGTCAGCCCGTAGCCCTCGTAGATCGCGACGCCCGCTCCGGCGAAGAACAGGCCGAGCCGCCGGTCCATACCACTGCCGCCGGACATCGCCTGGCGCACCTTGCCGCCCATCGCCTCGCGCACCTTCGAGTACACGAGCTTGTCGAAGAGCGAGTGCTGCATGCGCAGCGACGCGGACGGTCCGGGTCCCGTGCCGAACGCCTTCGCCTCCTGGGCGTCCGCGTACTTCACCGCGCACTCCACGGCCTTGTCGAAGGGGCCCGCCCTGCCGTCGTTCTCGGCCTTCCGGCGGGCCGCGTTGAAGACCTTCTCGAAGATGTACGGCACCGCGAGGATGAACGTCGGCCGGAACGCCTGGAGGTCGGGCAGCAGCGCCGCCGCGTTGAGCTGCGGCTGGTGGGCCAGCTTCACTCCGCCGCGCACCGCCGCCACCTGCACCATCCGCCCGAAGACATGGGCCAGCGGCAGGAAGAGCAGCGTCGACGCCTCGTGGTCGCGCTTGGAGGAGAACACCGGCGCCCAGCGCGTCACCATCGTGTCGGCCTCGAACATGAAGTTCGCGTGTGTGATCACGCAGCCCTTGGGGCGGCCCGTCGTGCCGGAGGTGTAGATGACCGTGGCGACGGACTCCGGGGTGACCGCGCGGCGGTGCCGGTGGACCGTCTCGTCGTCGACGTGCGTGCCGGCCCGGGTGACCTCGTCGACCGCGCCGCCGTCCAACTGCCACAGCCGGCGCAGATGGGGCAGCCGGTCGATGACCGTGGCCACCGTCATCGCGTGGTCCTCGTGCTCCACGATCGCGGCCGACACCTGGGCGTCGTAGAGCATCCAGAAGACCTGCTCGGCGGACGACGTGGGATAGATCGGGACGACCTGGGCGCCCACGGTCCACAGCGCGAAGTCGAACAGCGTCCACTCGTAGCGCGTACGGGACATGATCGCGACGCGGTCGCCGAACCGGATGCCCTCGGCGAGCAGGCCCTTGGCGAGCGCCAGGACCTCGTCGCGGAACTGGGCCGACGTGACGTCCTGCCAGCGGTCCTGTCGGTCCTTGCGCCCGAAGGCGATGTGGTCGGGATCCTCCAGGGCATGGTCGAAGACGGCGTCGGCCAGGCCGCCCACCGGCGGCGCCGTCACCAGTGGGGGGTTGGTGAACTCGCGCAAAGTTGCTCCTTGTGGCGCTGCTCCGCACAGCGTCGGTGACGGTACCCGACCGGGCGTCCCGGCGGGAGGGGGTTCAACTCGCCGGTAGCGCGCGGAATATGCACAGGTCAGCCGTTTAAATGCGGCCACAAGGGAAGCGGCGGGACAGAATACTTACGCTTCAGTAAGTTTCGGTGGCGTAATCTCCCACCGCTCTTCACTCTTCCTTGCCGGTGTGTCGTTCGTCTCCACGGAATCTGTACGGGGAGGTCACCGCGGCGCGTCGACCAGATTTTTGGGCGGAGTGGTCGGTTCCGCAACGGGCGCCTGCGCGGACCGTACCAGGACGGGCACCGGGAAGCCCGCGACGAGCGCCACACGATCGGGCGCGACCGAGGCCGAGTTCATCGCCGTGTGCGAAGGCCGTGTGAAGGTCCCGCTCCGGGGGCCGCCTCGTACGGGGGCGGACGCGTTCTGGGGTGCCGCCGCCCGGGGAGTGCCGCGTTCCGGGGTGCCACTGCCTGGGGCGGACGTGTTCCGGGGTGCCGCCGCGCCCGACGACTGCCGCGTTCCGGGGGTGCCACCGCCAGGGACGGACGGGCTCCGGGTCGCCGCCGCGCCCGACGACTGCCGCGTTCCGGGGTGCCACTGCCCGGCGGCGGACGCGTTCCGGGTGCTACCGCGCCCCGGAACGGACGCGCTTCAGGGCGTCGCCGCGCACGACGACTGCGTGCCCCGGTGTGCCCCGGCCCAGGCCGGCCGTCCGTCGCCCCTCCCGCGCACCGCGGTCACCGCAAGCGGTCGCCGCCCGCCAGGATCGCCTGTGCCAGCGCCCGCGCGGGCCCGCCCTCGTCCCGGCCCCCGATCCCCGCAGCACGAAGTCGACCTCCCCAGCTCCGGCAGGCCCACCCGGTCGGGGACCCGCACCAGCCCCGGCGGGACGAGTCCGCGGGAGTGCGCCATCACGCCGAGCCCGGCGCGCGCGGCCGCGATCAGCCCGTTCAGGGAGCCGCTCGTGCAGGCGATCCGCCAGGCCCGGCCGTGCCGCTCCAGGGCTTCCAGGGCCAGCGCGCGCGAGATCCCCGGGGGCGGGTACACGATCAGCGGCACCGGCCGCTCCGCGTCGAGCCGCAGCCGCTCGGACCCGATCCACACCAGCCGGTCGTGCCAGACGGACTCCCCGCGTGGATCCTCGGGGCGCCGCTTGGCGAGGACCAGGTCGAGCTTGCCCGCGTCCACCTGCTCGTGCAGCGTCCCGGACAGCTCGACCGTCAACTCCAGGTCCACTTCCGGGTGCTCGGCCCGGAACGCCTCCAGGATCTCCGGCAGCCGCGTGAGGACGAAGTCCTCCGACGCCCCGAACCGCAGCCGGCCGCGCAGCCGCGTCCCCGTGAAGAACGACGCGGCCTGCTCGTGCACCTCCAGGATCCGTCGCGCGAATCCGAGCATCGCCTCCCCGTCCTCCGTCAGGTCCACGGAGTGCGTGTCCCGCGTGAAGAGGGTGCGCCCGGCCGCGTCCTCCAGCCGCCGCACGTGCTGGCTCACCGTCGATTGCCGCAGGCCCAGGCGGCGCGCCGCCTGCGTGAAGCTCAGTGTCTGCGCGACGGCGAGGAACGTCCGCAACTGACCGGGGTCGTACATGCTACCGACCCTACTCCCGCTCATCACGGAACACGATGACAGTCAGAACGGTATGCAGGATTCCCGATCACGGTGATCAAGAGGACGATGGAGAGGGCACGACACGCCATGACCCGAACTGACAGCAATGAAGATCAAGGAACCAATGAAACGCCTGAGCTGGCCGTCCTGGATGCCGATCGACCCGTACATCCTCGCGTTGATCGGAACCGTCGGCCTCGCCGCGCTCCTGCCGGCCCGCGGCACCGCCGCGGACGTCGCCTCCGGCGCCTCGACCACGGCCGTCGCCTTCCTCTTCTTCCTCTACGGGGCCCGCCTGTCCACGCGTGAGGCGATGGACGGACTGCGGCACTGGCGCCTGCACGTCACCGTTCTCGTCTGCACCTTCGTCCTGTTCCCGCTGCTCGGCCTCGCGGCCCGCGGCCTGGTCCCGGTGCTCCTGCCGCAGAACCTCTACGAGGGTCTGCTCTTCCTCACCCTCGTCCCGTCGACCATCCAGTCGTCGATCGCGTTCACGTCGATCGCGCGCGGCAACGTCCCGGCGGCGATCTGCGCGGGCTCCTTCTCCTCCCTCGCCGGCATCGTCCTGACCCCGCTGCTCGCGGCGGCGCTCCTCGGCAACAGCGGCGGCGGCTTCTCCGCGGACTCGCTCGTGAAGATCGTGCTGCAACTGCTGGTGCCGTTCGTGGCGGGTCAGTTGCTGCGCCGCTGGATCGGCGGCTTCATCGCGCGCCACAAGAAGATCCTCGGGTACGTGGACCGCGGCTCGATCCTGCTCGTCGTCTACACCGCGTTCAGCGAGGGCATGGTCCAGGGCATCTGGCACCAGGTCAGCGCGGTCCGGCTCGCCGGGCTGCTCGTGGTCGAGGCCATGATCCTCGCGATCATGCTGGCGGCGACCTGGTACGGCGCCAAGGCGCTCGGCTTCGGCCGCGCGGACCGGATCGCGATCCAGTTCGCCGGTTCGAAGAAGTCCCTGGCGTCCGGGCTCCCCATGGCGAGCGTCCTGTTCGGCGCGCACGCCTCCCTCGCCGTGCTGCCGCTGATGCTCTTCCACCAGATGCAGCTGATGGTGTGCGCGGTCATCGCCAAGCGCCGCGCCAAGGACCCGCGGGAACCCGAGGTCACTCAGGACCCGCAGACCTCGCAGGACCCGCAGACCTCGCGGGGCCAGCGGAGCGCGTCGGACCCGCAGCGCGCGGACCTCACGTACGAGGCCCAAGGCGCACGGTCATGAACCGCGGTCGGTACAGCGCCACGTTCCGGCTGAGGTGCGCCTGCGCGGTGGCGGGCGTCGCGTCCAGCCAGTTGACGTCGTAGCTGAGCACCGTCCGCCCGTCCCCGCCCGCCGCCGGATGCGCCTGTGGGTTGTACGCGGCGACGGTGCCGTCGGGAAGCGCGGCCGTGAACGCCTTCGCGGGCCCGTGCCAGGGCCCCGTCGGTGAACACGCCCAGTACGAGACGACCTTCGTCAGCCCGGCCGTCCCCGCCGCCATCGTGAACAGGACGTACGTCCCCGCGTCCCGTACGACACTGAACGCGCTGCCCACACCGCGCCGCCGCCCGTCCCCGAGCACCGGCGCGGCCCGCTCCCCGGCGGCCTGCCACCGCTCGCCGTCCCAGTACTCCCAGGCCCGCACGTCGCCGAGGCGGCCGCGCGGCACCCGCGCCGCGTAGGCGCGGTGCACGGCGGCCTGGCCGTCGTCCCCGCCGAAGACGTACGTCCAGGCGCCCTCGTCCACGGCGGTCGTCCCGAACAGCACCCGCCGCGCCGGGTCCCGCACCTGCCGCTGGTCGAGGACCTGCGTGATCCCTTCGAGCCGCAGGGACGGCAGCGCCAGGGTCGCGACCTCGGTCGCCGTCGGCACCCCGTAGATGTACGGGCCGCTGCCCGCGGACCTGGTCCACAGCAGCACGCGGACGACTCGCCGGTCCGAGCCGGGCGAACGTGCCTCCACGCGCGCGGCGACCGGCCATCGCCACTCGCCGACCCCCGTGTCCGGGAACAGGGGCGCGGCGACGGTCCGCTCGATGCGGCCCGAACGGTCCATCAGGACGGCCGAGTTGCGCACGAACGGCGCGCTCGTGTCCCGCCAGGCGTACGGCTGCCCGTCGAGGTTGGGCGGCGGATGCACGGCCCCGGTGTACGTGTCGGAGAACAGCCAGAGCACCCGCCCGTCCGGCAGCCGCACCGAGTGCGTCCCGTCGCCCCCCGTCCAGTCGTCGGTCCGGGTGGAGTCGTCCCCGTAGCGGGCGAAGGCCGAGGTGAGCGACGCGTCGGGGGACGAGCCGGTCACCGTACGGGCACGGCAGCGCGCGTCGGCCTCCCGGTCGGGGAGGGCGACGAACACCACCAGTCCGCAGGCCAGGGCGATGAGGAGGACGACGAGGGGCGTGGGGCGGCGCCGGTCGGCGGCCGCGCGGCGCGCCGCGGCCTGCGCCCACCGGCCCGCGCGCGAACGCTCACGTCCCTTCACGCGACGCGACGTTAACGCCCTCCGCGCACACGGTCCATGGGCAACCACACCACAGGCTTCCCACCGGAGGTGACCCGTACCTCGTCGATCGCCCCCGCGAAGAACGCGCGACCGTCCATCCGCGGCCCACACGCACCCCGAACGGCGCGTTCCGGCTCACCGAGCCCGGCACGTCCGCCGCGCCGCCGACGACGGCACGTCCACCGAGTGCGTCAACTGCCGCTGACCACGCCGGAGTTCCAGCTGGTGCAGGGATCCGTCGTTGTACGCGGACGCGCTGCGCACTGACACGATCCGCGGAGCCGCCGTCCCGTCCCGCACGGTGATGAGCCCCCTGATCCGGTGCGACGCGGGTTCGCCGCGCGCCCACACCTGAGGCCGCGTCGTCCCGATGCCACCCATCACGGCAGCCGAGATTTCATGGGGAAGTCCAATGAATTCTGGGTACGCTGGCGCCATGCCCACCCCACCCTCCGGTCCCACCGCGCCGGCCACCATCCGTGACCTGCCCAGCTGGCTCCTGGGCCGGGCCGCCGCGCGGGGCCGCGCCCTCGTCGCGGACGCGCTCGCCGAGCAGGGCCTCAAGATGTGGCACCACGTGGTCCTCGGCGCGGTCGCCGACCTTCAGCCCGTCGCGCAGGCCGACCTCGTCCGCACCGTCCAGCTCGACCCCAAGGACATGGTCGGCGTGCTGAACGACCTTCAGGCGGCGGGCCTCGTCGAGCGCGCCCCCGACCCCAAGGACCGGCGCAAGAACGCGGTGACCATCACCGAGGAAGGCGCTCGCCTCGTCGAGACCTGCGCCCGCGTGGCGCGCGCCGCCAACGACGAACTCCTCGCCCCGCTCGCCCCGGACGAACGCGACCGGTTCCTGGAGATGCTCCGCCGCGTGGCGGAGCTCCCCGCCGACTGAGGCCCGTCAGCCCTGGTCGGCCGCCACCGGCTCGGTCTCCAGCGCGATCCGGTGCTCACCCGCGTACACGTTCATGGACGCGCCCCGCAGGAAGCCGACCAGCGTGAGCCCGGTCTCCGCGGCGAGGTCCACGGCCAGCGACGACGGGGCCGACACCGCCGCGAGCACCGGGATGCCCGCCATCACGGCCTTCTGCGCCAGCTCGAACGACGCACGCCCCGACACCAGCAGCACCGATCGCGACAGCGGCAGGTCACCGCTCTGGAGCGCCCGGCCGACGAGCTTGTCGACCGCGTTGTGGCGGCCCACGTCCTCCCTTATGTCGACGAGTCGACCCTCGTCGTCGAAGAGGGCGGCGGCGTGCAGGCCCCCGGTCCGGTCGAAGACCCGCTGCGCCTCGCGCAACCGGTCGGGGAGTGACGCGAGCAGGTCGAGCCCGAGGCGCACCGGGGGAGCGTCGTCGATCGGGAAGCGGGCCGTCGTGCGGACCGCGTCGAGGCTCGCTTTGCCGCACAGGCCGCAGGAGGAGGTCGTGTAGACGTTGCGTTCGAGGGTGATGTCGGGCATGAGGATGTCGGGTGTGGTGCGTACGTCGACGACGTTGTAGGTGTTGGAGCCGTCTTGTGTGGCGCCCGCGCAGTAGACGATGTTCTGGAGGTCGTCGGCGTGTGCGAGGACGCCCTCGCTGACCAGGAATCCGGCCGCGAGGGCGAAGTCGTCGCCCGGGGTGCGCATGGTGATGGCGAGCGGTTTGCCGTTCAGCCGGATCTCCAGCGGCTCCTCGGCGACGAGGGTGTCCGGCCGGGTCGAGACGCGGCCGTCCCTGATCCGGATGACCTTGCGCCGTTCCGTGACTCGTCCCATGTCCTGATCAGTCCCGGTTCTGTACGTGGCGGTTGTCGTGCGGCGGTCGTGCGCGACCTGCGGCCATTGTCCTGCACGAGGAGCGCGGAGTTGCGGCCGAGTCCCGGGACACTCCGCCCCCCTCGCATACGGTCGACGGATTCTGTGTGGAGTCCTGGCGGCGCCCTTCCCAACTCCCGCGCCGCTCCCTACCGTTCGGGATCATGAGCCCCCCCGTCGCACCAGCAGGCTGGAGCCGCTGGCTCGTCCCCCCAGCCGCCCTCTCGGTCCATCTCGCCATCGGCCAGGCCTACGCCTGGAGCGTCTTCAAACCCGCCCTCGAATCCGCCCTGAACCTGAGCGGCACCCAGAGCGCGCTGCCGTTCCAGCTCGGCATCGTGATGCTCGGCCTGTCCGCCGCGTTCGGCGGCACGCTCGTCGAGCGCAACGGCCCGCGCTGGGCGATGACCGTCGCCCTCGTCTGCTTCTCCTCGGGCTTCCTGATCTCCGCGCTCGGCGCGCTCACCGAACAGTTCTGGCTGATCGTGTTCGGCTACGGATTCATCGGCGGCATCGGCCTGGGCATCGGCTACATCTCCCCGGTCTCGACGCTGATCAAGTGGTTCCCCGACCGGCCCGGCATGGCCACCGGCATCGCCATCATGGGCTTCGGCGGCGGCGCGCTGATCGCGTCGCCGTGGAGCGCGCAGATGCTGGAGTCGTTCCCGCAGGGCAGCGGCGGCATCGCGCTGGCGTTCGCGGTGCACGGAATCGTCTACATGGTCTTCATGTCGCTCGGCGTGCTGCTCGTACGGGTGCCCGGCAAGCCCTCGGAGGCCCGCGGCACGCCGGCGGCGACCGCCACCGGCCCGCAGGTGTCGGCGCGACAGGCGATCCGCACCCCCCAGTTCTGGTGCCTCTGGGTCGTCCTGTGCATGAACGTGACCGCGGGCATCGGCATCCTGGAGAAGGCCGCGCCGATGATCACGGACTTCTTCGCGGACTCCAGTACTCCGGTCTCCGCCTCCGCCGCGGCGGGCTTCGTCGCACTCCTGAGCGCCGCGAACATGGCCGGACGCATCGGCTGGTCCTCCACCTCCGACCTCATCGGCCGCAAGAACGTCTACCGCCTCTACCTCGGCGTCGGCGCCCTGATGTACCTGCTCATCTCCCTCTACGGCGACGCCTCGAAGCCCCTCTTCGTGGTCTGCGCCCTCGTGATCCTCTCCTTCTACGGAGGCGGCTTCGCGACGATCCCCGCGTACCTGAAGGACCTTTTCGGCACGTACCAGGTCGGCGCGATCCACGGCCGGCTCCTCACCGCCTGGTCCACGGCCGGCGTCCTCGGCCCGCTCATCGTCAACCGCGTCGCCGACAGCCAGGAGGACGCGGGCAAGCACGGCTCGTCGCTCTACGGCCTGTCGCTCACGATCATGATCGGTCTGCTCGTCGTCGGCTTCGTCGCCAACGAACTCGTCCGCCCGGTCCACACCCGCCACCACCACGTCCCCGTCCCCAGGGAGCCCGCCGATGACACCCCCGCCCACGACCGCCGGCAATCCGCCTAGGCGCCGCGGCCTGATCGCCTTCGCCTGGCTGTGGGTCGGCGCGCCGCTCGCGTACGGCGTGTACGAACTGGTGCAAAAAGCAACACAGCTGTTTACCGGGTGATCGGGTAGAACTCTCCAACCAGGACGGCACAATCCTGTCGCTTTACGTCACCACATACTCGCTGGTCGCTGACCAGACTGGAGGATCCGCACTTCGTACGGCCCCGACGCACGGCGTCGGGGCCGTACGAGCCAGGCATTCGAGGGGACCTCCATGACCGGTTCGCGCATCGTCGGCATCGGCCACTATCAGCCCGCCAAGATCCTCACCAACGAGAACCTGGCCGGCATGGTCGACACCAACGACGAGTGGATCCGCTCCCGCGTCGGCATCCGCACCCGGCACATCGCAGGCCCCGACGAGCCCGTCGACGAGCTCGCCGCGCACGCCGCCGCCAAGGCCCTCGCGGCGGCGGGACTGACCGCCGACGCCATAGACCTGGTGGTCGTCGCCACGTCCACCGCCGTGGACCGCTCCCCGAACACCGCGGCCCGCGTCGCCCACCGCCTGGGCGTTCCGTCCCCGGCCGCTCTCGACCTGAACGTGGTGTGCGCCGGCTTCACGCACGCCCTCGCCACCGCCGACCACACGCTGCGCGCCGGTGCCGCCCGCCGCGCCCTGGTGATCGGCGCCGACAAGATGTCCGCCGTCACGGACTGGACCGACCGCTCCACCTGCGTCCTGGTCGGCGACGGCGCCGGGGCCGTGGTGGTCGAGCCGTGCGCCGACGACGAGGAGCCCGGCATCGGCCCCGTCCTGTGGGGCTCGGTCCCCGAGATGGGCAACGCGGTGCGCATCGAGGGCGAACCGGCCCGCTTCGCGCAGGAGGGCCAGTCCGTCTACCGCTGGGCCACCCGCTCGCTGCCCCCGCTCGCCCGGCAGGCCTGCGAGAAGGCGGGCCTGGTCCCCGCCGACCTCGCCGCCGTCGTCCTGCACCAGGCCAACCTGCGCATCATCGAGCCCCTCGCCGAGAAGATCGGCGCCGTCAACGCGGTCGTCGCCAAGGACGTCGTCGACTCCGGCAACACCTCGGCCGCGAGCGTGCCGATGGCGCTGTCCAAGCTGGTCGAGCGCGGTGAGATCGAGAGCGGGGAGCCCGCGCTGCTCTTCGGTTTCGGCGGAAACCTCTCGTACGCCGGTCAGGTCGTGCGCGTCCCGTAGGTGTGACGAGGCCAACTCGCCCTGGCGGTAGCGATTGTGCTCGGTAAACTGTATTCCAAAGCCAATCCGGTGTTCCGATCACGGATACTGGATTGCTGGATGAGCGCTTCCGAAGCCCAGGAGGGGACCGCGATGTTGTCCACAGGACTGCCGCAGGGGGCGGTGCCCAAGCTCGAACGCCCCGGGCCGCTGCGCGAGCGGGTCTACGAGGCGTTGCTCGAACTCATCACGACGCGGGCGCTCCAGCCCGGCCAGCACCTGGTCGAGAGCGAGCTCGCCGGGCACCTCGGGGTGTCCCGGCAGCCCGTGCGCGAGGCGCTCCAGCGGCTGAACACCGAGGGCTGGGTCGATCTGCGCCCGGCGCAGGGCGCGTTCGTGCACGAGCCGACGGAGGAGGAGGCGGACCAGCTCCTCACCGTCCGCACGCTCCTGGAGGCGGAGGCCGCCCGGCTCGCCGCGGCCAACGCGGGCAAGACCGGGATCACCGCCCTGGAGGACCTCTGCGCCCGCGGCGAGCAGGCGGTGGCGGACGGCGACGTGGACCTGGTCGTCGCGACGAACGCGGAGTTCCACGCGAAGGTCATGGAACTCGCGGGCAACGTGGTCCTGGCCGAACTCGCCGGCCAGGTCGACCGCCGGGTGCGCTGGTACTACCAGCCGGTCGCCCGCCAGCGCGGCAAGCAGTCCTGGATCGAGCACCGCGAGCTCATCGCGGCGATCTCGGCCCGCGACGAGTCCCGCGCCACCGCCGTCATGCGCACCCACACGGAACACACCCGCGAGACGTACCACCACCGCAACGAGGAACAGGCGTAGGACCCGCCCGGGGGCGTCCCTGAACCGAGCAACGGCCCGGTTCGGTGGAACGCCCCCGTACGCCCGGCCGGCGCCGTCGCCACCGGAATCAGCCGACCCCACCGGAATCAGCCGACCCCACCGGAATCAGGTGGGCTGCGCCGCGCACGCGGGGGACCAGCGCGCCTCGGCGGCGAGCATGACCACCAACGCCACGACCAGCACCAGGAGTTGGGCGAGCGCCGACACCCGCAGGCCGAGGAACGCCGTCGCGAGCACCACCGGCACGGCCGCCGCCCGGAACCCCAGCGGGAACAGCCGCATCGACGCGCGGAACGCCACGTCGCCGGCCAGGAACAGCGCCACACCGCCCGCGAGCGCCAGCGCGGGGCCCGCGTGCAGATGCTCCCCGATGTGCCCGAGCGACTTCTTGATCCCGGCCGCGAGGAACGCCACGCCGAGCAGCATCGGCAGGAACGCGTAGTAGTACGCCGTCATGGCCAGGTGGAAGCGCCGGTCGGGCGGTGTCGCCGCGAACGCGCGCTCGGCGCCTCCCTCGTCCCGCACGAAGTACGTCCACCACAGCGCACCGGCGAGCGCGAGCGCCAGGAAGACCCCCGTGAACACGCTCGCCGTGAACGGCAGATCGCCGATCCCGACCCCGATCGCGACGACCGATTCGCCGAACGACACGATGAGCAGCAGACCGTGTCGCTCCACGAAGTGCCCCGGGTGCAACGCGCCGAGCTGGGTGCGCAGTTCGGCGGCCCGGCGGGCCGAGCGGCGGGTCGGCCCGTGCTCCGCGATGTGCGGCGTCACGAACTGCACGACGATCGCGGTGAGCCACAGTCCGTCCGCCGCGAGACCCGTGCACAGGCCCGCGCCCGTGATGGCCAGCGCGGCGAGGGAGTTGGGCACCGCGTACCAGATCACGTCGTTGCCGTGGCTGCGGGTGTACAGCACGCTGTGCACGAGGACGACCAGCAGATAGCCGAGGCCGAAGACCACGCCCGCGTTCGAGTGCGCGTCGAAGACGTGCGGGATCGACAGGGCGCAGATCAGGAACGCGGCCATGCCGAGCAGCATCAGCAGCCGGCGGGACGGGCGGTCGGGCGGCACCTGGTTGGTCAGATACGCGTAGGCCCCGTACATCCAGTACAGGACCGTGAAGATCAGCACGACCCGGCCCGCGGTGGCCCATGTCAGATCGTGTGCGATCAGCACGGTCAGCTGGGTCAGCGTGTAGACGAAGACCAGGTCGAAGAAGAGCTCCAGTGTGGTCACCGGCTGAAGGGTCACCGGCTGAAGGGTCTTCGGCTGAAGGGCCTTGGGCTGAAGGGTCTTGGGCTCGTCGGGCCCGGCCGGTATCGGCGGATCCTGCGGCGGTGGTGCCATGGGCGACGTCATGTCTCGATTCCCCCTGTGACGTGGCGCGTTGTCGCGGCGCACAGACTACGGTCCGGGCGCGCCGCACGCAGGGGAGTGTCTCGAGGAACGGTCTTTGTCCTGTGACGGGAGAAAGTCGTGGGTAATTCCTGCGCAACTTCTTCCCACTCCCGGCAGGCACTGCTACGTTCCCCATCGAAAGCACGGCGTACGTCAGCCATCCGGAAGCCCGAAGAGGCGGGGAGGGGCACGTGAGACGCATGACGGCTCGACCCGCGAACGCGCACCAGGCGCGCTTGCTGCGACTGCTGCGCGACGGCGGTCCCAACTCCCGTGCCCAGCTGGGCGATCAGATCGATCTGTCACGCTCCAAGCTGGCCGTCGAGGTGGACCGGCTCCTGGAGACCGGACTCGTGGTCGCCGACGGACTCGCCGCCTCGCGCGGCGGCCGCCGCTCCCACAACATCCGGCTCGCCCCCACGCTCCGCTTCCTCGGCGTCGACATCGGCGCGACCTCGGTCGACGTCGCCGTCACCAACGCCGAGCTGGAGGTGCTCGGCCACATCACCCAGCCGATGGACGTGCGCGAGGGTCCGGTCGCGGTCTTCGAGCAAGTCCTCTCCATGGCGGCGAAGTTGAAGGCGTCCGGCCTCGCCGAGGGGTTCGACGGAGCGGGTATCGGGGTTCCCGGACCGGTCCGCTTCCCCGAGGGTGTGCCGGTCGCGCCACCGATCATGCCCGGCTGGGACGGTTTCCCGGTCCGCGAGGCACTCAGCCAGGAACTGGGCTGCCCCGTCATGGTCGACAACGACGTGAACCTGATGGCGATGGGGGAGCAGCACGCCGGCGTCGCCCGCCAGGCGCGCGACTTCCTCTGCGTCAAGATCGGCACCGGCATCGGCTGCGGCATCGTCGTCGGCGGTGAGGTCTACCGCGGCACGACCGGATCGGCCGGCGACATCGGCCACATCCAGGTCGAACCGGACGGGCGCCAGTGCGCCTGCGGCAACAAGGGCTGCCTGGAGGCCTACTTCAGCGGCGCGGCGCTCGCCCGCGACGCCGAGGAGGCCGCCCGCGACGGCAGCTCGCCCGAGCTCGCCGGCCGTCTGGAGACGGCCGGCAGGCTCAGCGCCGCCGATGTCGCGGTCGCCGCGGCCGCCGGTGACGGGACCTCCCTCGACCTGATCCGCGAGGGCGGCAACCGCACCGGGCAGGTCATCGCGTCCCTCGTCAGCTTCTTCAACCCCGGCCTCGTCGTCATCGGCGGCGGTGTCACCGGCCTCGGCCATACGCTCCTCGCCGCCCTGCGCACCCAGGTCTACCGCCAGTCGCTGCCGCTCGCGACCGGCAATCTGCCCATCGTCCTGGGCGAGTTGGGCCCCACCGCCGGAGTCATCGGCGGCGCCCGCCTGATCAGCGACCACCTGTTCTCACCCGCGTAGAACACCTCGCTCCACCACGTCACCCAGTACGGCGCACTGCTCTGCCCTGCCCTGAAACCGGCCCGCACCCGCTGCTAGGGGAACCGCCATGGCACCTTCGCCACCTTCGGCATCTTCGGCTCCTTCGCCACCTTCGGCATCAGAACCACCGCTGCTCACCATGTCCGGCATCACCAAGTCGTTCCCCGGCGTGCGCGCCCTCGACGGCGTGGACCTCGACGTCCAGGCGGGCGAGGTGCACTGTCTGCTCGGCCAGAACGGCGCGGGCAAGTCCACCCTCATCAAGGTCCTCGCGGGCGCCCACCAGCCCGACGAAGGAGCCATCACCTGGCGCGGCGACCGTGTCGTGCTGCGCTCGCCGATCGCCGCGATGCGCCTCGGCATCGCCACGATCTACCAGGAACTCGACCTCGTCGAGGGCCTGTCGGTGGCCGAGAACGTCTTCCTCGGCCACGAGCCCACCGCGGCCGGATTCGTCGTACGAGGACGCGACGCCAAGGCGTCGACCGCCGCGCTGCTCAAGCGACTTGGCCATGGCGAGATCTCGCCCGGCACCCTCGTCGCCGACCTCTCCGCCGCCGGCCGGCAGATCGTCTCGATGGCCCGCGCGCTCTCCCACGACGTCCGCCTCATCGTCATGGACGAGCCGTCCGCGGCGCTCGACCCGGATGAGGTCGACAACCTCTTCCGCATCGTCGGAGACCTCACCGCCGAAGGGGTCGCCGTCGTCTACATCTCGCACCGCCTGGAGGAGATCCGCCGCATCGGCGACCGCGTCACCGTCCTCAAGGACGGCCGCGCCGTGGCCGGCGGGCTCCCCGCGAAGGACACGCCCACGCGTGACGTCGTGGCGCTGATGACGGGCCGCAACGTGGAGTACGTCTTCCCCGACCGCCCGCTGTCCGCACCGCGCACGGACCCGGTGCTCACCGTCCGGAACCTGTCCCGCGAGGGCGAGTTCGCGCCCCTCGACCTGGAGATCAGGCCGGGCGAGATCGTCGGCCTCGCCGGTCTCGTCGGCTCGGGACGCTCCGAGATCCTGGAGACGATCTACGGCGCCCGCAAGCCCACGACCGGCCAAGTGACCCTCTCCGGAAAGGAATTGCGCCCCGGCAGCGTCCGCTCGGCGGTCCGCGCGGGCCTGGGCCTCGCCCCCGAGGAACGCAAGGCGCAGGCACTGCTCATGCTGGAGTCGGTCACCCGCAACGTCTCGGTGTCCTCCATGTCCCGCTACTCCTACGGGGGTTGGCTCAACCGCACGGCCGAACGCGAGGCCGCCCACCGCGCGACCCGCGAACTCTCCCTGCGCCCCGACAACCCCGCGGTCCCGGTCCGCACGCTCTCCGGCGGCAACCAGCAGAAGGCGGTCCTGGCCCGCTGGCTGCTGCGCGGCTGCAAGGTCCTGCTCCTGGACGAGCCCACCCGCGGCGTCGACGTGGGCGCGCGGGCGGAGCTCTACGCGGTCATCCGCCGCCTCGCCGACGACGGCCTCGCCGTCCTCCTCGTCTCCAGCGAGGTCCCCGAGGTCCTCGGCCTCGCCGACCGCGTCCTGGTCCTGCGCGAGGGCCGGGTCGTCCACGAGTCCCCGGCGCGCGACCTGGACGAACACCGGGTCCTCGACCTGGTCATGGAAGGCACCCCGGCGTGAGCGGCGACCGGCGCCCCGGCTCCACCCGACCCGCATCCGACCATCCCACCCGCCCAGAAGGGACACCGGCGCCATGACGCAGCCCGCCTCCCCCGCCCGCCCGGCGGAGCCCCAACGCGCCCCGGCCCCCAGCGGCAGCGCCCCCCGCGCACTGCGCCTCGACATCCGCACGCTCTCGCTGCTCGGCGTCCTCGCCGTCCTGGTCGTCATCGGCGGCATCACCCAGCCCGACTCGTTCCTGGACACCGACAACGTCCAGCTGATCCTCACCCAGGCCAGCGTCATCGGCGTCGTCACCGTCGGCATGACCTTCGTGATCATCTCCGGCGGCATCGACCTGTCCGTGGGCGCCATCGTCGCCCTCGCCAGCGTCTGGGCCACCACCGTCTCCACCCAGGAGTACGGCTTCCTCGGCATCCTGTTCACC
This sequence comes from Streptomyces sp. Q6, assembly GCF_036967205.1. Classification (NCBI taxonomy): domain Bacteria; kingdom Bacillati; phylum Actinomycetota; class Actinomycetes; order Kitasatosporales; family Streptomycetaceae; genus Streptomyces; species Streptomyces citrinus. Next base: position 7,131,387 of record NZ_CP146022.1, read on the forward strand.
GCGATCGTCGTCGGCGTCGGCTGCGGACTCGTGAACGGGATGCTCATCGCGTACGGCGCCGTGGTCCCGTTCATCGCGACCCTCGCGATGCTCGCCTCCGGGCGCGGCCTCGCCCTTCAGATCACCGACGGCAACACGCAGATGGTCACCGTCGACGGTGTCCTCAAGCTCGGCGAACGGGACTCGTACATCCTCGGCATCCCGCCGCTCGTGCTCGTCTTCGCCGCGGTCACCGTCATCGGCTGGCTCGTCCTGAACCGGACCACGTTCGGCCGCCGCTCCGTCGCCGTCGGCGGCAACGCGGAGGCGGCCCGGCTCGCCGGCATCGACGTACGCCGTCAGCGCCTGTACCTCTACCTGCTGTCCGGACTGTGCTGCGGCATCGCGGCCTTCCTGCTGATCGTGCTCTCCGGCTCCGGCCAGAACACCAACGGCAACCTCTACGAACTCGACGCCATCGCCGCCGCCATCATCGGCGGCACCCTGCTCACCGGCGGCCGGGGCACCATCACCGGCTCGGTCCTCGGCGTCCTGATCTTCACCACGATCCAGAACATCTTCGCGCTGAACAACATGGAGAGCGCGACCCAGCAGATCGCCAAGGGAGCCATCATCGTGGCGGCGGTCCTGGTCCAGCGACGTACAGCGAACACCACCTCCTGAAGGTCGGCCCCGGGAAAGGGACGAAGCCATGCCAGAGATCACCAGTCAGATGGCGAGCCGCAGAAGGATCCTGTTCGGCGCCGCCGCCGTCACCACGGGCGGCCTGCTGACGGCCTGCACGAGCAACGAGCCCAGCGACAAGAACGACGACAGCAGCAAGGCCGCCGACCAGCCGGCCGCCGACAGCAAGGCCGGCAAGGAGGTCACGATCGGCTTCGCCGGTCCGCAGGCCGACCACGGCTGGCTCAACGCCATCAACGACAACGCCAAGGAACGCGCCAAGAAGTACGCGGACGTCACCCTGGAGGCGACCGAGGGGTCGAACGACACGGCCGCGCAGATCGGCCAGGTCGAGACCCTCATCAACAAGAAGGTCGACGTCCTCGTCATCCTGCCCGCCGACGGCAAGGCCCTGACCCAGGTCGGCCTCAAGGCGATGCGCGCGGGCATCCCCGTCGTGAACCTGGACCGCATCTTCAACACCCCGCAGGCGTACCGGTGTTGGATCGGCGGCGACAACTACGGCATGGGCCTGTCCGCCGGGAACTACATCGGCGAACAGCTCAAGGACAAGAAGAACGCGAAGGTCATCGAGCTCGCCGGGCTCGACAACCTCGAACTCACCAAGCAGCGCACCCAGGGCTTCGACGACGCCCTGAAGAACTACCCGAACATCAAGAAGGTGGCCCGCCAGGCCGCCGACTTCACCGTCGAGTCGGGACAGGCCAAGATGTCCCAACTCCTCCAGGCCCAGAAGAACTTCGACGCCCTGTGGAACCACGACGACGACCAGGGCGTCGGCGCGCTGCGGGCCATCAAGCAGGCCGGTCGTGACGACTTCCTGATGGTCGGCGGGGCGGGCGCCCTGTCCGCCATGCAGGCCATCGAGTCCGGCGACAGCGTCCTGAAGGCCACCGTCCTCTACCCGCCGACCATGGCCGCCTCCGCCATCGACCTGGCCCGCGCGCTCGGCCAGGGCAAGGGCATCAGCGGCATGGCCGAGTTCGAGATCCCCGCCCACGTGACGCTGTACTCGGCCGTCGTCGACAAGGACAACGTCGCCCAGTACATGCCGACCGGCTTCAAGTGATGCGCGCCGTCGGCACGACGTACCCGGCGAACTCGGTCTGTTCAAGGAGGACTTCCGCATGGCAAGCAGTGGCAGCGGCACGACGGCCCACGACACGGGCGGCGACAACGACGGCGAGGTGAAGCGGTCCACGCCCCGGCCCGTGCTGGGCGTGGGCATGGTCGGCTACGCGTTCATGGGCGCCGCCCACTCCCAGGGGTGGCGCACCGCGGGCCGCGTCTTCGACCTGCCGCTCACCCCCCGGCTCGCCGCGGTCTGCGGCCGCGACGGGCAGGCGGTGCGGGCCGCCGCGGACCGGCTCGGCTGGGCCGCGGCCGAGACGGACTGGCGGGCGCTCATCGCCCGGGACGACGTCGACCTCGTCGACATCTGCACCCCCGGCGACAGCCATGCCGAGATCGCCGTCGCCGCCCTGGAGGCGGGCAAGCACGTGCTGTGCGAGAAGCCCCTCGCCAACTCCGTCGAGGAGGCCGAGACGATGACGGCGGCGGCCGAACAGGCGGCCGCACGGGGGCAGTTGGCGATGACCGGGTTCAACTACCGGCGGGTCCCGGCCATCGCGCTCGCCCGCCGTATGGTCGCCGAGGGCCGCGTCGGCACCCTGCGCCACGTCCGCGTCACCTACCTCCAGGACTGGCTCGTCGACCCGTCCTTCCCGCTGACCTGGCGGTTGCAGAAGCCGTACGCCGGGTCGGGCGCGCTCGGCGACCTGGGCGCGCACGCCGTCGACCTCGCCCAGTTCCTGGTCGGCGAACCGCTCGCGGGCGTCTCCGCGCTCACCGAGACGTTCGTACGTGAACGCCCCCTGCTCGACGGTGCCTCCTCCGGCCTCTCGGCGGCCGGGGGAGGGGAAGCGGGTTTCGGTCAGGTCACCGTCGACGACGCGGCCCTGTTCACCGGCCGCTTCGCCTCCGGTGCCCTCGCCTCCTTCGAGGCGACCCGGTTCGCGACCGGCCGCAAGAACGCGCTGAGGGTCGAACTCAACGGCGAGCGCGGCTCGTTGGCGTTCGACCTGGAGCGACTGAACGAGCTGTACTTCCACGACCACACCGAGCCCGGCGTCAGCGCCGGCTTCCGCCGCATCCTCGTCACCGAGCCCCAGCACCCCTACCTGGAGGCCTGGTGGCCGCCGGGGCACGGACTCGGCTACGAGCACACCTTCGTGCACCAGGCGCGTGACCTGGTCCACGCCATCGCCGAACAGACGGCGCCCGCCCCGTCGTTCGCCGACGGGCTCCAGGTGCAGCGCGTCCTCGCGGCGGTCGAGGAGAGCGCCGCGAAGAACTCCGTCTACACCGCCGTCCCGGCCCCCGTCCCCGCCTGAGGAGGCTGCACACCGTGCCCCGACAGTTCACACTCTTCACCGGCCAGTGGGCTGACCTGCCCCTGGAGGAAGTCTGCCGACTGGCCCGCGACTTCGGCTACGACGGCCTCGAACTCGCCTGCTGGGGCGACCACTTCGAGGTCGACAAGGCTCTCGCCGACCCCGCGTACCTCAAGGGCCGCCACGAGCTGCTCGACAGGTACGGCCTCAAGTGCTTCGCGATCTCGAACCACCTGGTCGGCCAGGCCGTCTGCGACGCCATCATCGACGAACGCCACGAAGCCATCCTGCCCGCCCGCATCTGGGGGCACGGCGAGGCGGAGGGCGTACGGCAGCGGGCCGCCGCGGAGATCGCCGACACGGCCCGCGCGGCCGCCGCCTTCGGCGTCGACACCGTCATCGGCTTCACGGGCTCGTCGATCTGGCACCTCGTCGCGATGTTCCCGCCGGCGCCCGAGTCGATGATCGAGCGCGGCTACGAGGACTTCGCCGAACGCTGGAACCCGATCCTCGACGTCTTCGACGCCGAGGGCGTCCGCTTCGCGCACGAGGTCCACCCGAGCGAGATCGCGTACGACTACTGGACCACGCACCAGGCCCTGGCGGCGGTCGACCATCGGCCCGCCTTCGGCCTCAACTTCGACCCCTCCCACTTCGTGTGGCAGGACCTCGACCCGGTCGGCTTCCTGCACGACTTCCGGGACCGGATCTACCACGTCGACTGCAAGGAGGCGCGCAAGCGGCTCGACGGCCGCAACGGCCGCCTCGGCTCCCACCTCCCGTGGGGTGATCCGCGCCGCGGCTGGGACTTCGTCTCGGCCGGCCACGGCGACGTCCCCTGGGAGGACGTCTTCCGCATGCTCCGCTCGATCGACTACAGGGGCCCCATCTCGGTGGAGTGGGAGGACGCGGGCATGGACCGCCTCCAGGGCGCTCCCGAGGCCCTGAAGCGGCTGAAGGCCTTCGACTTCGAGCCGCCCACCTCGTCCTTCGACTCGGCTTTCAGCAGCTAGGGCTTGCCGGCCCCACGTACTGCGCGACCGGTCACCGCGGTCGGTCGCGCAGTCGCTGAGGCCTGCCCGGAGACGGCTTTGTCCTGACCCGGGAAAAAGCTTCAACTAACCGCTGCACAAGGGCTACCCGAACCAGACAAACGCAGCTAGCTTCCTTGCTGCGTACATGGCAATGCCGCGTACATGGCAACGACACGAGATCCGGGGTGACGGCGCACCCCGCCCACGGCACGACCCGCCCCCTTCCCGGAGGAACCCGTGCACAGGAAACGCCTGAGAACCCGCAACGCACTCGCACTGCTGACGGGCACCCTGCTCGCCGCCACATCCCTCACCCTCACCGCCCACGCCGCCCCGGCACCGCAGGACGCCGCCGCGGCCGAAGACTTCCAGCAGGTCACCCTCGCCAAGGGCCCGGAAGAGGTCGGCGAGCCCATGAGCCTCGCCGTCCTCCCCGACCGCAAGGTCCTGCACACCTCCCGCGACGGCGTGCTGCGCCTGACCGACGAGAACGGCACGACGAAGGTCGCCGGCAAACTCGACGTCTACAACCACGACGAAGAGGGCCTCCAGGGCGTCGGCGTCGACCCGAACTTCAGCGAGAACCGCGCGATCTACCTCTACTACGCGCCCCCGCTGAACACCCCCGCCGGCGACGCCCCCAACGACGGCACGGCCGCCGACTTCGCCCCCTTCGACGGCGTGAACCGCCTCTCGCGCTTCACCCTCGACGCGGACGGCACCCTGAACAAGGCCTCCGAGAAGAAGGTCATCGACGTCGCCGCGTCGCGCGGCATCTGCTGCCACGTCGGCGGCGACATCGACTTCGACAAGGACGGCAACCTGTACCTGTCGACGGGCGACGACTCCAACCCGTTCGCCTCCGACGGCTTCACCCCCATCGACGAGCAGGCCACCCGCAACCCGGCGTACGACGCCCAGCGCTCGGCCGGCAACACCAACGACCTGCGCGGCAAGATCCTGCGCATCAAGGTCGCCGACGACGGCTCGTACACCGTCCCGCCCGGCAACCTCTTCGCGCCCGGCACCGACAAGACCCGCCCCGAGATCTACGCGATGGGCTTCCGCAACCCGTTCCGGATGAGCGTCGACAAGCCCACCGGCATCGTCTACGTCGGTGACTACGGACCCGACGCCGGCGCCGCCGACCCGAAGCGCGGCCCCGCGGGACAGGTCGAGTTCGCCCGCGTCACCAAGCCCGGCAACTTCGGCTGGCCGTACTGCACCGGCGACAACGACGCCTACGTCGACTACGACTTCGCGACGAAGACCTCCGGCGCCGCCTTCGACTGCGCCGCGCCGAAGAACAACTCGCCGCACAACACCGGCCTCGTCGACCTGCCGCCGGCCCAGGCCGCGTGGATCCCGTACGACGGCGGCTCCGTCCCCGAGTTCGGCTCGGGATCCGAGTCCCCGATGGGCGGCCCCGTCTACCGCTACGACCCCGCGAACACCTCGCCCGTCCGCTTCCCCGAGGCGTACGACGGCGACTTCTTCGCCGGTGAGTTCGGCCGGCGCTGGATCAAGCGGATCGAGCAGGACGCCGACGGCAAGGTCACGTCCATCAACCCGTTCCCGTGGACCGGCACCCAGATCATGGACATGGCCTTCGGCCCGGACGGCGCGCTGTACGTCCTGGACTACGGCACCTCCTGGTTCGGCGGTGACGAGAACTCCGGCCTGTTCCGCATCGAGAACGCCACCGACGGCCACTCGCCGACCGTCGACGCCAAGGCCGACAAGACCTCCGGGCAGGCCCCGCTGAAGGTCAGGTTCTCCTCGACCGCCGCCGACGCGGACGGCGGCACCCTCACCTACGCCTGGAACTTCGGCGACGGCACCACCGGCACCGGTGCGGCACCCGCCCACACGTACAAGAAGAACGGCACCTACACCGCCACCGTGACGGTGAAGGACTCCACCGGCCGCACCGGCAGCGCCGATGTGCACCTGGTCGTCGGCAACACCGCGCCCAAGGTGACCCTCGAACTCCCCGCCGACGGCCAGCTGTTCACCTTCGGCGACGAGGTGCCCTTCAAGGTGAAGGTGACCGACCCCGAGGACGGCACCATCGACTGCTCCAAGGTCAAGGTCACACACATCCTCGGCCACGACAGCCACGGCCACCCGGTGACCTCCGCCAACGGCTGCTCCGGCACGATCAAGACCAGCGCCGACAGTGAGCACGACCCGAACGCCAACGTCTTCGGAGTCTTCGACGCCGAGTACACCGACCTGGGCGCGAACGGTCAGCCGGCCCTCACCACGCACGACCAGGCCGTCACCCAGCAGAAGCACCGCCAGGCCGAGCACTACGGCGACTCCCAGGGCGTCTCCATCGTCAGCCACACCCCCGCCGAGGGCGGCAAGACCGTCGGCGACATCAACAACGGCGACTGGATCTCCTTCGAGCCCTACGTGATCGGCAACGCCAAGTCCCTGACGGCGAGCGTCGCGTCGGCCGGCTCCGGCGGCACCCTGGAGATCCGCACCGGATCACCCACCGGCCGTCTCGTCGGCAAGGCGACCGTCGCCCCGACCGGCTCCTGGGAGACGTACAAGGACGTGACCACGCCGATCACCAACGCGACCGCCCGGAGCACCACGCTCTACCTGGTCTTCAAGGGCTCGGGCACCGGCGCCCTGTTCGACGTCGACGACTTCACCTTCACCACGAGCTGAGAGGAGCAGGTCACCATGCGCACTTCCGCACGCATCGCGCTCGCGACCACCGCGGCCGCTCTGCTCATCGGCGGGATCACGGCACCCGCCTCCTCCGCCGGAGCGGCCCCGCAAGGGGCCCAGGCCCGCGACCGGGTCCTGGTCTTCTCCAAGACCGCGGGATTCCGGCACGACTCCATCCCCGAGGGCATCGCCGCCCTGAAGGAGCTCGGCGCCTCCAGCCGGCTCGCCGTCGACGCCACCGAGGACGCGACCGCCTTCACCCCGGGCAACCTCGCCCGGTACAAGGCCGTCGTCTTCCTCTCCACCACCGGGGACGTCCTCGACGCCACGCAACAGCAGGCGTTCGAGGAGTACGTCGCCGACGGCGGCGGCTACCTCGGCGTGCACGCCGCGGCCGACACCGAGTACGACTGGAACTACTACGGCGGCCTCGTCGGCGCCTACTTCCAGTCGCACCCGGCGATCCAGCCCGCGACCGTCCGCGTCGAGGACCGCCACCACCCCGCCACCGCCCACCTCCCGGCGGCCTGGCCGCGCACCGACGAGTGGTACAACTACCGCTCGAACCCGCGCGACCAGGTCCACGTCCTCGCCACCCTCGACGAGACGACGTACACCGGCGGCACCATGAACGGCGACCATCCGATCGCCTGGTGCCAGGAGTACGGCGGCGGCCGCGCCTTCTACACCGGCGGCGGTCACACCAAGGAGTCGTACGCGGACACGGCCTTCCGGAAGCACCTGCTCGGCGGCCTGAAGTACGCCACCGGCCAGGTGTCGGCCAACTGCAAGCCGAACACCGGCTACCGCACGATCTTCAACGGCGAGACCCTCGACGGCTGGAAGCAGGCCGGCCCCGGCAGCTTCACCGTCGACAAGGCCACGCGCACCCTGAACACCACCGGCGGCATGGGCCTCCTGTGGTACCAGGCCAAGGAGCTGTCCTCCTACTCCCTGAAGCTCGACTGGAAGATGCAGGGCGACGACAACTCCGGTGTCTTCGTCGGCTTCCCGGCCTCCGACGACCCCTGGTCGGCGGTGAACAAGGGGTACGAGGTCCAGATCGACGCCACCGACGCCCCGGACCGCACCACGGGCGCCGTCTACTCCTTCCAGTCGGCGGACATCGCCGCCCGCGACCAGGCCCTGCGGCCGCCGGGGGAGTGGAACCAGTACGAGATCAGGGTCGAGGGAGAACGCCTCCAGGTGTTCCTCAACGGCGTGAAGGTCAACGACTTCACCAACACCGACCCCGAGCGGAGCCTGACCGACGGCTACATCGGCCTGCAGAACCACGGCGCCGACGACCAGGTCTCCTTCCGCAATATCCGCCTGAAGGAGCTCTCCGCTCCCGCTCAGGGCGCGCTGCCCGGAACGGGCGACTAGAACGGCGGCGGGCGGGGGACGCCGGACCCCTGCCCGCCGTCCTGCCCCACCCCTCTCACCGATTCCGGCCCGTACCCCCGGTTCGCGTACGACAAGGAGGCTGCCCATGTCCGCCGAACCGTCCCTCCCCACACCGTCACCCCGCTTCGGCGTCTGGCTCGTCGGAGCACGCGGCTCCGTCGCCACCACCGCCGTCGCGGGCTGCGCCGCCGTCACCGCGGGCCTGCACCCGCCGACCGGCATGGTCACCGAGACCACCCCCTTCGCCGACTCCGGTCTGCCAACGTTGTCCTCGCTCGTCTTCGGTGGTCACGACACCGTCGACTGCCCCCTCCCCAAACGCGCCGAGCACCTCGCCGAGGGCGGCGTCCTGCCGCACGGCCTGCCGTCCGCCGTCGCCGCCGAACTGGCCGCCGCCGACCGCGAGATCCGGCCCGGCGGCCCCCTCCCCGGCGACAACCGCACCCAGGACGAGCTGATCAGCACCTTCGCCGCCGACATCACCGACTTCGTGCGCGGCCACGACCTCGCCGGCGCCGTCGTCGTGAACGTCGCCTCCACCGAACCGGCCCCGGCCCGAGACGGTGCGCTCCCGCCGAGCTCCCTCTACGCGGCCGCCGCCCTCCGCGCCGGCTTCCCCTACGTCAACTTCACCCCCTCCACGGGCCTGCACCACCCGACGCTCGCCGCAGCGGCCGCGAACGCCGCCGTCCCCCACACCGGGCGTGACGGCAAGACCGGCCAGACCCTCCTGCGCTCCGTCCTCGGCCCGATGTTCCTTCAGCGCGCCCTCTCCGTACGCGCCTGGTCCGGCACCAACCTCCTCGGCGGCGGCGACGGCGCCGCCCTCGCCGACCCCGCCGCGGCCGCCGCCAAGAACGCCGGCAAGGAACGCGTCCTCGCCGACACCCTCGGCGCCGCACCCCAGGGCGAGGTCCACATCGACGACGTGCCCGCCCTCGGCGACTGGAAGACCGCCTGGGACCACATCGCGTTCGACGGGTTCCTCGGCGCCCGCATGGTCCTCCAGACGACCTGGCAGGGGTGCGACTCGGCGCTCGCCGCGCCCCTCGTCCTCGACCTGGCCCGGCTGCTGCTGCGCGCCCACACCGTCGGCCTGACCGGCCCGCGCCCGGAACTCGGCTTCTACTTCAAGGACCCGGACGGAGCGGCGCCGGCGGCGCTCGGCGAGCAGTACGCCGCCCTGGTGGACTTCGCGGCACGGCTGCGGGCCGAGGCGTGAGCGGCGGCTCCCGGCTCCGCGCCTGGGCCGAACTCCTGCGCCTGCCCGCCCTGTTCACCGTCCCCGGCGACGCCCTCGCGGGCGCCGCGGCGATCGGCGTCCGCCCCCACCGCGGCACGCTCCTCGCCATCGGCTCCTCCCTGTGCCTGTACGAGGCCGGCATGGCCCTCAACGACTGGGCCGACCGCGCCGAGGACGCCGTCGACCGCCCCACCCGGCCGATCCCGTCCGGCCGCGTCCCACCCGGCGCGGCCCTCGCGGCAGCCGGCGCCCTCACCGCCGCGGGCGTGGGCCTCGCCTTCCGCGCGGGCCGCACCGCGGAGCCCTGGGCGCGGCCCTCGCCGCAACGGTCTGGGCGTACGACCTGACCCTGAAGCACACCCCGGCGGGCCCCTGGCCATGGGCGCGGCCCGCGGCCTCGACGTCCTCCTGGGCGCGGCGGCAACGGCCGGTTCGACGGGCGTCGGCGTCCACCCCGGCCGGGGACACCTGGACGGCGGGACCGCCAACCCTGCCCGCCACGTCGCCCTGCCCCTCGCCCGCCACGTCGCCCCGACCACCGTCCACCCCGCCGCCCCGGCCCCCGCGACGCGCGCCGCCCTCACCGCCGCCCTGGCCCTGGCCACCCACACCACGGCCGTCACCGCCGTCTCCCGCAACGAGACGACCGGGGTGATCCGATCGCCCCGGCCGCGGCCCTCGCCGTCACGGGTGCCCTGACCCACCACCTCCGCAGACCCCCGGCGGGCCGAGGCGCCGCAGCCCCCTCGGCCTGCCGGGTCCCACCGCGTACGCCGCGACCACGGTCCGCCCCCTGTTCCACGCCACCCTGAACCCCTCCCCGCCCTTGACCCAACGCGCTGTCGGCGCCGGCATCCGCGCGATGATCCCGCTCCAGGCCGCCCTCGCCGCCCGGTCGGGAGCCATCGGAACCGCCCTGTTCACCGCGTCACTCGCCCCGCTGGCCCGCCGCTTCGCGAAGAAGGTGAGCGTCACATGACCCCGCGCTGGGGCTACGGCACCAACGGCCTCACCGACCTCCGTCTCGACGACGCCCTCGCCCTCCTCGCCGACCTCGGCTACGACGGCGTCGGACTCACCCTCGACCACATGCACCTCGACCCCCTGGCCCCGGACCTCGCCGCGCGCACCCGTCAGGTCGCCCGCGCCCTGGACCGGCACCACCTCACCGCCACCGTCGAGACCGGCGCCCGCTACGTCCTCGACCCCCGCCGCAAACACGGCCCCTCCCTGCTCGACCCCGACCCGGACGCCCGCGCCGCACGCACCCGGCTCCTCGTCCGCGCCGTCCAGGTCGCCGCCGACCTCGACGCCCACGCGGTGCACTGCTTCAGCGGCATCACCCCCGACGGCACCGACCCGGACACCGCCTGGAAGCGCCTCGCCGACGCACTCGGCCCTGTCCTCGAAGCCGCCACCGGCGCCGGAGTCCCGCTCGCCATCGAACCCGAACCCGGCCATCTCCTCGCCACGCTCGCCGACTTCCACCACCTGCGCCGCACCCTCGGCAGCCCCGACGCCCTCGGCCTCACCCTGGACATCGGCCACTGCCAGTGCCTGGAGCCGCGATCGCCCGCCGACTGCGTCCGCGCGGCGGCCCCCTGGCTGCGGCACGTCCAGATCGAGGACATGCGCCGAGGCGTCCACGAACACCTGCCGTTCGGCGACGGCGAGATCGACTTCCCGCCGGTCCTCGACGCCCTCGCGGCCACCGGCTACCAGGGCCTGACCGTCGTCGAACTGCCCCGCCACTCGCACGCCGGGCCCCAGATGGCCGCCGAATCCCTCCCGTTCCTCCGAGCCGCAGCACAAGGAGGCAGCGCATGAACCAGCCGACCCCCCTCGCCGCCCTCCGCGCCCACCTCGACACGGAGCTCTCCGGCGCCGCCCGCGCCTGGCTCGACCAAGCCCTGGCCGAGGCGGCGGGCCACCCCCGCACCGGCGACGAGAAGAACCCGCCCGTCTGGGAGTCGAGGTTCGCCGAGGCCGGTCGCCGCACCGGCCAGGAGCACGCCGACGCCGCCCGTGTCCTGGTCCTGCGCACGGCCCGCGCCGACACCGCCACGCTCACCCGCCTGTACACGCAGGGCACCGCCGCCGAACGCCGCGCCGTCCTGCACGCCCTGCCCCACCTCGTCCCCGGACCCGACGCGCTCCCGCTCGTCGACGACGCCCTGCGCACCAACGACACCCGGCTGGTCGCCGCCGCCCTCGGCCCGTACGCCGCCGAGCACCTGCCGACCCACTCCTGGCGGCACGCCGTCCTGAAGTGCCTGTTCACCGGAGTCCCCGTCGACACCGTCGCCGCCCTGCGGCAGCGCTCCCGCGGCGACGCCGAACTCGCCCGGATGCTCGGCGACTTCGCCGACGAACGCACCGCCGCGGGCCGGCCCGTACCCGAGGACCTGCACCGCGTCCTGGCCCTGACCGTGCCCGCGCCCCACGCGCCGGGCGGCACCGAGGCGAAGGAGTCCTGATGCGCATCTTCGACCCCCACATCCACATGACGTCGCGCACCACCGACGACTACGAGGCCATGTACGCGGCAGGAGTCCGCGCCCTCGTGGAACCCGCCTTCTGGCTCGGCCAGCCCCGCACCTCGCCCGCCTCCTTCTACGACTACTTCGACGCCCTCCTGGGCTGGGAGCCCTTCCGCGCCGCCCAGTACGGCATCACCCACCACTGCACCATCGCCCTCAACCCCAAAGAGGCGAACGATCCCCGCTGCACCCCCGTCCTTGACGAGCTGCCGCGCTACCTCGTCAAGGACAACGTCGTCGCCGTCGGCGAGATCGGCTACGACTCCATGACCCCCGCCGAGGACACCGCCCTCGCCACCCAGCTGCAACTCGCCGCCGACCACGAGCTGCCCGCCCTCGTGCACACCCCGCACCGCGACAAGCTCACCGGACTGCGCCGCACCCTCGACGTCGTACGCGAATCCGCGCTGCCCCTCGACCGCGTCCTCGTCGACCACCTCAACGAGACCACGGTCAAAGAGGCCAAGGACGCCGGGAGCTGGCTCGGGTTCTCCGTCTATCCCGACACCAAGATGGACGAGGACCGCATGGTCGAGATCCTGCGCGCCTTCGGTCCCGAGAAGGTCCTCGTCAACTCCGCCGCCGACTGGGGCAAGAGCGATCCGCTCAAGACCCGCAAGGTCGCCGACGCGATGCTCGCCGCCGGGTTCACCGACGACGACGTCGACCTCGTCCTGTGGCGCAACCCGGTGGCCTTCTACGGTCTGAGCGGCCGCCTCCAACTCGACGCGCCGCCACCCCGGGAGGCCACCCACGAGGGCAACTCCATCTTGCGCGGCGGGGCGTGACCCATGCGCTTCCGGCACCCCGACGGCTCCACCGTCCACCTCGCGTACTGCACGAACGTGCACCCCGCCGAGACGCTCGACGGCGTCCTCGCCCAACTCCGCGACCACTGCGAACCGGTCCGCAAGCGCCTCGGCCGCGACCGCCTCGGCATCGGCCTCTGGCTCGCGAAGGACGCCGCCCGCGCCCTCGGCACCGACCCGGTGGCGCTGCGCGGTCTGCGCACCGAGCTCGACCGCCGCGGCCTCGAAGTCGTCACCCTCAACGGCTTCCCCTATGAGGGATTCGGCGCCGAAGAGGTCAAGTACCGCGTGTACAGGCCGGACTGGGCCGACACCGAACGCCTCGCCCACACCTTCGACCTGGCCCGCCTCCTCGCCGCCCTGCTGCCCTCCGATGTCACCGAGGGCACGATCTCCACCCTGCCGCTGGCCTGGCGCACCGCCTACGACGAGCGGCGCGCCGACGCCGCCCGCACCGCCCTCGTCACCCTCGCCGAACGCCTCGACGCCCTCGAAGAACTCACCGGCAAGTCGATCCGCATCGGCCTGGAGCCCGAGCCCGGCTGCACCGTCGAGACCACCGCCGACGCCATCGCCCCGCTCACCGCCGTGGCCCGCACCGACCGCATCGGCCTGTGCCTGGACACCTGTCACCTCGCCACCTCCTTCGAAGACCCGCACACCGCGCTCACCGGCCTTGCCACCGCCGGCATCCCCGTCGTGAAGTCCCAGCTCTCCGCCGCCCTGCACGCCGAACACCCCCGTCTCCCCGAAGTCCGCGAAGCCCTCGCCGCCTTCGACGAACCCCGCTTCCTGCACCAGACCCGTACCGTCGCGGGCGCCGAACTGCACGGCACGGACGACCTCGGCGACGCACTCACCGGCACCGCCCTCCCGGACACCGGCGCCTGGCGCGCCCACTTCCACGTCCCCCTGCACGCGGACCCCGCCGCCCCGCTCACCTCCACACTCCCCGTCCTGAAGGACGCGCTGACCCACCTCGTCGGCGGAGCACAGCCGCTCACCCGCCACCTGGAGGTCGAGACCTACACCTGGCAGGCGCTGCCGTCCGCACTGCGCCCCCGCGGCCGCGCCCAGCTCGCCGACGGCATCGCCGCCGAACTCACCCTCGCCCGCGACCTGTTGACGGACCTCGGCCTCAAGGAGCTGCCATGACGGACGCGACGCCCACTCCGGTTCCACCCCCCGAGGGGGGCCCGGCCACCCCGACGCCGCTCCTCGTCCTCGACGTCGTCGGTCTCACCCCGCGCCTCCTCGACCACATGCCGCACCTCAAGTCCCTTGGTCAGTCCGGCTCCCGGGCCCCGCTGAGCACCGTGCTGCCCGCCGTCACCTGCGCCGCCCAGTCCACGTTCCTCACCGGCACCATGCCGTCCGAGCACGGCATCGTCGGCAACGGCTGGTACTTCCGTGAACTCGGCGACGTCCTCCTGTGGCGCCAGCACAACGGCCTCGTCTCCGGCGACAAACTCTGGGACGCCGCCCGCCGCGCCCACCCCGGGTACACCGTCGCCAACATCTGCTGGTGGTACGCCATGGGCGCCGACACCGACGTCACCATCACCCCCCGTCCCGTCTACTACGCCGACGGCCGCAAGGAACCCGACTGCTACACCCGACCTCCGGCCCTGCACGACGAACTCACCGAGAAGCTCGGCACGTTCCCCCTCTTCCACTTCTGGGGTCCCGGCGCCGATCTCGTCTCCAGCCAATGGATCATCGACGCCACCCGCCACGTCATGGCCACCCGGCACCCCGACCTCACCCTGTGCTACCTCCCTCATCTCGACTACGACCTCCAGCGGTTCGGCCCCGACGACCCCCGCTCGCACCGCGCCGCCGCCGCACTCGACACGGCCCTCGCCCCCCTGCTCGACGACGCCCGCGCCGAGGGCCGCACGGTCGTCGCCCTGTCCGAGTACGGCATCACCCGCGCCGACCGGCCCGTCGACATCAACCGCGCCCTGCGCCGCGCCGGCCTCCTGGAGGTGCACACCCAGGACGGCATGGAGTACCTCGACCCGATGGCCTCCCGCGCCTTCGCCGTCGCCGACCACCAGATCGCCCACGTCTACGTGCGCCGCCCCGAGGACCTCGAAGCCACCCGCGCCGCCCTCGCCGACCTGCCCGGCCTTGAGCAACTCCTCGACGACGAGGGCAAGAAGGCCCACCACCTCGACCACCCGCGCTCCGGCGAACTCGTGGCGATCGCGGAACCCGACGCCTGGTTCACGTACTACTACTGGCTCGACGACGCCCGTGCGCCCGACTTCGCGCAACTCGTCGAGATCCACCGCAAGCCCGGGTACGACCCGGTCGAACTCTTCATGGACCCCCACGACCCCTACGTGAAGGTGAAGGCGGGCGCCGCGCTCGCGCGCAAGAAGCTCGGCATGCGCTACCGCATGGCGGTCGTGCCCCTCGACCCCTCACCTATCCGCGGCAGCCACGGCCGCCTGCCTCTGAGTGACGACGACGGTCCACTCATCATCTGCTCCACCCCCCATGCGTTCCCTGGTCGCGTCGCCGCGACCGACGTGAAATCCCTGCTCCTCGACCTGGCGGGACTCGGCTGAGGCGCACGCCCGCCACGTCCCGCCCCCGCAGGAGCAGTTACAGAGAGTGAAGCACAGGTCACTGACAACACGCCAGTGGCTTCCGCCCCGCACGCCGAAATGAGGCACCCGTGACCGAGTTCCACGACACTCCCGCCAGCGACGACGCCCTCAGACACCGTCTCGGCATCAGCCGCCGCCGCTTCCTCAGCACCTGTTCCGCCGTCGCGGCCGGCGCCATCGCCGCGCCGGTGTTCGGCGCCGCACCGTCCTTCGCCCAGCCCGAGACGGGGGGCGGCGGCGGGCGCGGCCACGCTCTCGTGCCCGCCGACAAGCGCGGCATCATCCTCTACACCGTGCGGGACGCGACCGGCCGCGACCCGCTCGCCTCCGACCTGCCCTCCGGCTTCCGCGAGGTGTTCAAGGAGCTGGCCCGTTACGGCTACCGGCAGGTCGAGTTCGCCGGATACGGCCAGCACGCCAACGCTCCCGGCGGAGCCAACCTGGAATCCGTCGAGGGCGCCAAGCTGCTGCGCTCCTGGCTCGACGAGTACGGCCTGCGCGCCCAGGGCAACCACGGCTTCATCCCCGGTTCCTGGCCGCTCAGCAAGCCTGACACCGACACGTTCAAGAAGCACCTCGAGATCGCCAACATCCTCGGCATGGACCACATGGGCACCGGTGGCGACCCCACCAACAGCTCGTACAAGGCGGACTGGGACGTCGCCGCCGACAAGTGGAACGCGCTCGGTGACATCGCGCGCGCCGCGGGCATCAAGCTCTACACCCACAACCACGACGCCGCGTACGGCTTCCTGCTCGACGGCGGTCCGCTCGACGCCCAGGGCCGGCCGACCCGCAGCTCCGGCATCCGTAAGCTGGAGTACTTCCTGAAGGGCACCGACCCGCGGACCGTGTGGCTGGAGATGGACATCTTCTGGGCGCACGTGGCCCAGTACAAGTTCCACACGTACACCGCGCACGACGGCTCCTCGCAGGAGAACGTCTTCGACCCGGCCGCCCTGGTCAGGGCGCACAACAAGCGCTACCCGCTCTTCCACGCCAAGGACGGCACCCGCAACGACACCAACGGCATGGGCTACGACATGGTGCCCTTCGGCGAGGGGGTCATCGACTACACCACGTTCTTCGGCCGGGTGGGGGCGAAGAACTACCACAACCCGATGGTCGAGCAGGACAACGCGCCCAGCTCCACCGACCTCGGCCAGTCCCTGAAGTACGCGAGGATCGGTTACGACAACATGGCGGCGCTGCGCAAGTAGCACCGACCCGCGCGCGAGAGGGGCCCGGCCGGACGGCCGGGCCCCTCTCGGTGTGTGCGTCAGCTGCCGGACCGCCGGCCGCCGACATCGCGGCCGGCGCCGTCGACGACGGTCATGCCCCCCTTCGAGGCCACCGTGGCCGACGGCCCGAACTCACCTCAGGCCATCTCCTCACCGAGCGGTTGCGGGTTGGGCCGGACGCCACGGGACTTGGGCGACTTGGGCCTGCCCGGTGGCGTCAGGAAGATCGCGAGGAACCCGGCGAAGAACGAGATGCAGCCCGCCAGGATGAAGGCCCCCGAGTGCCCCCAGACACCGACGACCATGGAGCCCATGCCGGCACCGAGACCGGAGACCAGCTTGGAGCTGTAGACCATGCCGTAGTTGCTCGCGTTGTTGTTCTCCCCGAAGTAGTCCGCCGTGAGCGCCGCGAACATCGGGAAGATGGCGCCACCGCCGAACCCGGAGATCGCGGAGAAGATCAGGAACATCGGAAGGATCTGGGCCTCGGCCGACCAGATGATGCCGAACTGGGCGAGGCCCAGGATGACGCAGACGGCCAGCAGGCACTGCTTACGTCCGTACCGGTCGGAGAGCCAGCCGATGACGCCGCGGCCGGTGCCGTTGACGATCGCCTTGAGCGACATCGCGGTGGCCACGATCCCGCCCGCGAAGCCCGCTTCCTTGCCGATGTCGACCTGGAAGGCGATGCCGAAGATGTTCACTCCGGAGGTGCACGCCAGGCAGCACCACATCAGTGCCACACGGCCGGTCCGCCACGCCTCCTTGGGGGTGTACTGCTTCACGGCCGGCGGGTTCTTCTCCAGCGAGCGACGCGCGCGCGGGTCCTCCGGCGGGTTCAGCGGGTCGACGTTCGCGGGCCACCAGTTCTTCGGCGGATCCTTGAAGAAGGAACCGGCGACCGCCACCATCGTGGCCAGCAGCACGCCCACCGAGACCAGCACCCAGCGGAAGTTGGTCAGGTCCATGTAGCCGGTGAACAGGAAGACGAACGGCACCGAACCGTAGGCGAAGCCGCCGTTGACGAAGCCGGTCTTGCCGCCCCTGCGCTCCGGGTACCACTTGCCCACCATGTTGACGCACGTGGCGTACACCATGCCCGCGCCCATGCCGCTGAAGACGCTGAAGCCTATGTAGGCGAAGACCACGTGCGGCGCGAAGGCCAGTGACAGATAGCCGAGCAGTGTGCCGGTCGCGCCGAGCATCATCGCCCAGCGGGCCGCGAGCTTGCCGCTCTCCCGCAGCTTCCCCGCGGGGAAGGCCACCGCGGCCTGGAAGAACACCCAGACCGTCATCATCCAGTAGATGTGACCGCTGTTCCAGTGGTGCGCGGTGTGCAGGGTGTCCTCGGCGGACGCGAACGCGTACTCGGCGGACGAGATCCCCATCATGCCCACCCAGGGCAGGATCACCATCCACTTGCGCTTGCGCCCCATGATGTCGATGTCGCTCTCGCCAACCCGGAACGTCCGGCCGTTGGCATCCGTCACCTCCTGATAGGAGACGGACGTGGGAAGATCTGTCGTAGTCATGACGGTCGAACCCCTTGCGTCGAAAGATCTGGGCAGCGCCCCCTGTCCAAATTGCTTTCGTGTGCGCACGGGACCTGGGTCCGGCCGACGCGCACCGCCGACCGGACCCGCCTGAGGTCACCTCATCGACCGGCCCCCCAACAGCCCCGCGGCACGGGCCCACCGGTACTTGGCCCCGAGCACCGCGACGGGCTTCTCGGTCGTGTACGGGTACGCGACCACCCCGCGCTCGAAGAGGTACTGGCACGCCTCCTCGACCTCGACGTCCCCGGCCAGCGAGGCGACCACGGGCTTCTCGATCCCGCGCTCACGGAACTCCCGCACCACGCCGGCCGTTACCTCCGCGAAGACCATGGGAGGGGTGACGATGGTGTGCCAGTAGCCGAGCACGAGCGCGTGGATGCGCGGATCCTCCAGGCCGAGCCGGATCGTCGCCTCGTACGTCGACGGCGGTTCGCCGCCCGTGATGTCGACGGGGTTGCCCGCGGCTCCGAAGGGCGGGATGAACCGCCGGAAGGCGGTGTCCAGATCGGCCGGGATCTCCATCAGCCGGAGTCCGTTGTCGGTCACGGCGTCCGAGAGCAGGACGCCGGAGCCGCCCGCGCCCGTGATGATCACGACGTTGTCGCCCTGCGGCGTCGGCAGCACGGGCAGGGCTCGCGCGTACTCCAGCATGTCGTTCAGGCCAGGGGCCCGGATGACACCGGCCTGCCGCAGGATGTCGTCGTACACGGCGTCGTCGCCCGCGAGCGCGCCCGTGTGGGACCCGGCGGCCTTCGCGCCCGCGGCGGTGCGCCCCGCCTTGAGGACGACGACGGGCTTCTTCGGGACGGTCTCCCGCGCGGCCGCCACGAAGGCGCGTCCGTCCTTGAGGTCCTCCAGGTGCATGGCGATGCACCGGGTGTGCGGGTCCTCGCCGAACCAGGTGAGCAGGTCGTCCTCGTCCAGGTCCGACTTGTTGCCGAGGCCCACGATCGCCGAGACGCCCGTCTTCGTGGTCCGCGCGAAGCCGAGGATCGCCATGCCGATCCCGCCCGACTGCGAGGTCAGCGCGACACCGCCCTTCACGTCGTACGGCGTGCAGAACGTGGCGCACAGGTCCTGCCACGTCGAGTAGTAGCCGTAGATGTTCGGCCCGAGCAGGCGCACCCCGTGCCGCTCCCCGATCGCCACGATCTCGTCCTGGAGGGCCACTTCGCCGGTCTCGGCGAAGCCGGAGGGGATCAGCACCGCGTTCGGGATGCCCTTGCGGCCCACCCCCTCCAGAGCCGACGCCACGAACCTGGCGGGGATCGCGAAGATCGCCACGTCCACCTCGCCCGGCACGTCCGTGACACTCTTGTACGCCTTGCGGCCCAGAATGTCATCGGCCTTGGGGTTCACCGGGTGGATCTCTCCGGAGAAGCCGCCGTCGACGAGGTTGCGCATCACCGAATGGCCGATCTTGCCCGGCTCGTTGGAGGCGCCGATCACGGCGACCGAGCGCGGCTCCATCAGCCGCCGCATCGAGGTCAGGATCTCCTCGCGGGTGTACGTGCGCCGCGGCTTCGGCGCCCCCTCGGCGAGGATGACGCGGATGTCGGCGGCGACCGCGCCCTCGGGTGTCGCGATGACCGGGTTGAGGTCGACCTCCGCGATCTCCGGGAAGTCCGTGACCAGTTGGGACACACGCCGGATCTGCTCGGCCAGCGCCGCCCGGTCGACGCCCCGCGCGCCGCGCACCCCGCGCAGCACCTCGGCGGCCCGGATCGAGTCGAGCATGTCGAGCGCGTCGTCGGTGTCCAGCGGCGCGAGCCGGAAGGTGACGTCCTTCAGCACCTCGACCAGCACGCCGCCCAGGCCGAACGCGACGACCTTGCCGAACGTCGGATCGGTGACCGCTCCGACGATCACCTCCTGGGCGCTGCCGCCGGTGGGCAGCAGCTCCTGCACCTGGACGCCCTCGATCCGGGCCCGCGGCGCGTACGCCCGTGCGTTCTCGACGATCCGGTCGAAGGCGGCGCGTACGTCGGCCGCTCCCTCCACGCCCACGATCACGCCGCCGGCGTCGGTCTTGTGCAGGATGTCGGGGGAGACGATCTTCAGTACGACGGGTTTGCCGAAGCGCTCCGCTGCCGCCACCGCCGCCTCGACGTCGGTCGCCAGCTCCTCGCCGGGCACGGCGATCCCGTACGCGTCGGCGATCACCTTTCCCTCGGGCGCGGTGAGCGCCGTGCGCCCCTCGGCCCGTACGGCGTCGAGCAGTTCGCGCACCGCGCGTGTCCGGTCCTCGGTCATCGATCAGATCACTCCGCTCGACTTGAGCAGGTGCAACTCTTCGTCACCGAGCCCGAGTTCGCCGACGAAGACCTCTTCGTTGTGTTCACCGAGGAGCGGTGAGGTGGTGATGTCGACGGGGGAGTCGGAGAGCTTGATGGGGGAGCCGACGGTCGTGAAGGTGCCGCGTTGGGGGTGGTCGACTTCGACGATCATGTGGTTGGCGGTGAGGGAGGGGTCTTCGATGATTTCTTTGGTGGAGAGGATGGGGCCGCAGGGGATGTTGTGGGTGTTGAGTTGTTCGAGGACGGTCCATTTGGGGAGGGTGGTGGTCCATTCTTCGATGAGTTGGAACATTTTGGTGAGGCGGGGCAGGCGGGCTTGGGGGGTGGCCCAGTCGGGGTCGTCGGCGAGTTCGGGGTGTCCGATGAGGTGGGTCAGGGGTTTCCAGCCGGTGGGTTGGACGATGACGTAGACGTAGTCGTTGGGTCCGCCGGGGGCGCATTTCACGGCCCAGCCGGGTTGGCCGCCGCCGGAGGCGTTGCCGGAGCGGGGGACTTCGTCGGTGAAGTCGTCGTTGGGGTATTCGGGCAGGGGGCCGTGGGTGAGGCGTTGTTGGTCGCGGAGTTTGACGCGGCAGAGGTTGAGGACGGCGTGTTGCATGGCGACGTTGACGCGTTGGCCGCGGCCGGTGTTCTCGCGTTGGAAGAGGGCGGCGAGGATGCCGGCGACGGTGTGGATGCCGGTGCCGGAGTCGCCGATCTGGGCGCCGGTGGCCAGTGGGGGGCCGTCGTGGAGGCCGGTGGTGGCCATGGAGCCGCCCATGGCCTGGGCGACGACTTCGTAGGCTTTGAGGTTGGTGTAGGGGCCGTCGCCGAAGCCTTTGATGGAGGCGTAGACGAGGCGGGGGTTGATGGTCTGGATGTGGTCCCAGGTGAAGCCCATGCGGTCGATGGCGCCGGGGCCGAAGTTTTCGACCATGACGTCGGAGCGGCGGATGAGTTCGGTCAGGAGTTCTTTGCCGCGTTCGGTTTTGGTGTTGAGGGTGATGGAGCGTTTGTTGCAGTTGAGCATGGTGAAGTAGAGGGAGTCGACGTCGGGGATGTCGCGCAGTTGGGTGCGGGTGATGTCACCGGTGGGTGCTTCGAGTTTCACGACGTCCGCGCCGAGCCAGGCCAGTAGCTGGGTGGCGGAGGGACCCGACTGGACATGGGTCATGTCGAGCACGCGTATACCTTCGAGAGCCTTGGTCACTGAGGACTCACCTCACTACTTGTCCCTGGTCCGTTGCGCGGATACGGGCGCGTAGAGGTCCGCCCGTCGGTCGTTCGTACATTGCATACAGTGGTCGAATACTGTATGAACTTGGTATCCCGCATCTGATGGTGGTGTCCAGGGGGCGTGCGGCACTTTCCTCACGGGAGTTGAGTTGGATCTCTACGAACACCAGGCAAGGGAACTGTTCGCGGAGCACGGCATCGTGGTGCCCCGCGCCGAAGTGACCAGCTCGTCGAAGGAAGCCCGTGCGATCGCCCGCGGGCTGGGCGGCCGCGCCGTCGTCAAGGCTCAGGTGAAGACCGGCGGGCGGGGCAAGGCGGGCGGCGTCAAGCTCGCCGCGGACCCGGCCGCCGCGGAGCTCACCGCACGGCAGATCCTCGGCATGGACATCAAGGGCCACACCGTGCGGAAGGTCATGCTGGCCCAACCCGTCGACATCGAGAGCGAGTTCTACGTCTCCTACGTCCTCGACCGTGCGACCGGGACGTTCCTCGCCATCGCCTCCGCCGAGGGCGGCATGGACATCGAGGAGGTCGCCGCCACGCGCCCCGAGGCCGTCGCCCGCATCCCCGTCGACCCGGCCGAGGGCGTCACCACGGCCGCGGCGGCCCGTATCGCGCACGCGGCCGGCCTCCCGCCGCAGGCCGTCGACGTCCTCGTACGGCTGTGGGGCGTCCTCACCCGCGAGGACGCCCTCCTGGTCGAGGTGAACCCGCTGGTCCGTACGGCACAGGGCGACATCCTCGCCCTCGACGGGAAGGTCACTCTCGACGACAACGCCCGCTTCCGGCAGCAGCGTTGGGGTGCGCAGGAGATCGCGCACGACGACCCGCTGGAGGCGCGGGCGGCGGCCAAGGGCCTCAACTACGTGAAGCTCGACGGCGAGGTCGGCGTCATCGGCAACGGCGCCGGACTCGTCATGTCCACCCTCGACGTCGTCGCCGGCTGCGGCGCGCGGCCCGCCAACTTCCTCGACATCGGCGGCGGCGCATCCGCCCAGGTCATGGCCGACGGCCTGGGCGTCATCCTCGACGACCCGGCCGTGCGGTCCGTCCTCGTCAACGTCTTCGGCGGCATCACCGCCTGCGACGCGGTGGCCGACGGCATCGTACGGGCCCTGGAATCGGTCCGGTTGACGAAGCCGCTGGTCGTCCGGCTCGACGGGAACAACGCCGCGCGCGGCCGCGCCATCCTCGACGACCGCGCCCACCCGCTGGTCCGCCAGGCCACCACCATGGACGGCGCCGCGCGCCAGGCCGCGGACCTCGCCCGCGACCCCGCCTGCCTCAACCCCGCCTAAGGAGACCGGACATGGCGATCTACCTCACCAAGGAGAGCAAGGTCCTCGTCCAGGGCATGACCGGCGCCGAGGGCATGAAGCACACCCGGCGGATGCTCGCCGCGGGCACGAACGTCGTCGGCGGTGTGAACCCGCGCAAGGCGGGCGGCGTCGTGGACTTCGACGACCGCGCCGTCCCGGTGTTCGGCAGCGTCGCGCAGGGCATGGCGGCCACGGGTGCCGACGTCAGCGTCGTCTTCGTGCCGCCCGCCTTCGCCCGGTCCGCCGTCGTCGAGGCGGTCGACGCGGGCATGCCCCTCGCGGTCGTCATCACGGAGGGCATCCCGGTGCACGACTCCGTGCACTTCGTCGCGTACGCCAAGCAGCGGGGCACCCGTGTCGTCGGCCCCAACTGCCCCGGACTGATCAGCCCGGGGGAGTCCGACGCGGGCATCATCCCCGCCGACATCACGAAGCCGGGCCGCATCGGTCTCGTGTCCAAGTCCGGCACGCTCACCTATCAACTCATGTACGAGCTGCGGGACATCGGCTTCTCCACGTGCGTCGGCATCGGCGGCGACCCCGTCGTCGGCACCACGCACATCGACTGCCTCGCCGCGTTCGAGGACGATCCCGAGACCGAACTCATCGTGCTCATCGGCGAGATCGGCGGCGACGCGGAGGAGCGCGCGGCGGCCTACATCAGCGAGCACGTCACCAAGCCCGTCGTCGGCTACATCGCCGGGTTCACCGCGCCCGAGGGCAAGACCATGGGCCACGCGGGGGCCATCGTCTCCGGTTCGGCGGGCACGGCGCAGGCCAAGAAGGAGGCGCTGGAACGGGTCGGGGTACGCGTCGGATCGACGCCGACACAGACCGCGCGGCTGGTCGTCGAGCGGCTGCAAAGTGCCGTGTAGGCAGGGGAGTTGATGGACGGGAGGCGGCTCCACGGGCCGCCTCCCTTGCGTACGCTGCGGCTGCGGCGGGGCCCGTCCGGCGCAGGGGGCGCTCCCCGCCGGATCAAGGGCCCCGCCGCCGTGCCGCGGGGCGGTCCGCTCAGCCCTGTCGGGCCACGGCCCGCTGGGCGATGCGGTGCTCGCCCGCGTACACGTTCATGGAGGTGCCGCGCAGGAAGCCGACCAGCGTCAGGCCGGTCTCCGCGGCGAGGTCGACCGCGAGGGACGAGGGGGCCGACACGGCCGCGAGGACCGGGATGCCGGCCATCACCGCTTTCTGTGCCAGCTCGAAGGACGCGCGGCCCGAGACCAGAAGGACCGTGCGGCGCAGCGGCAGCCGACCGTCGCGCAGGGCGCGGCCGACGAGCTTGTCCACCGCGTTGTGCCGGCCCACGTCCTCGCGCACGTCCAGGAGTTCGCCGTCCGGCGTGAACAGGGCGGCGGCGTGCAGGCCCCCGGTGCGGTCGAAGACCCGCTGGGCAGCCCGTAGCCGGTCGGGGAGGACTGCGAGGAGCTCGGGGTCGAGGCGCACCGGGGGAGACGCGGGAGTGTCGTCGATCGGGAAGCGGGCCGTCGTGCGGACCGCGTCGAGGCTCGCTTTGCCGCACAGGCCGCAGGAGGAGGTCGTGTAGACGTTGCGTTCGAGGGTGATGTCGGGCATGAGGATGTCGGGTGTGGTGCGTACGTCGACGACGTTGTAGGTGTTGGAGCCGTCTTGTGTGGCGCCCGCGCAGTAGACGATGTTCTGGAGGTCGTCGGCGTGTGCGAGGACGCCCTCGCTGACCAGGAATCCGGCCGCGAGGGCGAAGTCGTCGCCCGGGGTGCGCATGGTGATGGCGAGCGGTTTGCCGTTCAGCCGGATCTCCAGCGGCTCCTCCGCCACCAGCGTGTCGGGGCGGCTCGAGACGACGCCGTCCCTGATGCGCAGGACCGGGCGCCGCTGCGTGACTCGTCCCATGACGCGTTCTCCCTGGCTGATTCTGCTCTGCACTGTGTCGACTGAATATTGTGTACAGGATGGGATCGTTGGCGGCAAGAGATGTGTCAACTCCCGGGGATCGTGGTGGAGTTGTGTGACGCAAGGGGCACACGTCAGCTTGGAGAGCGAGGGTGCTCCGTACGTGGGGAACCACAGATCTCCGTACCGTGCCGCTTCCGGAAAGGGCCGCGATGTCACCGATCCCAGGACTGCCGCTCACAGGTCTGCCGCGCGACTCGGTGCCCCGCCTGGAGCGGCCCGGACCGCTGCGCCAGCGGGTCTACGAGACCCTGCTCGACCTGATCATCACGCGCACGCTGCCGCCGGGCGCCCACCTCGTCGAGACGGAGCTGGCCGGCCGGCTCGGCGTCTCGCGGCAGCCCGTACGGGAGGCGCTCCAGCGGCTGAGCACCGAGGGCTGGGTGGATCTGCGACCCGCCCAGGGGGCCTTCGTGCACGAGCCGACCGAGGACGAGGCGGACCAACTCCTGCATGTGCGCACGCTGTTGGAGGCCGAGGCCGTGCGGCTCGCCGCCGCGCGGGTGGACACCGCGGCCGTTCAGGCACTGGAGGAGGTGTGCGCGGCGGGGGAGCGCGCGGTCGCCGACGACGACGTGGAGGGCGCGGTCGAGCTCAACGCCCGGCTGCACGGCGCGATCATGGAACTGGCCGGCAATGTGGCACTGGCCGAACTCGCGGCGCAGGTCGACCGGCGGGTCCGCTGGTACTACGCGCCCATCGCCCGGCAGCGTGGCCGCCGGTCATGGGCGGAGCACCGGGAGTTGATCGCCGCGCTGGCGGACGGCGACGGGCAGCGCGCGGCGGCGGTGATGCGGGCCCACACGGAGCACACGCGGACCTCGTACCATCAGCGCACCACGTAGAGCGCGCCGCGGCCTCCTCCCGGCAGCGTCGCGCGGGAGGAGGCCACAGGGACGCGCCGGCGTCAGGTGGCAGGTTGCGGCTGGGCCGAGGCCGTCGCACCCTTTCCGGCCCGGGGCCGTCCGGGCTGCCGCAGCGTCATCGCGATCACCGCGGCGACCAGCGAGGTACTGCCGGCCAGCGCGTACGCCCCGTTGTAGCCCCAGGAGGCCACCACCATGGAGCCGAGCCCGCCGCCGAAGAGGCCGCTGATGAGCTTTCCGCTGTACACGAGCCCGTAGTTGGACGCGTTGTAGTTCTCACCGAAGTAGTCCGGCGTGAGCGCGGCGAACAGCGGGTAGAACGCGCCGCCGCCGAATCCGGAGAGGAACGCGAAGACGAGGAAGAGGCCCTCGCTCTTCAGCTCACCGGCCCAGATGACGCCGAACTGCGCGAGCCCGAGGACCAGGATGACGCCCACCAGGATCGGCTTGCGCCCCCACTTGTCGGAGGCCCAGCCCACGACACCGCGCCCGATGCCGTTGATGACCGCCATCACGCCCATGGACGACGCGGCGACGAGCGGGCCGAAGCCGACCTCCTTCGCGTAGTCGACCTGGAAGGAGATGCCGAAGATGGAGACACCGGCGCTGATCACCAGGGCGATCCACATCAGGGGCAGCATGCCCGTCCTGATCGCCTCCATCGGGGTGTACTGGCGTACCGCGGGCGGGTTCTTGGCGAGTCCGGCGGCGGTCTTGTCGCCCCCGCTGTGCGTCAGCGGGTCGATGTGCGCGGGCCACCAGTTCTTCGGCGGGTCTTTGAAGAAGGCGGCGCAGGCGAAGACGACGACCATCACGTAGGCGCCGATGAGGTCGAGCACCCGGTGGTAGTTCCCGGTGTCGAAGGCGTAGTTGAAGATGAAGATGAACGGGAGCGCGCCGTAGGCGAAGCCGCCGTTGACGAAGCCGGTCTTGCCGCCCTTGCGCTCCGGGAACCACTTGCCGACCATGTTGACGCAGGTCGAGTAGATCAGGCCGGAGCCGATGCCGCCGACGACGCCGAAGCCGACGATCGCGAGTACGACGTTGCTCAGGTGCGACAGGGCGAGGAACCCGAGCAGGCACATCGCCGAGCCGGTGAACATGGCCCGACGGGCGGTCAGGATCCCCTTCTCACGCAGCCATCCGGCGGGGAAGGAGATACCGGCCTGGAAGAAGATCCAGACGCTGAGGATCCAGAAGGTGTTGGACTGTGTCCACCCGTGGGCCTCGGACAGGGTGTCCTCGGCCGAGCCGTACGCGTACTCGAAGACGCTGATGGCCATCATCGCGACCCATGGCAGATAGACCATGAGCGAGCGGGAGTGGCCGAGGATGTCGCGGTCGGTCTCGCCGACCCGGTAGACGCGGCCCCGGGCGTCGGTGACTTCGCGGTAGGGGCGGGGCGGTGCGCCGAGCGGTTCCGACGCGCCTTCTGCCGTGCTGCGGTTCAAGGTCATTCGGACTCATCCCTCACAGAGCTGCACTGCTGCGCGCACCCTGCCGATGTCAGGGGTCAGCAGTGGCCGGGATATTGCATACAGTCGACGAATACTGTATGAAGAGTGTTATCCCTCACGTGGTGGGCGAGTGTCCAGGGGCGTGCAGAAATTTTGTGACGCCCGTGACTGTCGGGGCTACGAGCCCACCGGCCCGTCCGCCCTGCACCGCCCTTTCCAGGAAGCCCCGTTGGGCCCCCTCATCTCGACTGTGCACCGAGAGCGGAGACATCCATGGCACCCACTTTCACCCCCGGCACCCCTCCCGCCACCCTCAAGGCGGGAACGTCTTGGGCCGATGCCTGGCGGCGCTGTCTGACCGTCGCCCCCGAAGCGTTCCGCGAGGACCGCGTCCTGAATCTTTGGAACGGCGCGTGGCAGGCGGACGGCCGGGTGCTTCCGGCCACCACCCCCGTCGACGGAACCCCCGTCGCCGGACCGCCGCGGCTCGACGGGGACACCGCGCACCAGGCCGTACGCGCCTGCCTCGACCAGCACCGCGCCTGGCGGCACGTCCCGCTCGCCGAGCGGCGTGCCCGGATCGCCGCGACGCTCGACGCGCTCGCCGAGCACCGTGAACTGCTCGCCCTGCTCCTCGTCTGGGAGATCGGCAAGCCCTGGCGGCTCGCGCAGGCGGACGTGGACCGGGCGATCGACGGCGTGCGGTGGTACGTGGACGGGATCGACGGGATGCTCGCCGACCGCACTCCGCTGCCCGGCCCGGTGTCGAACATCGCGAGCTGGAACTACCCGATGAGCGTCCTCGTGCACGCGATGCTGGTGCAGGCCGTCGCGGGCAACGCCGTCATCGCCAAGGCCCCCACGGACGGCGGCGTCTCGTGCCTGACACTGGCCTGCGCGCTGGCCGCGCGGGAGGGCGTACCGCTCACCCTCGTGAGCGGGAGCGGCCGGGAGCTGTCGCAGGCGCTGGTGCGTGCGCCGGAGATCGGCTGCGTGTCGTTCGTGGGCGGGCGGGACACCGGGGCGGCCGTCGCCACGGCCGTCGCGGACCTGGGCAAGCGGCACGTCCTGGAGCAGGAGGGCCTGAACACCTGGGGGATCTGGGACTACTCCGACTGGGACGCGCTGTCGGCCGTGATCCCGAAGCTGTTCGACTACGGCAAGCAGCGCTGCACCGCCTACCCGCGCTTCGTCGTGCAGCGCGACGCGTTCGACGCGTTCCTGTCGGCGTACCTGCCCGCGGTGCGCGGCCTGCGCGTGGGGCATCCGCTGGCGGTGGCCTCGGCCGAGGACCCGTACCCGGAGCTGGACTTCGGGCCGCTGATCAACGCGGCGAAGGCGAAGGAGCTGACCGACCAGGTCACCGAGGCGATCGGCCGGGGAGCGGTGCCCCTGCACCGCGGGCGGGTCGATCCGGACCGGTTCCTGCCGGGGCAGGACACGAGTGCCTACGTCCACCCGGTGACGCTGCTCGGCCCGCCGGCGTCGTCGCCACTGCACCACGCGGAGCCGTTCGGTCCGGTGGACACGGTCGTCCTGGTGGACACGGAGGCGGAGCTGCTCGCCGCGATGAACGCGTCGAACGGCGCGCTGGTGGCGACCCTCTCGACCGACGACGAGCAGACCTTCGCACGGCTCGCGCCGCAGATCCGGGCGTTCAAGGTGGGCCACGGCACGGCGCGTTCACGCGGCGACCGCGACGAACTGTTCGGCGGCTTCGGAGCGTCGTGGCGCGGCGCGTTCGTCGGCGGCGAACTCCTGGTACGGGCCGTCACGCAGGGCCCCGAGGGCGAGCGCCTGCCCGGCAACTTCCCGGCGTACCAGCTGATGCCGTGAGACCGCGGGGACGTACACGACACGATCGACGGACCCGTGTGGAGGGGAACATGACCAAGGCTCTCGAAGGTATACGCGTGCTCGACATGACCCATGTCCAGTCGGGTCCCTCCGCCACCCAGCTACTGGCCTGGCTCGGCGCGGACGTCGTGAAACTCGAAGCACCCACCGGTGACATCACCCGCACCCAACTGCGCGACATCCCCGACGTCGACTCCCTCTACTTCACCATGCTCAACTGCAACAAACGCTCCATCACCCTCAACACCAAAACCGAACGCGGCAAAGAACTCCTGACCGAACTCATCCGCCGCTCCGACGTCATGGTCGAAAACTTCGGCCCCGGCGCCATCGACCGCATGGGCTTCACCTGGGACCACATCCAGACCATCAACCCCCGCCTCGTCTACGCCTCCATCAAAGGCTTCGGCGACGGCCCCTACACCAACCTCAAAGCCTACGAAGTCGTCGCCCAGGCCATGGGCGGCTCCATGGCCACCACCGGCCTCCACGACGGCCCCCCACTGGCCACCGGCGCCCAGATCGGCGACTCCGGCACCGGCATCCACACCGTCGCCGGCATCCTCGCCGCCCTCTTCCAACGCGAGAACACCGGCCGCGGCCAACGCGTCAACGTCGCCATGCAACACGCCGTCCTCAACCTCTGCCGCGTCAAACTCCGCGACCAACAACGCCTCACCCACGGCCCCCTGCCCGAATACCCCAACGACGACTTCACCGACGAAGTCCCCCGCTCCGGCAACGCCTCCGGCGGCGGCCAACCCGGCTGGGCCGTGAAATGCGCCCCCGGCGGACCCAACGACTACGTCTACGTCATCGTCCAACCCACCGGCTGGAAACCCCTGACCCACCTCATCGGACACCCCGAACTCGCCGACGACCCCGACTGGGCCACCCCCCAAGCCCGCCTGCCCCGCCTCACCAAAATGTTCCAACTCATCGAGGAATGGACCACCACCCTCCCCAAATGGACCGTCCTCGAACAACTCAACACCCACAACATCCCCTGCGGCCCCATCCTCTCCACCAAAGAAATCATCGAAGACCCCTCCCTCACCGCCAACCACATGATCGTCGAAGTCGACCACCCCCAACGCGGCACCTATCGCACGGTGGGCAACCCGCTGAAGCTGTCCGACTCGCCGACCACCATCACCGCCTCACCACTGCTCGGCGAACACAACACCGACGTCTTCGTCGAGGAACTCGGCCTGGAAGAAGCCGAGTTGGTGCAGCTCAGGGAGCAGGGCGTCATCTGAGCCGTGCGGGGCGGCCCGTCCGTCCGCCCCGCACCGCCCGCTTGATAGGCGACGTCTATCAACTGGAAATAGTTCCGTCTTGGACGGGTTCTCGCGGCCTGACCGAAGCTGATCGTCGAGCGGTGACAGCACCGCGCGGCAGAAAGGCACAGGCCGGAACATGAGCACCGACGGCAGCGGAAACTCCCTCGACGGCGACAGCGAGGACCGGCTGAGGGTCACCCCGCCCAAGACCTGGGCGACCGGCGCACCCGCCGTGGTCCACGCCCTCCAGTACGCGCTCGGCCGGACCGACCCCCGGCGCACGGCGCTGACCCTCCTGAACATCAACCAGGCGGACGGCTTCGACTGCCCCGGCTGCGCCTGGCCCGAGCCCGCCCCGGGCCGACGCTCGCGCAACGAGTACTGCGAGAACGGCGCCAAGCACATCAGCGACGAGGCGACCTCGCGCCGGGTCACCGCCGACTTCTTCCGCGAGCACTCCGTCGCGGACCTCGCCCGCCGCTCCGACCGCTGGCTCAACCAGCAGGGCCGGCTCACCGCACCCATGGTGAAGCGGCCCGGCGCCACGCACTACACGCCGATCGGCTGGGACGAGGCCCTCGGGCTGCTCGCCGCCGAACTGCGCGGCCTCGACTCGCCCGACGAAGCGCTCTTCTACACGTCCGGCCGGCTGAACAACGAGGCGGCCTTCCTGCTCCAGCTCTTCGCCCGCGCCTACGGCACCAACAACCTGCCCGATTGCAGCAACCTGTGCCACGAGTCCAGCGGCGCCGCCCTGATGGAGACGCTCGGCATCGGCAAGGGCAGCGTCAGCCTGGACGACATCCACCACAGCGACCTCGTCCTCGTCGTCGGCCAGAACCCGGGTACGAACCACCCGAGGATGCTGACCGCCCTCGAAGAGACCAAGCGCAACGGCGGCAAGGTCATCGCCGTGAACACGCTGCCCGAGGCCGGGCTGATCCGCTTCAAGCATCCGCAGAAGCCGCGCGGCGTCGTCGGCCGGGGCACCGCCATCGCCGACACGTTCCTCCAGATCCGCGCCGGTGGCGACCTCGCTCTCTTCAAAGCGCTCAACCTGCTGCTCATCGAGGCGGAGGAGGCGCGGCCCGGCACGGTCGTGGACCGGGGCTTCATCGGGGCGTACAGCGCCGGGTACGAGGATTTCGCACGGCAGGCCCGCAAGATCACCTGGGACGACATCCACGAGGCCACCGGCCTGAGCCGCGAGCAGATCGAGGACGTCGCCGACACGGTCCTGAGCAGCCGCAGCGTCATCGTGTGCTGGGCGATGGGCCTCACTCAGCACAAGCACGCGGTCCCCACCATCCGCGAGGTCGTCAACTTCCTCCTGCTGCGCGGCAACATCGGCCGTCCGGGCGCCGGAGTCTGTCCGGTGCGCGGCCACAGCAACGTCCAGGGCGACCGCTCGATGGGCGTCTGGGAGAAGATGCCGCAGTCGTTCCTGGACGCGCTGGAGCGGGAGTTCGGGTTCACGCCGCCCACGCACCACGGCCTCGACTCCGTCGACGGCATCCGGGCGATGCGCGACGGCGCGGCCAAGGTCTTCGTAGGGGTCGCCGGCAACTTCGTACGGGCCACACCCGACAGCGACGTCACGGAGGCGGCGATGCGCCGCTGCCGCATGACCGCGCACCTCTCCACCACACTCAACCGCTCGCACACGGTGTGCGGCGACACCGCGCTCATCCTGCCGACGCTCGGCCGCAGCGACCGCGACGTCCAGGCGTCGGGGGAGCAGTTCGTCACCGTCGAGGACTCCATGAGCGAGGTGCACGCCTCGCGCGGCCGCCTCGCTCCGGCCTCCGCGCAGCTGCTCAGCGAGGTGGCGATCATCTCGCGCCTCGCCCGGCGCACGCTCCTGGACCAACCGGCCATCCCCTGGGAGGAGTTCGAGGCGGACTACGGCACCGTCCGCGACCGGATCGCCCGCGTCGTGCCCGGCTTCGCCGACTTCAACGCGCGGGTCGCGGCGCCCGGCGGCTTCACACTGCCCAACCCGGTGAACCAGAAGATCTTCCCCACGCCGAGCGGCAAAGCCGTCTTCACCTGCAACGACTTCGAGATGCCCGAGGTCCCGGCGGGCCACTTGCTGCTCCAGACCCTGCGCTCGCACGACCAGTGGAACACCGTCCCGTACGCGATGAACGACCGCTACCGGGGCATCCACCACGGCCGCCGCGTCGTCCTCGTCAACCCGGCCGACCTCGACGCCCTCGGCATCGCCGACCGCTCGCTCGTCGACCTGGTGGGGGTGTGGAGGGACGGGACCGAGCGGCGCGCGGAGCGCTTCCGGACGGTCGCCTACCCCACCACGCGCGGCTCCGCGGCGGCCTACTACCCGGAGACCAACGTGCTGGTGCCGCTGGACAGCGTCGCCGACATCAGCAACACCCCGACCTCGAAGGCCGTCCTGATCCGCCTGGAACCGGTGGCGGAGCCGTCCTGACCCACTCGCCCACCCAGAGCCACCCAGAGCCACCCGGAGGAGCCCGGCATGACCACAGCAGAGTCGAGCACGGAGTCGAGCACAGCGGCACGCACTGAGGCACGCGCTGAGGTACGTGAAGAGGCGCGCACGGAGGGAGGCCCGGTCGCGCGCGACGGCGGGACGGTCACCGACCACCTCCTGGCGGCCAACACCCGTTACGCCGAACGCTTCGAGGACCCCGGCATGGACGCCCGCCCCGTCCTCGGCGTGGCCGTGGTGGCCTGCATGGACGCCCGGATCGATCTGCACGCGGCCCTCGGCCTCGCGCTCGGCGACTGTCACACCGTGCGCAACGCCGGCGGCGTCGTCACCGACGACACCATCCGCTCCCTGACGATCAGTCAGCGGGCGCTCGGCACCCGCAGCGTGATCCTCGTCCACCACACGGGCTGCGGCCTCCAGTCCCTGACCGAGGAGTTCCGGCACGAGCTGGAGAGGGAGGTCGGACAGCGGCCGAGCTGGGCGGTCGAGGGCTTCACCGATGTCGACCAGGACGTGCGGCAGTCCCTCCAGAAGGTGCGCACCTCGCCGTTCCTGCCGCACACCGACGATGTGCGCGGCTTCGTGTTCGACGTACGGACCGGGCGGTTGAGGGAGGTGACGTGAGGTCCGGGCGGTTGAGGGAGGTCACGGCCCGGTCCTGACGCCCGGCCGCCCACGGGTGCCGCCGTGGTCAGCCGCCGAGGCCGGCCGCGGCGGCGATCTGCTTGCAGTAGAAGTCGGTGGTGTTCTGCGTGTGGCGGCGCATCAGGGCCTCGGCGCGCTCCGGGTCACCCGTGGCGATGGCCTCGATGATCAGCGCGTGCTCGCTCCAGGCGTCCTTGCCGCGAGGCTTGGCGATCGGCATGTAGTACCAGCGCACCCGCTGGTCGACCTGCGGAATCAGCTCGGCGAGCACCGCGTTGCGGGACAGCGCCGTGATGTGGGAGTGGAGCGCCGCGTTGGCCTCCACGATGGCCCGCGCGTCGCCCGCGGCGAGCGCCGCGATGCCCGTCTCCTGGAGCTCCCACAGATCCGCGACGTCCCGCGCGGTCGCGTGCCGGGCGGCTCCTTGCGCGGAGTACGTCTCCAACACCGCTCGTACGCCGAGGAGTTGGGCGCATTCCTCCACGGTGGGGGCGTGCACGAAGGCGCCCTGGGCCGGGCGCAGATCGACCCAGCCGGCCGCCTGGAGCCGCTGCAACGCTTCCCGGACCGGCTGCCGGCTCACCCCGAGCCGCTCGGCGAGTTCGGCCTCGACGAGGTGCTGCCCGGGGCTGAGCGTCCCGTTGATGATCATCTCGATCAGTGCGTCGTAGACGGCCTGCCGCAGGGGCGCGGGCCGGGTGATCGGCCCCGCGGCGGCGATGGACCTCAAGGCCGGTGCGGTGCCGGTCGGTGCGGTGACGGTCGGCGTGTCGGACATGAACGACCCCTCCCTCTCCGGTCGCTGACAGAGTGTCAGGTCACGGGATACTGACTTTAGTATGCAATAGACAGAGCCTCGGGTGTCCGGGTCGGCGAAAAGGGTGCGTCACACCCCTGGCGCCCCATGTGGATGCGAAATACTGTATGCAATTATCGTGCCGCATGGCGGCGGACCCGACTTCGCTCACGAGGGGGCACCCCGTGTCGTACCGCACCGCACTCGCTCAGGTCCTCACCCAAGTCGTCGCCCCGGCCGCCCGACTGGCGCGCGCCCGGGGCGTGTTCCCGCGCTCGGCCGTGACGGAGCTCGGCCGGGCCGGGCTCCTCGGCCTCACCGTGGCCCCGGAGCGCGGCGGCGCGGGTCTCGGGCTCGCGGAGGCCGCCGACGTCGTCGAGCGCACCGCGCGCGTCTGCCCGGCGACGGCCGCCGTGCTCCGGTCCCACTACGCGGCGGCCACGGTCGTCGAGGCGTACGGCGGAGACTGGCTGCGCGGCGAGATCGCCGCCGGGCGGCATCTGCTCGGCCTCGCGCTCGCGGAGGGCGAGTGCGCGGGTCCGGCGGCGGGTGACGGGCTGCTCGCGCCCCGCGCCACGGCCGAGCGGTGCGGCGGGGTGGTGGCGCTGCGCGGGCGCAAGCACCAGGTCGTCGCGGCGGGGAGGCCGACACGTACGTCTGGTCGGCGCGGTCCGTCGCGGCGGGGAGGGGCTCGGCCTGTGGCTGGTTCCGGCGCACGCCTCCGGGCTCTTCGTCCCGGCCCGGTCGGGGTGTTCGGGGCCGCGCGGCAGCGCCACGTCCACGGTTCTCGCGGATCCGGTCCTGGTGCCGGCCGAGGCGATGCTGGGCGAGGGTGGCGGCGGAGCGGACGTCCTGCGAGGTGTCGTGCTGCCGTGGCTCGCCGAGTTCGGGGCGGCGAAGGCGGCGGATGCGGGCGTACCGCTGGCGGTGTCCTGACCCGCCGACACCGGTGCTCAACATGGGCCCGGCGTAGGGAAGTTGGCGGGTGGACGGGCCGTGATTCCGTCCAGGCTCTTTACGGCGGGCTTCTGTATACAGAAGTCTGTATGGGGTAGTGTCCCAGTCTCCTGCACCTCTCGCCGGGGACCCGCATGACGGAGGCGAAAGCGATCATGACGACCAGCGGGACGGATACGACGGTCGAGAGCGTGGTCAGGAGGGTCGCGTCCGCGCATCGTGGCGAGCGCGGCGCACTGTTGCCCGTACTCCACGCCGTACAGGCCGAGTTGGGATACGTACCGCAGGCGGCGATCCAGGTCCTCGCCGACGAGTTCAACCTCTCGCGGGCCGACGTCCATGGAGTCGTGACCTTCTACCACGACTTCCGCAGCGCTCCCGCGGGCCGCACGACGGTCCGCGTCTGCCGCGCCGAAGCCTGCCAAGCCCTCGGCACCGACAGGCTAATGACCCACCTGCGGGAGTCGGGGCACACGCTCGGCGAGACCAGCGCGGACGGCTCCGCCACCGTCGAGCAGGTCTTCTGCCTCGGCAACTGCGCGCTCGGCCCGTCGGTGGAGGTGGACGGACGGCTGTACGGCCGCGTCACCCCCGAACGCCTCGCCTCGCTCCTCAACGGGACGGTGTGACCAGTGACTTCGAAGACGACGACCCTCGTGTACGTCCCCCGCGACTCGGCCGCCCGCTCCGTCGGTGCCGACGAGGTGGCGGCGCGACTCCAACAGGCAGCCGATCAGGGTGAGTTCGACCTCCATGTCGTACGCAACGGCTCGCGCGGCATGCTGTGGCTCGAACCGCTCGTCGAGGTCGTGACCGAGCAGGGCCGGATCGGCTACGGGCCCGTCACTGCCGACGACGTGCCCGGCCTGCTCGCCGCCGGAATGCTCGACGGCGCCGACCACCCCCTGCGGCTCGGCCTCATCGACCGGCTCCCGTGGCTGGCGCGGCAGAACCGGGTCACGTTCGCGAGAGTCGGCGTGATCGATCCGCTCTCCCCGCAGGACTACCTCGCCCACGGCGGGCTGCGCGGACTGCGCTCCGCGCTCGCCCGGGAACCCGCCGACGTGGTCGCCGAGGTCACCGACTCCGGCCTGCGCGGACGCGGCGGCGCCGGATTCCCGGCGGGCATCAAGTGGAAGACGGTCCTCGACTGCCAGGGCGCGGGCGCCGAGACGAAGTTCGTCTGCTGCAACGCCGACGAGGGCGACAGCGGCACCTTCGCCGACCGCATGGTCATGGAGGGCGACCCGTTCCTGCTCATCGAGGGCATGGCGATCGCCGCCCACGCCGTCGGCGCCGGTGAGGGCTACGTCTACATCCGCTCCGAGTACCCGGACGCCATCGCCACGATGCGCGCCGCCATCGGCATCGCCCGCGAACAGGGCTGGCTCGGCCGGAAGATCCTCGGCTCCTCCCTCGACTTCGACCTGCACGTACGCGTCGGCGCCGGCGCGTACATCTGCGGCGAGGAGACCTCCATGCTGGAGAGCCTGGAGGGCAAGCGCGGCATGGTGCGCGCCAAGCCGCCGATCCCCGCGATCGAGGGCCTGTTCGGCAAACCGACCGTGGTCAACAACGTCCTCACGCTGACCACCGTCCCCGTCGTCCTCGCCGACGGCGCGAAGGCCTACCAGGACCTCGGCGTCGGCCGCTCCCGCGGTACCCAGGTCTTCCAGCTCGGCGGGAACATCAAGCGCGGCGGCATCGTCGAGACCGCCTTCGGCATCACCCTGCGCGAACTGATCGAGGACTACGGAGGCGGCAGCCTCAGCGGCCGGCCGATCAGGGCCGTACAGGTGGGCGGGCCGCTCGGCGCGTACCTCCCCGAGGCGCAGTTCGACCTGCCGATGGACTACGAGGCCTTCGCCGAGGCCGGCGCGATGCTCGGCCACGGCGGCGTGGTGGTCTTCGACGACTCCGTCGACATGGCGGCGCAGGCCCGGTTCGCGATGGAGTTCTGCGCCGAGGAGTCCTGCGGCAAGTGCACCCCGTGCCGCGTCGGTTCCGTGCGCGGCGTCGAGGTCATCGACAAGATCGTGGCCGGCACCCACCGGGACGAGAACCTCGCCCTGCTCGAAGACCTCTGCGACCTGATGACCGACGGCTCGCTGTGCGCGATGGGCGGACTGACGCCGATGCCGGTGCGCAGCGCGCTGGCCCACTTCCCCGACGACTTCCTCGGCGGCCGTCGACTCCTGGAGATCCACCCCGTACAGACGACCGGCACACGGACGGAGGGCACGGCATGACGCTCCTGAAGGAACCCGACTTCGGCACCCCCGAGCGGCCGGGCGAGGCCACGGTCTCGGTCGAGGTCGACGGGATACCGGTGAGCGTGCCCGAAGGCACCTCGGTGCTGCGCGCCGCCGCCGAGGCGGGCATCGACATCCCCAAGCTCTGCGCCACCGACAGCCTGGAGGCGTTCGGTTCGTGCCGGCTGTGCGTGGTGGAGATCGACGGGCGGCGCGGCACCCCCGCCTCGTGCACCACCCCCTGCGCCGACGGCATGTCCGTGCGCACGCAGACGCCGAAGGTGGAGAAGCTGCGCCAGGGCGTCATGGAGTTGTACCTCTCCGACCACCCCCTCGACTGCCTGACCTGCCCCGCCAACGGCGACTGCGAACTCCAGGACATGGCGGGCGTGGTGGGCGTGCGCCAGGTCCGCTACGGCTACGACGGCGAGAACCACCTCGACGCGCAGAAGGACACCTCCAACCCGTACTTCGACTTCGACCCGTCCAAGTGCATCGCCTGCTCGCGCTGCGTACGGGCCTGCGGCGAGGTACAGGGCACGTTCGCGCTGACCATCGAGGGGCGGGGCTTCGAGTCCAAGGTCGCGGCGGGCGCGGGGGAGTCGTTCCTCGACTCCGAGTGCGTCTCCTGCGGCGCCTGCGTCCAGGCCTGTCCGACCTCGACCCTGCAAGAGCGCTCCGTCGTCGAACTCGGCATGCCCACCCGCTCGGTCGTCACCACCTGCGCGTACTGCGGCGTCGGATGCAGCTTCAAGGCGGAACTGCGCGGCGACGAACTCGTCCGCATGGTCCCCCACAAGGACGGGGGCGCCAACGAGGGCCACTCCTGCGTCAAGGGCCGCTTCGCGTTCGGCTACGCCACCCACCCCGACCGCAAGCTCAAGCCCATGGTCCGCGACCGGATCACCGACCCGTGGCGCGAGGTCGACTGGGACGAGGCGATCGGCACGGTCGCCCGCCGTATGCGCGAGATCCAGGACCGGCACGGGACGGGCGCGATCGGCGCGATCTCGTCGTCGCGGTGCACCAACGAAGAGGTGTACGTCGTCCAGAAGATGGTCCGCGCCGCCTTCGGCAACAACAACATCGACACCTGCGCCCGCGTCTGCCACTCACCCACCGGCTACGGCCTGAAGCAGACCTTCGGCGAGTCCGCGGGCACCCAGGACTTCCGCTCGGTCGCCGAGGCCGACGTCATCATGGTCATCGGCGCCAACCCGACCGACGGACACCCGGTGTTCGCCTCGCGGATGAAGCGGCGCCTGCGCGAGGGCGCGGAGCTGATCGTCGTCGACCCGCGCCGCATCGACCTGGTGCGCTCCCCGCACATCCAGGCGGCGCACCACCTCCAGCTGCGGCCCAGCACCAACGTGGCCGTGGTCAACGCCATGGCGCACGTCGTCGTCACCGAGGGTCTGGCCGACAAGGGGTTCGTCGCGGCGCGCTGCGAGGGCTACGAGGAGTGGGCCGCGTTCGTGGGCCGCGACGAGAACAGCCCCGAGGCCGTCGAGGACATCACCGGCGTCCCGGCCGCCGAACTGCGCGCCGCCGCCCGCCTCTACGCGAGCGCCCCCAACGGCGCCATCTACTACGGCCTCGGCGTCACCGAGCACAGCCAGGGCTCGACCATGGTCATGGGAATGGCCAACCTCGCGATGGCCTGCGGCAACATCGGCCGCGACGGCGTCGGCGTCAACCCGCTGCGCGGCCAGAACAACGTGCAGGGCTCCTGCGACATGGGCTCCTTCCCGCACGAACTGCCCGGCTACCGGCACGTCTCCGACGACGCGGTGCGCGGCGTCTTCGAGGACCTGTGGGGCGGCACGATCCTCGCCGAACCGGGCCTGCGCATCCCCAACATGTTCGACGCGGCGATCGACGGCACGTT
The DNA here is from genome assembly GCF_036967205.1 of Streptomyces sp. Q6. Taxonomy (NCBI): domain Bacteria; kingdom Bacillati; phylum Actinomycetota; class Actinomycetes; order Kitasatosporales; family Streptomycetaceae; genus Streptomyces; species Streptomyces citrinus. Next base: position 7,170,834 of record NZ_CP146022.1, read on the forward strand.
CCGCGGCCTGTTCGTGCACGGCGAGGACATCGCCCAGTCCGACCCGAACCTGAAGCACGTCACGGCGGCGCTCGAAGCGATGGACCTGGTCGTCGTCCAGGACCTGTTCCTCAACGAGACCGCCAAGTTCGCGCACGTCTTCCTGCCCGGCGCCTCCTTCCTGGAGAAGGACGGCACGTTCACCAACGCCGAGCGCCGCATCAACCGGGTCCGCTCCGTGATGAAGCCGAAGTCGGGCCGGCACGAGTGGCAGATCGTCTGCGACATCGCCACCGCCATGGGCCACCCGATGGCGTACGACCACCCGTCGCAGATCATGGACGAGATCGCGCGGGTCACCCCCACCTTCGCGGGCGTCTCCTTCGACCTCATCGACAAGCTCGGCAGCGTCCAGTGGCCGTGCGACGAGCAGGCCCCCGAGGGCACTCCGGTCATGCACGTCGACGCGTTCGTGCGCGGCAAGGGCAAGTTCGTCGTCACGGCGTACGTACCGACGAAGGAGCGCAGCACGCGCAAGTTCCCGCTGGTCCTGACGACCGGCCGGATCCTGAGCCAGTACAACGTCGGCGCGCAGACCCGCCGCACCGGCAACGTCGCCTGGCACGCCGAGGACGTCCTCGAACTGCATCCGCACGACGCCGAGGAGCGCGGGATCGCCGACGGCGACCTCGTCACCCTCGCCAGCAGGGTCGGTGCGACGACCCTGCACGCGCGGATCTCCGACCGGATGCCGCCCGGCGTCGTCTACACCACGTTCCACCACCCCGTCACCGGCGCGAACGTGGTGACCACCGAGAACTCCGACTGGGCGACCAACTGCCCGGAGTACAAGGTGACCGCCGTCCAGGTCGGCCGGGCGCGGGCCGAGGCCGCCGGACCGCTCGTCACGGCGGGGGACTGACATGGCGGGCGCGCTCCCGGCGGAGAGCCGGATGGCCAACGACATCGCCGCGCACCACGGTCACCTGCCGGGTCCGGCCGCCGCCGAGGCGATCGCCGGGCACCTGGGCCGGTTCTGGGACCCGCGCATGCGGGAGCGGCTCTTCGCCGCCGTCGACGACGGAGCGGACGAGCTCCACCCGCTCGTGGTCGCGGCGGTGCTCCTGCTGCGCTGATCGGCCCCGCAGCCACCTCCTGACGTCGTGTCATGACCCGCGCGCTGTGCGGCGCGCGGGTGAGGCACGACTCAGCCCACTCAGTGCATACAGTATCCACCCCTCCGTACCCTCGAATGCCCTGGAGGAGCCACCATGAAGATCGCAGTCCTCGGAGCCGGCGCCATCGGCGCCTACGTAGGAGCGGCGCTGCACCGCGGCGGCGCGGACGTCCATCTCGTCGCCCGCGGCCCGCACCTGCGGGCGATCCGGCAGCACGGCGTCCGCGTCCTCAGCGCGCGCGGCGACTTCACCGCCCACCCGCACGCCACCGACGACCCGCACGAGATCGGCCCCGTGGACTACGTGTTCCTCGGACTCAAGGCACACTCCTACGCCTCCAGCGGCGCACTCGTCGCCCCGCTCCTGGGCGAGCACACCGCCGTCGTCGCCGGACAGAACGGCATCCCCTGGTGGTACTTCCACAAGCTGGCGGGCCCCTACGAGGGCCGCAGGATCGAGGCCGTCGATCCGGGCGGCGCGACCAGCAAGGTGCTTGCCCCCGAGCGGGCCGTCGGCTGTGTCGTCTACCCCGCGACCGTCATCGAGTCCCCGGGCGTCATCCGGCACCTGGAAGGCACCCGGTTCTCCCTCGGCGAACCGGGCGGCGGCGTCTCGGAGCGCTGTGCGGCGCTGAGCGAGGCGATGATCGCGGGCGGACTCAAGTGCCCCGTCGAGGAGAACCTGCGCGACGACATCTGGATCAAGCTCATGGGCAACGCCGCCTTCAACCCGATCAGCGCCCTCACCCGGGCCACCATGGTCGACATCTGCCGCCACCCGCTCACCCGGACCGTGGTCACCCGCGTCATGGAGGAGATCCTCGACATCGCGGCCCGCGTCGGCAGCACCCCGGACATCTCCATCGAGAAGCGGCTGCGCGGCGCCGAGGGCGTGGGCCACCACAAGACGTCCATGCTCCAGGACCTCGAAGCCGGCAAGCAGTTGGAACTCGACGCCATCGTCACGGCGGTGGTGGAGATGGCCGACATCACCGGCGCCGAGGCCCCGACCCTGCGGACCGTGCACGCCGCCACGGACCTGCTGGCACGCACCGCGGGCCCCTAGACCGTGCGGGGCGTTGCCCGGCGCCGCGACGCCGGGCAACGCACCGCACGCCCGAGTCGGCTCCCGGCCCTTGCCAGCCGCGCCCGGCGGGGGCACGCTTCGGAAGACGCGCAAGATCACTTCGCCCGTGGTGGGGGAGACGTAGATGCTGTTCCGGCAGTTGGAGTACTTCGTGGCGGTCGCCCGCGAGCGGCACTTCGCGCGGGCCGCCGAGTCCTGCTACGTCTCCCAGCCCGCGCTCTCGGCTGCCATCGCCAAGCTGGAGCGGGAGCTGAACGTCACGCTCATCAACCGGGGCCACAACTACCAGGGTCTGACCCCGGAGGGCGAGCGGCTCGTCGTGTGGGCCAAACGCATCCTCGCCGAGCAGGAGGCGTTCAAGGCCGAGGTGGCCGCCGTCCAGTCGGGCATCACCGGCATCCTGCGCCTCGGCACGGACCCGACGGCGTCCACCACCCTGGCGCTGCCGGTCGCCGCGTTCTGCTCGGCGCACCCGCTGGCCAAGGTCCAGGTCCGCTCACGCCTGTCCACCAAGGAACTCCACCGCCAGCTGCGCGACTTCGAACTGGACGTGGCGATAGCCCACTTCGACCCCGGCGACCAGGAAGGACTCCAGGTCGTCCCGCTCTACCAGGAGCGGTACATGCTCCTGGTCCCCGACGGCCAGATCACCTCGCAGACCGGCAGCGTCACCTGGGCGGACGCGGCCCAGCTGCCCCTCGCGCTGCTCACCCCCGACATGCGGATCCGGCAGATCGTCGACAAGGTCTTCGCCGACCAGGGCTTCGAGGTGACCCCGCAGGTCGAGACCGACTCCATCGCCGCCCTGTACGCGCATGTGGGCGGCGGGGAATGGGCGAGCATCGTGCCCCATACGTGGCTGCGCGCGATGCCCGTCGTCGGCCGCGCGAGGGCGCTGCCGCTGGTCGCGCCCGCCGCCGGCGCCCAGGTCTCGGTGGCGATCCACGCGGGCACCCCGGCTCGGTCGCGGCCCGCGCCTTCGTCAGCGCCGCGACCGCCCTCAACCTCGACGAGATCTTCGACCAGCCGCGGACCCCGGCGCCAAAGACCCGGGTGCGCTGACCCCCGACGCCCGCGCCCTCACACGTACGCGTCCCGCACGGCGGCACGGTCGAGGCCGCCCTGGGCGGTGCGGGGCAGCGCGGGCACCACGACGATGTGGTCGGGGACCGCCACCGCGGCGAGCCGGTCGCGGCAGTAGCGCAGGATCTCGTCCGGCCCGGCGCTCTCCTCCCCGCGCACCACCACGGCGGCGCCCACCCGCTGCCCCTGTCCCGCGTCGGCCACACCGAACACGACGGCCTCGGCGACGGAGGGGCAGCCGGCCAGCACGTCCTCCACGTACTCGGGCGAGATCTTCCGGCCGCCGCGCACGATGAGGTTCTCGATGCGCCCGGTCAGCGACAGATAGCCGTCCTCGTCGAGCGCGCCCAGGTCCCCGGTGCGCAGCCAGCCGTCCGTGAAACCCCGTACGGTGGCGGGCCCTTCGGCGAGATGACCGCGGGCGACGGCGGGGCCGCGCACCCACACCTCGCCCCGCACCCCGGCCGGACAGGCCCGACCGTCCTGATCCACGACCCGCAGCTCGACCCCGCTCGCCCGGCCGACCGAGCCGTGCTTGAGGGCGCCGCGCTCCGGCAGCGGCTCGCTGGAGATCTGGTGCGCGCACTCGGTCGCCCCGTACGCGGACAGCAGCGGAGCGGCGAACGTGCGTTCAAGGGCGCGCTGGGTCGCGGCGTTCAGCGGGGCGCTGCAACTGCGCACGAACCGCAACGGCGGCAGCCGCGGCTCCTCCTCCCGGCTCTCCAGGTCTTCGAGGAGCGTCTCGTGCACGGTCGGCACCGCCGTGAACCACGTGGCGTCCGCTGCCCGCAGATCGTCCCAGAACGTCGCCGCCGAGAAGCGGCCGTCCGCGGGCAGCGCCACCCGGCCGCCGGCCGCCAGGGAGCACAGCAGCGTGCCGAACAGCCCGTGCCCGTGGAAGAACGGCATCACCGCCACCGTCGCGTCGCCCGGCCCCAGCGCGTAGGCGGCGCAGAAGTTCCGTACGGACGCGGCCACGTTGGCCCGGGTCAGCGGCACCATGCGGGCCCGGCGCGTCGACCCGGCGGTGAGCATGACGAGCGCGTCGTCGGCGGTGAGGTCGGGCCGCCCGGCACGGCCGAGCAGGGACACCGCCGGGCCGGGGAGAGGTCCACGGCACCGGCCCGGCCCGCGTCCACCCGCAGCACCCAGTCGGCACAGGACCGCCCGCCCGGGGCGACAGCGGCCCGCGCACCCAACTCCGCGATCCGTGGGGCGAGTTCGCCGTCGGCGAGGGCCGGGTCCAGCGGGGCGACGACCAGCCCGGCCCGCGCCGCACCCAGCAGCGCGACGACGAACTCGACGGTGTTCGGCGAGACCACCGCGACCACGTCCCCGCGGCGCAGCCCCGCCCCGGCGAGCGTGCCCGCCACCTGATCCGCCATGGCCGCGAGGCACCGGTACGTCACCGGCGCCCGAGCACCCGTGACGATCAGGGCGTGGGCGTCCGGCCGTTCCCGCACCGGGCGGTCGAGCAGATCGGCCGGACCCGAGAGCTCCGGGGGCCGGTACTGGTCCGCGGCCATGCCTTTCACCTCCTGACAGGCTCCCAGCGAGCGTGCGGGGGCCGGACACACGCGTCCAATACCTCCTTCCGAACACCCGATAGCGACCGCTTATCAAGCCGGTCACCGCAGGTCACAGCCGCCGTCCCGGCATCGATAGACGGTGGTTATCAGCTGGTCGCCGTTGGGTCTTGGACGCGGCGGCACGGGCTGTCGAAGGTGAGAACAGAGCCGCAGCACCAGCAGCCGCACCGCAAGAACCCGCCCAAGGAGGCCTCGGATCATGACCGCTCCCTCGACCGCTGAGAACGCCGCTGACACCACGGCGGCAACGGACGCGCCGGCCGAGCTCACCGACGGCTACCACCTGGTCGTCGACGCGCTGAAGATGAACGGCGTCGAGACCGTCTACGGGGTGGTCGGCATCCCGGTCACGGACCTGGCCCGCCTCGCGCAGGCCGAGGGCATCCGCTACATCGGCTTCCGCCACGAGTCCAACGCCGGGCACGCCGCCGCGATCGCCGGCTACCTCACCCAGAAGCCGGGCATCGCCCTGACCGTCTCCGCGCCGGGCTTCCTCAACGGGCTCGTCGCGCTGGCCAACGCCACCACCAACTGCTTCCCGATGGTGCAGATATCCGGCTCCAGCGAGCGCCACCTCGTCGACCTCAAGCAGGGCGACTACGAGGAGATGGACCAACTCGCCGCCGCCCAGCCCTTCGTGAAGGCCGCCTACCGCGTCAGCCGCGTCGAGGACATCGGCCGCGGCATCGCCCGCGCCCTGCGCACCGCCGTGTCCGGACGCCCCGGCGGCGTCTACCTCGACATCCCGGCCGCCGTGCTCGGCTCCGTCATGGACAAGGAGGCCGGCGCCGGGACGCTCAGCCGCCTCGTCGACCCGGCACCGCGCCAGCTCCCGGCCCCCGAAGCCGTGGACCGCGCCATCGACCTGCTCGCGAACGCCGAACGCCCGCTGGTCGTGCTCGGCAAGGGCGCCGCCTACGCGCAGGCCGACGACAAGGTCCGCACCTTCATCGAGTCCACGGGCATCCCGTACGTACCGATGTCGATGGCCAAGGGCCTGCTGCCCGACGACCACCCGCAGTCCGTGGCCACCGCCCGCTCCCTGGCACTGAAGAAGGCCGACGTCGTCATGCTCGTCGGCGCCCGCCTCAACTGGCTGCTCAACCACGGCGAACGCGGCTGGAACCCCGACGCCAAGTTCATCCAGATCGACATCGAGGCGAAGGAGATGGACAGCAACCAGCCGATCTCCGCGCCCCTCGTCGGCGACATCGAGTCCGTCCTCGACCAGCTCGCCGACCGCACCAAGCCCGGCCAGATCGCGGCCCCCGCCGCCTGGCGCGAGGAACTGGCCGCGCGCTCCGCGCAGAACGTCGCCAAGATGGCGAAGCGCCTGGAGGCCGACCCGCACCCGATGCAGTTCATGGGCGCGCTCAAGGCCGTACGCGACGTCGTGCACCAGCACCCGGACACGTACATCGTCAACGAGGGCGCCAACACCCTCGACATCGCGCGCAACGTCATCGACATGCACCACCCGCGCCGCCGTCTCGACAGCGGCACGTGGGGCGTCATGGGCATCGGCATGGGCTACGCGATCGCGGCCGCCGTCGAGAGCGGCGGCGCGCCCGTCGTCGCCATCGAGGGCGACAGCGCCTTCGGCTTCAGCGGCATGGAGATCGAGACGATCTGCCGCTACCACCTGCCCGTCATCACCGTGATCATGAACAACGGCGGTGTGTACCGCGGCGACGAGGTCATCGGCGAGGGCCCCGCCCCCACGACCCTGATGAGCGCCGCCCGCCACGACCGGATGATCGAGGCGTTCGGCGGCACGGGCTACCGCGCCACCACCCCCGCCGAGGTCACCGCCGCCCTCTCCGAGGCCATCGCCGCCGGCGGCCCGGCCCTCATCGACTGCGTGATCGACCCGTCGGCCGGCACCGAGAGCGGCCACATCGCGCACCTCAACCCCAAGGGCATCACCGCCGGCAACTTCACGCCCGCCGCGAAGTGACGCCCCGCCGCACCATCCGTCCCGCCGCACCGCCCGTCCCGTTCCCGCACGTTCACGATAAGGAAGCACGCACATGAGTGAATTGCCGCTCGCCGGTATCAAGGTGATCGACTTCACCGGTGTCCAGGCCGGCCCCGCCTGCACCCAGATGCTCGCCTGGTTCGGCGCCGACGTCCTCAAGGTCGAGCGCACCACCGGTGGCGACGTCACCCGCAACCAATTGCGGGACGACCCCGACCTGGACGCGCTCTACTTCACGATGCTCAACAGCAACAAGCGCTCCCTGGCCATCAACACCAAGACCCCCGAGGGCAAGGAGGTCCTGGAGAAGCTCATCCGCGGCGCCGACGTCATGGTCGAGAACTTCGCGCCGGGCGCCCTCGACCGCATGGGATTCTCCTGGGAACGCATCCAGGAGCTCAACCCGCGGCTGATCTTCGGCTCGGTCAAGGGCTTCAACGAGTGGTCCTCCTGGAACGACCTCAAGACGTACGAGAACGTCGCCCAGTGCGCGGGCGGCGCCGCCTCCACCACCGGCTTCTGGGACGGCCCGCCCACCATCTCCGGCGCGGCCCTCGGCGACTCCAACACCGGGATGCACCTGGCCATCGGCATCCTCACCGCGATCATCGACCGCGACAAGACGGGCAAGGGCCAGAAGGTCTCCGTCTCCATGCAGGACGCCGTCCTCAACCTGTGCCGGGTCAAGCTCCGCGACCAGCAGCGCCTGGAGAAGGTCGGCCACCTGGAGGAGTACCCCCAGTACCCCAACGGCGAGTTCACCGACGTCGTCCCCCGCGGCGGCAACGCGGGCGGCGGCGGCCAGCCCGGCTGGGTCCTCAAGTGCAAGGGCTGGGAGGACGACCCGAACGCCTACATCTACTTCACGCTCCAGGAACAGAACTGGAAGCGCACCGCCGAGGCCATCGGCCACCCGGAGTGGGCCGACGACCCGGCCTACGCCACGGCACGCGCCCGTCAGTCGCACATCTTCGAGATCTTCGCGGAGATCGAGAAGTGGCTCGCGGACAAGACGAAGTACGAGGCGGTCGACATCCTGCGCAAGTGGGAGGTGCCCTGCGCTCCCGTGATGAGCATGAAGGAGATCGCCTACGACAAGGATCTGCGCGCCGCCGGCACGGTCGTCGAGGTCGAGCAGAAGGGCCGCGGCACCTTCCTCACCGTCGGCAGCCCGGTGAAGTTCTCCTCGTTCAAGCCGGAGATCACCGGAGCCCCGCTGCTCGGGGAGCACAGCTCCGAGGTACTGGTCGACCTGGGGTACGACGAGGAGGCCATCGGCCACCTCAAGGAGTCGGGCGTCATCGCCTGACCCCGCGGCGGCACAGGAATGCGGCCGTGACCCCGAGGGTCACGGCCGCATTCGTGCTCGGGGTCGCCGGGCTCAGACGCCCGACGAGGCCTCGGCCCGCCGCCGCATCAACTCCCGCTCGCGCTCGCGCCGCGCGGTGACGTCCCGCACGACGGCGCCGCAGTACGCGCTGCCGTCGGACCCCGTCACCAGGACCACGCTGAACTCGATCGACAGGCGCCGGCCGTCCGAGGCGAGCGCGGGCACGTTCAGCAGATCGGCGTCGCCGTACTTGCTGGAACCGCGCGCCATCGCCTCCGCGAAACCGTCCCAGTGCCGTGCGCGGTGCTTCTCCGGAATGATCACGTCCAGGCTGCGGCCGTCCACCTCGTCCGCACTGAAGCCGAAGATCCGCTCGGCCCCCTGGTTCCAGTACCGGATCAGCCCCGCACTATCGATGATCATGATGCCGTCGGGTGCCTGGGCGGCGGTGCCCAGCACTATCTCGGGGTCCAGGTGTGCCATGTTCCCTCCGAGCAGAGGCGGTGTTGTCCCGGCGACTGTATACGAAATCCTGTATGGGAAACAGGTCCTGCGGTGCACCCCTCATGTGAACGGCCGATCACGCACCGTGTCCTCCCGCGCGACACCCGCGGCTGCCGGATACGCAGGTGAAAGGCACCCCGAAACCTTGGTATTGTTGTCCATGTCGCCGCGGGGAACACCCCGCGAACGACAGACACCTAGTCCGGGTGGCGGAATGGCAGACGCGCTAGCTTGAGGTGCTAGTGCCCTTTATCGGGCGTGGGGGTTCAAGTCCCCCCTCGGACACTGAAATACGTACATATGGAGCGCGGGTCGTGACTGAAATGTCATGGCCCGCGTTCGTGCGTTGTGGCGGAGTGTGACGCCGAGATTGGTGTACAGCTTCGTCTTCCCCGGAACGGGGGTCCGGTGGATGAGGTCGCCGATCTGGCCCAGCTCTCGGACGATCTTGGTGATTTCTTCCTCCGTGAACGTCCGCCCGGCGGTGCCCGCGATCTTGGCGAGCTTCCGCTGGGCGGCTTCTTTGCGGGCTGTGGTTTCGGTAATCCAGCCTGTGACCAGGGTGGGGTCGGCGCCGGAGTCCAGGGCGGCCCGGTACTGCTTGATCTTTTTTGTCGCAGTCCTGGAGCGTACGCCTGGCTTCGATACGGTCAGGGTCGGCGACGAGTGCTTTCTGCTGGGCATCGGTCAGGGCACGCAAGGTATCGGTGAGCCGGGCGGGCTCGAAGACGGTGGCCAGCCAGGCGTCGAGGTGCGGCAGGATGGCGTCCTCGCGTACGTAGGCGGTCAGCGGGTGGTCGATGGCGCTGCTCTTGGCGTACTCGCGGGTGTACTGGCAGCGGTAGTGGGCGCGGCCGTTGTTGAAGGTGCCCTGCATCTTGCGGTTGCAGAGGTCGCAGCAGATCAAGGTGCGCAGGGCGTACGGACGGCGAGTGGGCCTGGGGCTTCGCTGTTCGGACCGGTCGCTTCGGCGCGCGCCGATCCGGGTCTGGACTTCCGTCCACGTCTTCACGGTGATGAGGGGGGACAGGTTTCTCGGACCAGATCCACTGGTCGAGGACGTTCCAGGCCATCTGGGTGCGGTGGCCGAGGGAGACGTCCCCGTCTCCGTCCGCGACCTCACCGCCTGCCCCGACGAACCGCTCTACGCCGACCCCGCCAGTCGCGACTTCTCCAGCTCCCGCACCGCCTCGGCCACCCAGGCTCGAGCCACCTGCCCCAACCTCGTCCTCCTCGGCCAAGCCACCGGATCCGGCATCCTCCTCGACACGCCGCCCGAACTCACCGACGTCGTACGCGCCACCCAGAAGATCTGCGAGAACCGCCACCACCTCCTCAAAGCCCCCGCACCCTCCACCCCCTGACCAAGGACCCGACATGCCCCGAGCCCCTTCCAAGTCCTCGTCATCCTCTTCCGCCGCACCGACGACCACCTCGAATTCGCCGTACTACGCCGCGAGGACACTGACATCTGGCAGGCCGTCGCCGGCGGCGGCGAAGACGGCGAAACCCCACCCCAGGCCGCCCGCCGCGAAACCACCGAAGAACTCGGCCTCCACCACCCGACCCCCCTCTACCCGCTCCAGACCACAGCCAGCATCCCCGCCCGCTTCTTCGCCGACCGCGACACCTGGCCCACCGGCACCTACGTCATCCCCGAGTACGCCTTCGCCACCGACCTCACCGACGCCGAGATCACCCTCTCCCACGAACACACCGCCGTGCGGTGGCTCGACTACAAGACCGCCCACACCACCCTCCGCTACGACAGCAACCAGACCGCCCTCGGCGAACTCCACGAACGCCTCCAGGCCGCCGACCTCCCCACCCCGGCCGAGTGACCCCGATGCCCACCCCCAACCACCGCACCGCGATACTCGGCCAGGGCTACGTCGGCCTCCCGCTGGCCATCCGCGCCGCACAGGCCGGCCACCACGTCATCGGCTACGAAACCGACGCCGCCCACGTAGCCCGCCTCCAGTCGGCAACGTCCCCGAGCCCCAACGTCCCCGACACCCACCTCGCCGCCGCCTTGGCAAACGGCACCTACACCCCAACCATGAATCCCTCCGACCTGACCGACTTCGACGTCGCGGTCATCGCCGTCCCCGCCCCGTTACGCGACGGCGCCCCGGACCTCGCTGCCATCAGATCCGCGGCACGCACCCTCGCCCCGTACATACGCCCCGGCTGTGCGGTGGTCCTGGAATCCACCACCTACCCCGGCACCACCGAAGAGGTCCTGAAACCCCTCCTGGAGTCCGGCTCCGGCCTCGCGGCCGGCCCGGACTTCCACCTCGGCTACAGCCCCGAACGCATCGACCCCTGCAACCGCACCTGGACCCTCCAGAACAACCCCAAGCTCGTCGCCGGCCTGGACACCCCCTCCCTGAAAGCCCTCACCGCCTTCTATCGCGACCTCGTTGACACCGTCGTCGAAGTCCCCACCCTCCGAGACGCCGAACTCGCCAAGCTCATCGAGAACACCTTCCGCTAGGTCAACATCGCCCTCGTCAACGAACTCGCCCTCCACACCCGCCACCTCGGCGCCGACATCCACACCGCCCTCGACGCCGCCGCGACAAAGCCCTTCGGCTTCATGCGCTTCACCCCCGGCCCCGGCGTGGGCGGCCACTGCCTCCCGGTCGATCCCACGTACCTCTCCTGGCAGATTCGCCACCAGACCGGCGGCCGCCTCCGCCTCGTCGAAGCAGCCGCCGGCATCAACGCCTCGATGCCCGCGTACGTCGTCCGCCGCCTCACGGAGTCACTCGCTCTCCGCGGTGTCCCGCTCAAGAACTCCCGGATCCTTCTCCTCGGCCTCGCCTACAAGCCGGACACCGCTGACACGCGAGACTCGCCGACCCTCGCTATCGCGCGCCTCTTGGCCACCGAGGGCGCCCGACTCCAGGTCGCCGACCCTCACGTCGACGACTCCATCCCGTACGTGGATCATGTCCCACTCAGGGCTGCCAACCTGGCTGGATCGGACGCCGTGGTCCTCGTCACCGACCACACCGCATTCGACCTCCAGCTCATTGAGCAGTACGCGCCCTTTGTCCTCGATTACCGAAGTTGCCTTCGCAGCGCGAACGTCGAGCGTCTCTGATCGGAATGCCGATCCGGCCGCACCTTCGTGAACCCCCGCCCCACCATGCCCCGGGCCGCACGACACGCAAGAACCTGCAGAGTGCGCTGCCCTGACCTTGCAACACTCGCGTGCGGCGCGCGACTTCGCACCTTCCCGAAGCCTCAACTCACCACCCAGGAGCAGTGATCGTACGATGATCCCGAAGCGGCTCGCGCTTCCTGACTCATCCGGGGGATGTCCGTGCAGTTCCCGCCTGGCGATGTCGTCGCCTCGTTCGGTATGTACTTCAAGTTCAAGGGGCTGGCCCAACTCCTCGAAGACCGGCACCCCGAGATTGTGTCGAGGGTCTCTGTTCCTGACAGCACGCCCATGTACGTCAAGGTCGACCTGGGGCGGGGACAGAGCGCGATCCTGGCGATCACGAAGATCGATGGGGCTCATGTCTGGATGATCGGCTCGCCCGACATGCCGATACGTCCGGTCGTCTGGCCGCTCAACGGAATGTCGGACGAGACTCTGGTCGATTCCCTGTACGCCGTCGCCTCCGCACACCTTCACAGCCGGCGTACGTCCTCCCCCTGGCGGTGGAGCGAACCCGTAGTGACTCCGATCGTCGAGCTGGCCGATCGGCTGGCCGAGCTGGGGGCGGTAGTTCACAACGTCGCGGACGCACACGGCTACTTCGTCCACCATCAGGATGGCGGGCCGAAGCTCGAAATGGTGACAACGGGTGCGCGAGCCCATCTCGACGCGACGTACGAGCGGTTCGCGTTCCGCGTGTCCCTGGACAAGAGAGCGGGATGGAGGGTGGACACCTTCGACCTCGAACTGCACTCGTGGGCGCGTCTTGTCTGGCCCATGGAGACGGACGACGGCATGTTCACCGGCGTGCCGTCGGAGGTCTCTCCGTCCGAGATGGCGCAGCTCGCCCACCATCTGACACGGCAGATCGACCACTGGGAGTGCTACGCACCCTGGAGCCCGCCCGGTCGGCTCCCGTACCGCAGCCCGGATGCGAGCTCCCCGGGGGACATCCCTCGGTTCCAGGAGGAGCTTCCCCTCGATTTCCCTGTCAGGCACGCGGAGCCAGGCGCGATCCCACCGGACCAGCTCGTTCACCGCGTTTCGGAGCAACTGTCGGCCTTCGGGATCGAAGGCGTCTCCGTTGTTGTGGACGGTGGCGATTCCCCGATCGTCTCCGGCGCCTACCACATTGTCTGGCAGGGCAAGGGAAGGGAGCTGTCGACGTCGGACGTGCAGCGGTTGAACGGTATTGCCGCAGCCGAAGAGAAGAAGCTGCTGGTGCTCAGCCGCTGCGGAGCTACGCGGCCCGCGAACCAGTTCGCGGAGAAGGCGAAGGCCTTGATCTTCCGCTGGCACTGGGAGAGCGGTGAGCTGTCGGGTGACAACGAACACGCGTCGGACCTCCTGTTCCCTCGCCTGGAGGAATTCGAGCGCTCCGTCGGCATGCGGTTCTGCTGAACAAGGCTGATGCACACGGGATTCCACGGACCGTGACGGCGGCCCGTGGGAAGGGACGACTACGACGTAAGGCAACCAGCCTCGACGAGGAAGCGGCTGGGGCGCCCCGTCCAGGAGAGGTAGAGCTCGTCCCGCGCCCGGGTGCACGCGACGAAGAGCAGGCATCGTTCGGCCATGAGGTCGGCCTCGTGCTGGAGACGGTCCACCTCGGCGGGCGTGACGGCTTTGTCGAAGGGCAGGGCGTCCGCGTCGATGCCGATCACCGCCACGCACCGGAACTCCAGCCCTTTGAAGGAGTGCATGGTGCCGATGCGTACGCGGTCCACGTCACCCGTGGTGTCGGCCCGCAACTTCATAGCCGGGACACCGGCGGCCGTCAGATGGGCAATAGCCCGTTCCACATCCCTGTTGAAGCGTGTGGTGACCCCGATGTCGCCGGGGGAGATACCCGCTGCCGTCCACCGGCGTACGCGATCAGCGAGCGCGTCAAGTTCGGCCGAATCCGTGGCCGCGGCGTGCTGTACCGGGCCGGTCCCGTGGAGCGCCGACCGGTAGCCGACCAGCGTTTCGTTCCGGGAGTCGTCAGCGAGCTGGCTGAAGGGGCGACCGGCGAGGAGGGCCGTGGACCAGCTGAGGATCTCGTGGGTGGAGCGGTAGTTTTTGCGCATCTTGGTGGAGCGGCCGGCGACCTTGATGCCGAGAGCACGCAGCGACACTTTGGAGTCGTAGATCCGCTGGTGAGGGTCGCCCGCGATGAAGAGGTCGTCGGGCCGTTCGGGGGCGGCGGCGCGGAGCAGCCTCCACTGGGCGGGGTGCAGGTCCTGGGCCTCGTCCACGACGATGTGCCGGTACGGTGGCGCACTTGCCGCGAGCAGATCGGCGGCTTCCGCGCACGTCCCCAGGTAGGTACGCAGCCGGTCGGCGGAGAGCCGGTCGATGAACTCCTGGACGGTGCGCCACACCAGCGCACGGGCGGCGACCGGCAGGCGGCTGCCGCGTCCCGGCCGGTCGGCGGCCTCGTACGCCTCGAGGCTCCGCAGGTTCTGGGCGAGGATGACGTGCTTGTACTCCTGGGCGAGGAACCGCGGCGTGCCGGTGAACCCGGTTGCCCGCGCGGCCTGCTGCCAGCGGGACTCCTCCTCGCTGCCCCGCAGCGGACGGCGGGAGGTGGAGACCACACGTCCGGCGAAGGCGTCGACGGTGCTGATGTCCACGCGGCTGCGCAGTTCCTCATCGTGCACGAGGGCAGCGAGGCCGGCCCGGAGGGCGGTGACGAGGGCGTTGGTGTACGTGGTGAGGAGGATGCGCTCGCCGTCACGGAGGTGGCGGAGCAGGTGGCGTACGCGGTGCAGGGCGACGACGGTCTTGCCGGTGCCTGGGCCGCCGGTGACCTGGGCGGAGCCGGAGTAGCTGGCCCGGTAGGCGACCTTGTGCTGGGAAGGGTGGAGGAAGATCCGCCAGGCGGCGAAGGGCTTGTCGAGAATGTCGCGGAGCTCGTCGGAGTCGGCGACGACGGCGATGCGGGTCGGGGTGCGGTGGATCGCGGTGGCGTAGTCGCTGGTGTCGGCCGTGCCCGCGCTGCCCGTTGCCGGGTCGCCCGCAGCTGCCTCGGCCGCCGCGAGGTTGACCGCGACGACCTCTTGCCAGACCTGCTGCACCGGGAACCCGGCAGCCAGGTACTCGAGCACCTCCCGCTGGTCGGCCGGGAAGAACGGGGCGAAAACCTCCAGCTGTTCGGCGCTGGTGAGGGCCCGTGCCTGGCGCAGGGTGGTGCCGTCGATTCCGAGCGCGGCCAGATCTCCGTCGGAGACCTTGCCGAAGAGCCGCTGCTCGGGCTCGGTGCCCCGGGCGAGGTGCTCGTAGGCGGGGGTCAGTTCCTCCAGCATGGCGATGTCGCGGATCTCGACGGCGCGGGTGACCGTGTTGATGGTCGCCTTCTGCTTGACCGCCCAGGCGATTGCCTTGTCGTGGGGCATGACCCGCAGCAGTACGAACATGTCGCCGCTGTCGGGCGCGAGGACGACCCCGCGGGTTCCCTGGTCGATGCGAATGGTTCGGATGTGCGGGTCGCGGGCCCTTTTCAGCGATTCCAGTTTCAGGCCGGGATCCTTGAACAGTTGCTCCAGGGTGAGCCGTTCGAACTTCTCCCAGGCGTTGAAAACACCTTCTCTGACCGTGCCCTGGAGTTTGCCGAGCTGGGCGCAGAAGCCGATGTCGAAGGCGAGCCGTGGCATGGGTGGGGACTCTCCGGTCGGTGGGAGCGGGACGCGCGGGCGGCGGCGCGCGATGGGCATGGGCCTGAGCGGCCCGGACCGTCAGGGGACGGGACCGTCGTCCTCGAGGCGCCGGATCACCGAGAGCGCTTCGGCGACCTCGGCGGTCATCTCGTCGTCCTCCCCGTACACCACGCACAGGTCGGCGTGGAGCGGCTCCAGGACAGCGCGGGCATCCGGGGCCCGGCCCTGTGCGAGGAGCAGCATGCCGATGTCGCGGCGCAGGTCGAGGGCTTCCTCGCTGGCGTCACCGTCGATGGTGCGGACGAGGCCGAGTACGTCGCTGAGGGTGGCGAGCGCCTCGGTGACCTGACCGAGTTCGCCACGGCAGCGGGCAGCCTGGGCGCGGCAGGCGCGGGCCTGTTCTCCGGTGGGTCCTTCGGTACGGGCATAGGCGTCGGTGAGTTGGTCGAACTCGGGCAGGGCGGCCCGGTAGTCGCCTCCCAGAAGCCAGATCGCGGCCCGGAAGCTGCGCAGGTCGAGTACCCGCTTGTTATCCGCACCGAGCGCTTGCGCGGCCGGCTGCACTACCTCGCCGATCACCTCGGCGGCCTGTGCGAACCGCTCCTCCTCCAGGAGCAGGTTCGCATGATCCCGAGCCTCCTTGATCGCCTGGCGTACGGAATCCGGAACCGGCGCGGGCACGACAGCTGGCACGGACGCCGTGGGCGTCGCCTGTGCGGAGGGAGTCCGGGCGCGGGCACGTGGCGCGTACGGTCGGCGGAAGATCCCGGTCGGGTCGGGGGCTCCGGCCCAGTCGCCGAGTTCGGTGGGGGTGGGCCCGTCCTCACCGGGCTGCGGAAGGAACGGCCGCAGCCGCTCGTACACCTCCTGCACGTCGGCCGGCCGTGCCTCGGGCGCCTTGCGCAGCAGGTGCAGGACCAACTCTTCCAACGCGGCGGGCACCTCGGCCCGCAGCTCCCGCAGCGGAGTGGGCGCGGCACTGACCTGCTGGTACATCAGCGAGAACTCACTGTCACCGGTGAACACGACGCGCCCGCTGAGTAGTTCGTGCAGCACGCAGCCGAGCGCGTACAGATCGGTCTGCGGTGTGATGCGTCCGTTGCGCACCTGCTCCGGCGCCATGTACTGGTACGTACCGATGGGTGTCCCGGTCGCCGTCAGCTTGGTGACGTCGGTGCGCAGAATGGCGGCGATGCCGAAGTCGAGCACCTTCACGGTCCCGTCGCGGGCGATGAGGATGTTCCCCGGCTTCAGGTCCCGGTGAATCACCGGGACCTCGTGCGCATACGACAGAACAGTGGCGACCTGGGCCGCCATCGCGACCGCCCAGCCGATCGGCAGCAGCGGCCGGTTCGGCCCCGTCCAGCGGCTCAGTGGCACCCCGTCGACCAGTTCCATCACCAGGAACAGCCGCTCGTAACTGTCGTCGAGCACGGCGTCGTACACCTGCGGCACCCCGGGGTGCTGGATCCGCGCGGTGATCCTGGCCTCCCGCCGGAACCGCTTGGCGAACTCCACCGCCAGCTCCGCCGACGTCACCGACTGCTGCCGGATCAGCTTGACGGCGACCGGCCGGTCGAGCACCGCGTCGTAGCCACGCCACACGGTGCCCATGCCGCCCTCGTCGAGCTGCTCGCGCAATTCGTACCGGCCGGCGATCGGCGGCTGCTCGTGGTGGTCGTCGTGGCCCTGTTCCTGTGGCACCTTGCCCCCGTCGTGGCTGCGCTGCGTACGGTCACGGTCGGAATGATTCTCCCGGCTGCCGTGATCTTCCGTCCAGCGAGACCGGGAAAGGGGGCGTCCGGTTCCCGTAGGCGCGGACCGTACGGGAACCAGCGCCGGTAGCGCACCCATGTGGCCTCGCCTGAGGATCCGTTGACGCAGCATGTGGGCCCGCATAGAGCACCCTCGTGTGTACGGCGGGCCCACCCGCATCCGAACCCGTACGGACCTACTCGTCCATGTCCGCCTCCTGGCGGATCATCTTCCAGGCGGCCCGCCGTGCGCTGCGATCCAGGTTCGACTTGAAGCTGCGGTCCGGAGCGAAGTACCTGCGGCCCATGCCGGTGATCGTCTCGATGTGGTCGCCCATCTTCTCCTCGAAGACCTTGTCGAAGACCTTGCCGAAGTTGTCCTCGTCGTTGACGACGGCCGCGGCCCGCACCTTCGGGTCGGCCTTCGCCTCCTCGAAGGGACGCGCGAGGTCCGCCTCGGTGAACTCGGTCCCGAACTTCGCGTTGAACTTGTCGATCAACTCGGAGAGCAGCGACGTCTCCTGCTCCTTCGCACCGCCCGTGCCCTCCCCGAAGCCGGGCAGCGTAGCCGCGCCCTCCGCGGTCAGCGACTTGTCGTGCTCACCGGTCTTCTCCACTCGCAGGTGGCTGAGGTCGACGGCCCCTATGTCCACGCCGCCGTCACTGCGGCCGCGCAACCGCGTGAGCAGGAAACGTCCGTACAGGTGCAGCCGCTCCAAGTCGCCGTCCCGATACGGCACGATCTGCGCCAGGAACCCGTACTTGCGGACGTAGTCGTTGAGGTCGGCGCGGAAGTCCTCGGCCGTCTCGACGTCCTCCTCCACCTCGTCGTTGTCACGCAGCTGCTCGTAGCGTGCGACGGCAGGCGAGAGCAGCCGGTACAGCTCGGCGTGCAGCTTCTCCCACTTGGCCTGCGAGCCGGCCGCCTTCTCCTTCGCATCGAGGAACGCGGCGGCGAACTCGTCCATCTCGCTCTCGGAGATGATCGGCGCGGCCATGACCCTGCTCTGCGCGGTGTAGAGCAGGTTCGGGTCGGAGGGCAGCGTGGTCGCTTCCTCGAAGTACGGGCGGAACGCCTCCTGGATGTCGTCGGCGTCGTTCACGAAGTCGAGCACGGCCAGGTCGGCCTGGCTCTTCCGCTCGGCGGTCCGGTTCAGCCGGGACAGCGTCTGGACGGCGGAGATCCCGGACAGCTTCTTGTTCACGTACATCGTGGTCAGCAGCGGCTGGTCGAAGCCGGTCTGGTACTTCTCGGCCACGACCAGGATCTTGTACTCCTGCTGGCCCCGGCCGCCCGCCTTCACCGCCTTGTCGTCGGCCCTGGTGTACTCGAACGCCTTCGGTAGTGCGCTCTCCGCGAGCTCGCCGTTCTCCTGCGACTCGGTGCGCTCCTCACCGTCCAGGGTGACGGAACCGGAGTACGCGACCAGGACACCGAGATCCGGGTACTTGGTGTCGTACTCGCGGTCCGCGATGTAGCTCTTGATCGCGCGTGCGGTATCGGCCGCGGACTGCCGCGACGAGGTCACCACCATCGCCTTGGCGCGCCCGCCGAGCCGCCCGCGCGTGTGCGCCACGAAGTGCTCCACGATCACCTGCGCGTGCTGGGAGACAGTCGTCTCGTGCGTCAGCGCGTAGCGCGCGAGCAGCGCGTTCGCCTTGCTCGGGTCGACTTCCTTCTCGTCCGGATTCTGGTTCACCAGCTTCCAGTACGTGTTGTACGTGACGTAGTTGCGCAGCGGGTCGAGGATGAACCCTTCCTCGATGGCCTGGCGCATCGAGTACGTGTGGAAGGGCTTGTACGTGGCCTCGCCGCCGGTGTCGTCGATCGTCCCGAAGAGCTCGAGGGTCTTGGCCTTGGGGGTGGCGGTGAAGGCGAAGTAGGAGATGTTGGGCGCCATGGCCCGCTCCTCGGCGCGCTGAGTAAGCGCCTCCTCCAGGGTTTCCGGCTTCCTGCGCCGGGCCTTGGCCGTGCCGGCGCCCTCGTCGTCAGAGTCCGAGTCGAGGCCGAGATCCCGCAGGACCTCGCGTACGGAGGTAGCGGCGTCGCCGGACTGCGAGGAGTGCGCCTCGTCGACGATGATCGCGAAGGTGGTGCCCTGGATCTCGGTCGGGTTGCGCTTGAGGTAGTCGACGAGGGCCGGGAAGGAGTGCAGGGTGACTGTGACGATCTTACCGGTGTCGCGGGAGAGCGCACGGGCGAGCTGTTCGCTCTTCGCGCCGTGCTTCTCGTCGATCTTCACGACCAGTCCGTCGGTGAGGCTGAAGCTGCCGACTGTCTCGCGGAGCTGGGAGTCCAGGTTGCGGCGGTCGGTGATCACGATGGTCTTGTCGAAGACCGGTTTGCCCGGCTTGATGTAACCGCCGGTCAGCGCCTCAGTGTTGAGGGCACGCGGGTCGATCGGGGCGTGCAGGTCGGACAGCCGGTGGGCGAGCCAGCCGATGGTGTTGGACTTGCCGGAACCGGCCGAGGCCATGATCAGGTAGTTGTGCCCGGTGCCGTTCTTCGCCGCGTGTGCGGTGAGCTTCTTGACGACGTCCCACTGGTGGTACCGGGGGAAGATCGTGGAGCGGGTGTGGCCGCCGCCGGGCGTCTTCTCCTTCTTCTGGTGGACGTAACGCTGCAGCAGATCCAGCCAGTTGTCGCGCTCCCAGACCTGTTCCCACAGGTAGGAGGTGGCGTACTGGCCGAAGGCGGTGGGGGCGGGGTTGCCAGCTCCACCGGGGCGGCCGGGGCCGTCCGAGCCGGTGTTGAAGGGCAGGAAGCGGGTGTTCTTGCCCTTGAGCTGGGTGGCGACGAAGACCAGGTCGGGGTCGACGGCGAAGTTCGCGATGGAACGGTGCCGGAAGATCGGCTCGGTGGGGTCGCGGTCGGTGCGGTACTGCTCCTTGGCGTGCTCGACGCCCTGACCGGTGAGCGGGTTCTTCAGCTCGGCGGTGGCGAGGGGGATCCCGTTGAGGAAGAGCGTGAGGTCGAGCCGGTTGTCCCAGTCGGCCTGCTTGGTGGCGTACCGCAGCTCGCGGACGACGGTCAGACGGTTGGCCCGGTAGCCGTCGAGCACCGAGTCGTCGGCGACGAGGTTCGGCCGGAAGTACGCGACGTACAGCTTCACGCCCCGGTCCTTGAGGCCCTTGCGGAGTACGGTGAGCAGCCCCTCCTCGGCGATCGCCTTGTCGAGGCGGCGGGCGAAGCCGGCCTGGGCCTCGTTGACGTCGCCGCCGTAGACGTTGACGAGCTGGTGCCACTCGTCGGCCTGGGTGGCGCCGATGAACGTGAACAGCTCGTTGGTGTCCAGCCCGATGTCGGCGCTGTAGTCCTCGGGCTGTGCCTCGCGCCAGCCGCGTTCGAGCATCGAGGCGACTATGGCGTCGCCGAAGGCGGATTCGGTGTGGATCGCTGCGGCCATGGCTTACTTGTCTCCCCGTTTGCCAGTGATGAGGTAGTTCACGTCTCTGCAGAACTTGTCGAAGGAGGGCGAGTTCCGGCGGGCCATCTCCATGTCGAAGACCTCGGCGAGCGCCGCCTGGTCCGCGTTCGGTTTGTAGGGCTGACCGTCGGTACGGTGATGGGTGAGCCAGCCCTTGCAGTCCCGGCGGGTCTCGCAGTCGGCAGGTACGGCGAGATCGTGGGCAAGCTCTCGGTGTCCGCCGAGTGAAGGCGCGGCAGCGATGAACCACGCCTCGAACTCACGGTTCGCGAGCACCACGGAGACCCTCCGGTCCGGCCTCGCCGCCTTCGCGCGCCGAAGAAGCTCAGGGCCCAGGCCGGCCGGGCAGTCGTCGTCCGCGTCGATCACGACCAGGACCCCGCCCGGTGCCTGGGCGGGAACACGGCGGGCGACCTCATCGACCGCGGACTCGATACCGCCGGCCTTGACCAGGTGACCGCGTCCGATACGGTGCGGCTTGCGTACATGGGCATCCCAGATCTCCGCCTCGTATGCGAGACGCCGGAGCAGCGTGGGCAAGGCTGACAGTTCTCCCTCGCCTTCGACGACGGAACCGATGGTCACCCGTTCACTCATCGCGACCCCCACCGGACTCCTGGGCGTCACTGGTGAGTTCGGGCTCCAACTGGTCCGACCGCAGCAGGTCTTCGATCGTGGAGAGCCCGTCGGTGATGATGCCGCGGCTGATGCCGTCGAGTGGACCGATCACCGTCGCTCCGTCCTGAGACGCGACCATCTTCACCGCGTCGAGGTCGGCCTCCTTACGGTCGAAGAGCTGACTGCTCTGGCTGGTTCCCAGGACCTGCACGTGGTTGCTCGCCTCGGTGAGCGCGTCGTACAGGGCTCCGGCGGCCATCGGGTGCAGACCCAGTTCGGGCTCTTCCACGGCGACGAGGCGGATCCTGCCGTCGCGGGCGCGAGGCTGGAAGAGCGCGGCGAGCAGGCCGATCGCGCGGATGGTTCCGTCGGACATGGACTCGGCCCGAAAGGTTCGGGAAGGCTGTCCAGCGGCTGGCGCCAGGGTCATCTGAGCGGCGACGTAATCACCGGCACCTGAGGTCGGCGACGGCTCCACGCTGGTGAGGCCGGGGACGATGGCCGCCATGTAGGCGTCGATCCGCCTGCGTACGACCGGGTCCAGCTGGCTCAGTGTGGCACCGAGGTTGCCGCCGTCCTCGGACATGAGCGCGTTGGTGGTGAGCGGCCTGGGCTCCCGAAGCGCGGCCAGGGCCGGATCGTAGAAGAACATGCCCGCGAGGCCGCGGTGGAGGGCGGCGTACACGGGACGGGTGCCGGCACTGGGCAGGTACAGGCTGTCCGTCTCGACCAAGCCCGTGACCCCGTTCATGTTGGGTGAACTCGGGAACTCGGAGTCCCTGACGAACTCTGCGGTGCGCGAGAAGCGGGCGGCCCGGCTTCCGTCCGGGGCGGTGAGCTCGCAGTCCTCGGTGTGGACGAACAGTTCTTCCTGCACCCCGTCCTCCGGCCCGGACGGCTCCGGCCCGTACCCGATGTCGAACGAGTAGGTTCCGTCCAAGTACGCGAGCGTTCCGCTCGCCTGCCTGCCTGGAACAGCAGAGGCAGGCAGGCGGACGCCTACGGTGATCCGGCATAGATCCGCCGGTTCCGGGTCCCGCCGCAAGACATTCAGGAGCCCGCCACGCGCGTCCACGGCCGGACCGAGCCCAGACGCGAGCGCGTCCCGTACGAAACGGAGAGCGTCCAGGAAGTTGGACTTCCCGGCCGCGTTCAGTCCGAGCAGCACGTTGAAGGCACCGAGCGACACGTCGCACGAGGCGATGGACTTGAAGTTCTCGATACGGACACGGGTGACGAACGGGGCGGCGGGTGCGGTGTCGCTCATGACCCGTCAACTCCTCGACCGGAGGCGGTGGAGACGTCGAACTGGCCGGTTACGGCGGCGGTGATGAGGGCCTGACGGCGTTCGTTGAGCAGTGCCACCTGGCGGCTCACCTTGTCCGCGAGATTGTCGATCTTGGCATTCTGGTGGCGGATCGAGGCAACGATCTCGATTTGCTCATCCAGAGGCGGCAGTGGGATGCGCAGCATTTGGAGATCTGGAACATAGATCGTCTTATGGGTGGACCCCATAGCCAGCCGACCCAGCAGATCGGAGCGCATGGCGCGAAGGCACCACAGGAGGTAGTACGGGTTCAGGAGCGGACCGCACGTCCAGGTCACGAAGTCCTGGCTCGTGGCCATATCCAGCCCCATGACTCCGGAATATCCTGCGGACGCGGTGCGGCAGAGGAACACAGTTCCTACCGGATGTAGCTCGGCCGAGGAATTCGCGATACCCAATTCGCTGATTTTTTCACGGGTTTCGTGAAGGTCTTCCAGGCGGTCGTCTCGGACCTGCTTTACTTCGCCGGTTGTGATCCAAGGGATCGTGCAGCCTGTCCACCACTCCGGGTGCGACCGGCTTGGTGTGTGGCCACTACCCATGCGGGAAACGAGCCCGACACTCACTTCTTTCCAGGTGTCTGGAATGCTTTCCATCCAGGCGAGCGTGGAGGCGCGGCGCTCAGGGACTGCGCTTCCTGAGACCGCATGGAAAACACCGGCACTGCGCCGCTCAGAAAGGCGGTCGAGGACCCGTGCTTCGGCATTCAGGAGGCTGTCGATGCGGGCGGTCTCGGCGTCGAGGAAGTCGGCGATGCGGCGCTGTTCCAGGGGGGCCGGAAAGGGAATCTTTAGATCGCGCACCTGGCCATCACTAACGAACGGCAGAGGTGCAGACCCTGAAAGCTCTCCGAGATCAATGGTGGAGAGTGCGTACATCCAGAATCTCTGATCTCCAGCCTGGGGCACGACCGCCATCAAGTTGTTATCCATAGCCGATGCTTGCGTAAGCATTCTGCGAGGATTCTTAAGCAGGGCGGCTCCGACTTTCGGAAAAACTGTGGAGCCCGCAGGTGCCACACGTGCGCCAAGCGAGACGCTTTCCCTGCGGCTTACCCAGTTCCGCGCTCCCACCAATCGGTAGCCTTGGCGCTGAGTATTCAGGTCGGACACTTTAATGAACGGGACTTCTCCAGAATCATTGCCTTGATATTCGTGGGGAAATCCGACTCCGCTGATAATGCGTGCAACGCGACCCAACTTCACAGTTGGAAAAAGGGTGGTCATTCGGTCACCTCGCCCAGCAGGGCCTGGATCTCCGACTCCAGCGCCTTCAATTCCGCGTCGATCTCCGCCAGTGGCCTCGGCGGTTCGTACACGTAGAAGTGGCGTGTGAACGGGATCTCGTAGCCGATCTTCGTTTTGGTGTGGTCGATCCAGGCGTCCGGGACGTGGGGGTGGACCTCACGGGTCAGGTAGGTCTCGACGTCGTCGTCCAGGGGGACGTTTTCGTAGTCGCGGAGGTCGGGGTCCGGTTCCTTGGCATGGCCCTTCAGCTTCTGGACTTCGCCCTCGGGGTCGCGGACCCCGATCGCGTCGCGGAGCGCCTTCTTGAAGGTGACGCCCTTGGGGAGGGCCAGGCCGCCTTCGGCGGCTGCGGTGGTGAAAGCGACCTGGGCTTCGGAGAAGGTGGGCCAGGTCTGGCCGAGGAGGGAACTCAACGCATCGTTGAACGGCTGGAGTTCCGCGTCCACTAGCTTCGCGAGTTCGGCGGCCTCGTCGTCGGTGAGCTTGCGCCGGCCCGCGACCTTCTTCGCCGTCTCCGGGAGGGACTTGAGTGCCACGTCCTCGGCCTGCTTCTGCATCGGCTTCGAGACGAGCAGAGCAGACAGGGTCTCGTCCGTCAGCTCGAAGCGGAGCTTCAAGGGGCGTTCAACCGTGATGCGCTGGTAGCCGAAGGCCGTGTTGTCGAAGACCTTGACCTTCGCGTGCATCGCGTGGGACGGGTCGGCCGCTGCCGTGATCGCCTCGCCGTACAGCTTCGTGATGTCGGCGATGTGGTTCGGCTTGCCGTTCTCGCCGTCGCCGAGTTCCTTGCGCTTGTCGCCCAGGGACTTGCGCATCTTCACCCACTGGTCGCGGGCGTCCAACAGCACGACCTTGCCCTTGTGTTCCGGCGACTTCCGGTTCGTCAGGATCCAGAAGTACGTCGAGATGCCCGTGTTGTAGAAGAGCTGGTCGGGGAGGGCGACGATCGCCTCCAGCCAGTCGTTCTCCAGGATCCAGCGGCGGATCTCGGACTCGCCCGAGCCGGCCGCGCCCGTGAACAGCGGGGAGCCGTTGAAGACGATGGCGACGCGGGAGCCGCCGCCCCCGTTTACGTCCACCGGCTTCATCTTGGACAGCATGTGCTGGAGGAAGAGGAGCGAGCCGTCGTTGATGCGCGGGAGGCCCGCGCCGAAGCGGCCCGCGTCGCCCATCGACTTGTGTTCGTACTCGACCTCGTCCTTGACCTTCTTCCACTCCACGCCGAAGGGCGGGTTGGCGAGGATGTAGTCGAACTTCTCGCGCTTGTGGCCGTCGTCGGAGAAGGAGTTGCCGTAGGCGATGTGCTCCGGGTCCTGGCCCTTGATCATGAGGTCGGAACGGCAGATGGCCCAGGACTCGGGGTTGAGCTCCTGGCCGTAGACCTCGACCGTCGCGTCCTCGTTGAACCCGTGGACCTGCTCCTCGACCGCGCTCAGCATGCCGCCCGTGCCGCAGGCCGGGTCGAGCACGGTGCGGACGACACCGGGCATGGTCAGCGCGTCGCCGTCGGGGGCGATCAGCAGGTTGACCATGAGGTTGATGACCTCACGCGGGGTGAAGTGCTCACCGGCCGTCTCGTTGGACTGTTCCGCGAAGCGGCGGATCAGCTCCTCGAAGATGTAGCCCATGTTGTGGTTGGGAACCTTCTCGGGGCGCAGGTCGAGGTCGGTGAACTTGCCGATGACCTGGTAGAGAAGGTTCGCGTCGTCCAGCTTCTTGATCTGCTGGTTGAACTCGTACTTGTCGAGGACCTCGCGGGCGTTGTCGGAGAAGGCGCCGACGTACTTCGTCAGGAGCTGCCCCGCGTTCGACGCGTCGCCCGCGATGTCGCGCAGCGTGTACGTGCTGGTGTTGTAAAAGGAGTGGCCGGCGGCGCGGCGCAGGAAGTGACCGGTGTCGATGTCCTGGCCCTTGAAGCGCTCTACGGTCTCGTTGACCTTCTCGCGGGTCGGCTCCAGGACGCATTCGAGGCGGCGCAGGACGGTGAACGGCAGGATCACCTTGCCGTAGTCCGACTGCTTGTAGTCGCCGCGCAGGAGATCGGCGACGGACCAGGCGTGATTGGCCAGGGCCGTGTGGATGGCGCTGTTCAACGGGGTCCTTTCCCTGCGTCACCCGCGAGTGCCGGGCGGCGGCTGTTGATGTCTGTCGTCGTGGACCACGTCATGAACGGGGTCACTGACGTTGTCGGTGTGGTCAGTGTGGTCGAAGTGCGGGGCGGCGGAGGCACTATCCGGCCGGATAGTGCTGGTCGCGTCGGGGGTCCGGGGCCCACTCCTATGGGGATGCAGGCCCCTCCGGTGGAAGCAGTGCGCCGGTAGCAAGTGCTCCGCTCATGAAATCGCTTGCTTGGGAAGCGAGTTCTGCGGCCCGGGTACCTGCGATCCGCAGCTCGTACAGGTGCCGGAAGACTTTGCCGTAACGGCGTTGCTCGGCCAGCGGGAGCAGAGGTACGCGTAGCTGGTTCGCGTCGATACGGAGGGTTGTGGAGCCGACGGCGGCGGCGCGGACGTTGCCGCCCGCGGAGAGGAAGCCGCCGAGGAACCATGGATCGAGGCGGGCCGGGTCAGGCCGGAAGAGACGGAGGTGCGGGCCGAGGAGGTTGCCCTCGTCCTCCTCGTCCGCGACCCGGAAGGGAACGGGGCCGGAACCCGTACGGTCCTGCACGACGAGCGGGATGAGGATGTCGCCGGCCGATACGCGTACTGCTGTCTCCAGGTTCTCGTCGGGGGCAGGCTCCGAAGCGCGGGCACCGGTGGCTACGTCTCGCGCCTTCAGCATCAGGTTTGTGAAATGGGCAGTCTTGCCGCTGCCTGCGGTGACGTGCGCCCCGGTCGATGTGCTCGCCAACCCTCGGCTCGTCCTCTGCTTGAAAGGCGCGCTCGTGTACGTGGCCAGCGCACCGCCCCTGGACAGGTCGGCCACGGTCGCCGTGCGCCAGGCGCGTACCTCTTCCCCGGCTGGGGCCGGTTCGCCCAGGGCGGTGAGTGAAGCGGTCAGCCTCTGTGCGGCATCGGCCAGTCGGTTCCGCAGGCCGGTGGCCGTCGCCGCCGCTTCCGAAGGGACGACGACCGTGCCGGAGTTCACGTGCCGGGACGGCGTTAGGTCCACGCGCTCGTCGAGGAGGTCGACGAACGGGACCGCGCGTGCGACCCCTGGCACCGCCTCGAAACGGTCCGGGGCCTTGGCGTAGGCGTCCCAATGAGTGAGGACTGCCTTTGGAGGCTCGGTCGGCTCAGGTGCCCGCATCACTGCGGCCTGCGCGTCGACGAACAGGACGGACTGCGCCTCCGGCGGCTGCGGCGAGGGACGCTGAAGTACCCAGAGCTGAAGCCTCACGCTGGTGAAGGTGGTCAGCCCGCCGGGCAACTCCACCACCGCGCGCAGTGCGCCGGTACGCACCAGTTCGGCGCGCACCCGCCGTCCCGACCCGCTGAAGGCTGGGCTGGGCGGCATCAGGAGGACAGCGCCGCCGCCGGGCCGGACGTGGGCCAACGCGTGCTGAACCCAGGCGAGTTCGGAGTCCATGCGGCTGGGGACACCGAAGGCCCATCGCGAGTCGTAGGCGAGCTCGTCGTGACCCCAGTCGCGGTCACCGTACGGCGGGGCGCACAGGACACCGTCGACGGTCAGCCCCGGATACGCGTCAGCACGCAGGGAGTCGCCGGCCCTGACAGAGGTGTGCGCCCCAGCGGCGGCGATCCGCAGCTGGACAGCGGCCCGCCGGGCCTGGACGGGTGCGATGTCCTGGCCGTACAACTCGGTTGCTCCGGCGGTGGCAGCAGCGGCCAGGAGGGAGCCGCTGCCGCAGGCGGGATCGAGGACCCGGGTGGGGGCCGTCGCATCGCTGACGGCTGCGAGCAGGGCAGCCATCAGTTCGGGCAGTGGGGCAGGAGTGGCGTACGAACCTGTGGCCTTGGAGTCGGTCAGCTCGCGCTGGGCCAGAGCATCCAGAGTGGACGCGCCAGTCCCGCCGGACGTGAGCTCGGAGTCCACGCAGGCGGTGACTGCTCGGAGCAGTTCCGCGGCATCGGGGCCGTATACGTCCGGGCCCGCGTCCGGCTCAGGTGCTTCGACAGCGGCCAAGGTCGTGCTCACGGCCGCGGACGCCTGCTCGGCGAGAGCCGCGTCCGGCAGGCCGGACCAGGTGGCGCGCTGTTCCGCCCCTGCCTCCACCGCCGCGAGCACGAACGGGATCAACCGCGAGGCGGTCGCACCCCCCGACGGACCCTGGCGCAGCAGGTTCCGCAGCTCCTCCGCCGGGTCGGTCTCCGCCGTGTAACCACGGCCGGCCAGCCACTCGCGGACCGCTTTCACCTCGTACAACGGACTGCTGTCCGAGCCGCCGGTCGGCGCGGGGAAGTCCTCGTGGCGACGGCGCCAGTTGCTCACCGTGGCACGGGTGACTCCCGCCAGCCGTGAGATCTCGGCGGCGGTGACCAGGGTGGATGACGTGGGCATCGAAGTCTTCCTTGCGGCGGGACGAGGCAGGACGGCCACGAGGGCTGAAAGCAGCTTACACCTCAGACAGACCTAAACGAGTGGATTGACAGTGCTTTCACTGTCGTGCTCTTCTGGTTGAGCTTTCGCCGCTCGGAGTCCTTCGGCGGCGTTCATCCGCACGTCCAGACACGAACCGAGGTGCCCCATGTCCGCTTCAGCGCCCGCCGCCCCTTCCTTCGCCTTCCCGTCCGCCACCGCCGAAGGCATCCAGCTGACCGTCATTCCCGTCCGCAACGACGCGGTGATCGGCGCGATGTCCCTGCTCACGCTGCTCCAGCTGGTCCCCGACCCGAAGAAGGAGGAGAGCAAGCAGGCCCTGAAGTACGCCTCCGGGGCCGCCCGCCGCCACGCCGAACTGCGCGCCCTCGTCCAGCGCACCCTCACCACCCAGAAGGGCAAGAACGTCACGACGTACGCCGCGTACATCGCCTCCGGCATCAGCGGGAAGAACGGCGCCGCCTGGTCCCTGCCGCCCGTCACGCTCTGGCTCGACGGCATGCCCGCCGCGATCGGCGCGGAACTGGTCGACCGCACCGGGATCTGCCCCCTGACGCTCACCCCGGGCTCCTCGATCGTCGCCATCGACGGCGAGACCCAGGTCACCGCCTGGCACCTGCTCCACGACGACCCCGAGCGCTTCGGGATCACGTATGCCGACCTCGGCCAGGTCCGTATCCCCTTCGAGCTGTACTTCGGGCTCTCCGTCGCCGACGCCCGGCAGATCTTCTACGACCGCAACGTCGAGGGCGTGCCGGTCGCGAAGAACCTCGCCATGTCCATGGACCAGCGCGACCTGGGCACGCAGATCACCCACCGGGTCGCGGACGCGGTCCGGGTCGAGGATGCCGACGGGAAGATCATCCCGTTCTCGAAGCTGGTGCAGGCACGCAAGCGGCAGCTCAGCAAGTCCGACCCCGAGGTCGTCCTCCTCTCCGCCCTTCGCGTTCTCGTCATCACCGCCCTGCACGGCCGTCCGGGCCTCGCCCTCACCTCCGCCACGATCCACGACGGCAAGCTCCCCGACGGTGTCGACGCCGACCAGGTTCAGCGTGAGCTCGTACCCCTGCTCACTCGGCTGATCAGCCACCTGTACCCGCACTTCGCGGCCCGCGACGCGGTCACCACCCCTGCGGTCCTCGCCGGCCTCGGTATCGCCGCGCACCAGGCCGTGAGCTGGGCAGGCGACGCCCACGGCCGCCTGAGCGCTGACGAACTGCTCCGGCTTCTCGACTCCGTCCGCTTCGAGCGCGACGCCCGCTACTGGGACGGCGTCGCCGCCAGCGCCAACGCCGCCGGAACCCTCAACTTCGGCGGCGGCGCCAAGGACGCCGGGGGCCGGGTCGCTGACGCACTGCTCCGGCCCGACAGCGAGTACGGGCGCAAGATCCGCGGCTGGTGAGCCCTTGGAAGCCGGGGCTGGGGCAGTGCCGGCCCCAGCTCCGTGGGCCAACTGCATCAGAGCCCCGGGCCTTGGACGATGAAGTCCGCTCCAGCCACCCCGGTGCCCAAGAGGTGGCAAAATAGATCGCGGCCTACAACCATCTGCACCCTGGTGAAGTCAGAAACTTGAGCGCCTTCGCCCCGGCTCGACAGGTCCGCGCTCCCCACACCTCCGACGCTGTCCGAGCCGAGATCGAGGAGTAACAGTCAGCATGCCGAAGCGTGCCCGGCGAAGGGCTGTCCTCTTGGCCGAGCAAC
Source organism: Streptomyces sp. Q6 (assembly GCF_036967205.1). Lineage (NCBI taxonomy): Bacteria > Bacillati > Actinomycetota > Actinomycetes > Kitasatosporales > Streptomycetaceae > Streptomyces > Streptomyces citrinus. Next base: position 7,200,946 of record NZ_CP146022.1, read on the forward strand.
GGTCGGTCGACCACGCCTACGAGTGTCTGGAGCAGACCCGGCAGGAGGCCACGGACCTCAAAGCGGTGAGTGCTGCCGCGAGCGGCAAAGACGCGATCGACGTGAACCAGGCCTGGCAGCGCGAACTGGAAGCCCTGGATCTCGGCGGAAATGCTCTGGTGTTTCTCCGCGCGGATGTGACCGAGACGACAGACGGCGAACGCGAGACGTACTACATCGGGCGCCGTACCGTCCGCGATGCGGAACGTAACAGGGTGGTCCTCTCGTGGACCGCGCCGGCGGCGATCAGGTGGCGGCTGACCGACGCGAAGGATCCTGGCGAGGTCGCGTTGCTGCGCCAGCTCGTCTGCCAGACCCGCAAGGTCAAGCGCTACCTCGATCTTCATGGGGCCGAACCCGACCGCGAACCCTCGGTCGATGACGCAGAGCAGGCGGCGGCCCCGGTGGATGAGACGGCTGCCGAATCCGACGAATTCGGGTGGCACGACCACCTCCTCGAAGAGCTCGGGCGCGCCCGCGACGGCGCCATGCACGACATCGTCGAGACGATCCAGCGTGAGCAGTTGCTCCTGGTCGCGGAGAAACCGGAAGGCGTGCTGGTCGTCCAGGGCGGGCCCGGCACCGGCAAAACCGCCGTCGCCATGCACCGGGTGCGATGGCTCCTCGACAATCAGCACACGACGGTGGGCGACCTGCTCGTCGTGGGCCCGAATCGCGGCTTCCTGGAGTACGTGGGATCCGCGCTCGGCGAATTGGGCGCCAATGGTGTCAGCCTGCTGGAACTGCCCGCTCTCTGGTCAGGGGCCGGCGCTCCCCGCGACATACACAATGTGGCGGCGGTCAAGTCCGGCCCGGGGATGGAAGAGGTTCTCCGGCGAGCAGTCGATCAGCAGGTCACCACCGATCCCGAACGTCTCGCTGCCGTCGTGGGCGGTCCGGAGTTCACCTTCGAACTCCGCAACCGTGAGGTCTCCATATCCGTGGCCGAACTGGCCGAGACCGCAGCACACACCCTCGCCGGCAGTAGCCCGTACCAGGTTCGGCGAGAACGCTTCCGTCAGCAGATGGTGCAGCGCCTCACCGACGCGTACATCGCGCTTCTGCCCGGACCTGCCGATATCGACTACTTCGAAGTCGTACTCGGTCTGAAACCCGTCACGCGCCTCCTCCGGCGCATCGCCCCCGAGCTGACCGCCGCCGGCGTGTACCGAAGGCTGCTCACCGACACGAGCGCGCTCGCCTCGGCCGCCGGTGGCACCCTTTCTGCTGAGGAGCAGTCTCTTCTCCGTGACCAGGGCGGGGGCGCCCGAGGTGGGGCGCAGCAGTTCAGCCTCGAGGACCTGGTGTGCCTGGACGAACTGGAGCACATCCTGACCGGTCGGCCGGACCGGACGTACGGGCACATCGTCATCGACGAAGCCCAGGACCTCACGCCCATGCAGGCCCGGTCACTGGCCCGTCGTTGCCCGAGCGGGGCCATGACGGTCGTGGGCGATCTCGCTCAGGCCACCGGGCCGGTGCCGTACGAGAACTGGGACCAGCTGGGTGGGCTCCTTGCCCGACGAAACGGCTGGAGGCTGGCCGAGCTGCGTACAGGCTTCCGCGTCCCCGGCGAAGTGATGGAGTTCGTACGCCTTCTGGGAGAGCACTGCGCTCCGGGTGTCACCGCCCCGGACTCCGTCCGGCAGGCAGGCACCGAAGTGGCCGTCATGGAAGACGCTGACCCTGTGGGACGAGCGGTCATGTACGCGGTGGAACAGGCGGCGGACGATCCCCGGCGCACGGTGGCGGTGATCGTACCGGCGGACGGGGAGTGGCGAGAGAAGGCGGCAGCCGCGGTCAGCGGATACGGGGAGATATCGGTCCTGACACCGGAGGAAGCGAAGGGGCTGGAGTTCGACCACGTTGCCGTTGTGGAACCCACTGCGGTCGCGGACAGCGACCCGGCCGGCCCATGCCACCTGTACGTCGCCCTGACCCGATGTACCCAGAGCCTCGCGGTCACCCACCGCAGTCCGCTGCCGGTGTGGCTCGGTGGTCCCGCCACCGTGCCCGGCCCATCGCCGAAACAGCTGGTCGGACGTCTCCAGGAACGCACTGCGGCCGTGCGGCCTGGCACCTGTAGCCGGTTCCATGCGGACGGCACCCGTTGCGTCAACGGCGCCGACCATGCTGACGGCTGGTGCCGCCAGCCAGAATGCGGGGGCTTCCGGACGGCCGAACCCATGTCGCCGGGCAAGGCGGGCTACCTCTCGGCGCCCCGGGACGCGGAGAGCGACCATCGGCTGGAGCTCGTACCCGACGACATCGCTCTCACGCGTATCGAGTCCTCCGCCTGTGCCGCTTTCACCGCGCGACACGGGGGCGACCGTGCCGAGGCAGCCGTCGAACTCCACTCGATGCTGCGTCCCTTCCTCGCGGAAGGGAAACACCACCGGACCAAGAACACGTGGTACCTGGATCTCGACGGATACCGCCTGGTCCTGGATCCGGGAAGCAGGGCCGTCATCGGATACCACAGTGGGCACCCTGAACGAAGTTATTCCCAGTTCACCGCAGGTGTCCCTTCGCGCGTGGGGAAGGAAGCACGCGCTGCTCGCCGGTCCGCGTTGACCAGGCCATGGACAGAGCCGGGCACTCCCCTTGATGAAGCCGCCGCACGAGGGATACCGGTGGCAGGTATCCACCTCGCTCGTAGTGCCTGTCAGGGGTACGAGCGGATCCACCGCCTCCGAGTCGATCCGGACGACTCCTTCCTCCAGCGACTCCGTGAGGACCTCGCTTCGGACCTGGGTACCGGCACGATTCACCGGGTCGGCAATCGGATGGTCGTCGACGGCGAACGAAATCAGTGGATCATGCGGGCGGACGGCGAGGCCCTGCTCTCCGTACGCCAAGCCGGAGCCGAGATCGACTGGGATCCCGCCACCCGGGCCACGTGCATTTCCCAGCCCACCAACGGAAGCGACATGTCCCTAATGAGCACCCAAGGTCTCGCGGAAGTTCCTGATCCCGGGAAGAGTCTCCTGGCCTTGCCTCTGTCCGGGCTGGAGGCCTTGGTCTCGGTACGCGAGCAGAGCGCCCGGGCCGATCGATCACACGAAGGTCTCCGTCATCGTCTGCTTGGCGAACTCTTCGAGCTGGACGGCGATGTCGGCCATGACGGTTACGTCGACGCCTGGCACCTGGGCCCCGAAGGACTCACGCTCTTTGAAGCCGTGGCGACGGAATCCTGCATGTACACGGATCTCCGTGAGGCCGCACTGCATCTGCTGGAGAGCGCGGCTCTACGTCAAGGTGGGCAGCCCGAGTATCTGGTCGCCGTACTGCGGGACGCGCCGGCCGAACCATGGGCGGTCGACGCCGTACGACAGGCTTTCGGGGTGGAGGTCGCCTGGCGTGACCGGGGCGGCTGGGGAGGGCCGGGCGCTCGCCGCATCATCGGTGCAGGGACTGAGCAGGATGCTGATCGTTGAGATTTCGGCGCCGCCCGCCGTGGCGCGCGGGGGTACGTGAGACGTGAGGGCGGATGACTGAGAACAACGGTGCGTTCGTGTCGGCGCAGTCGTCGGGTGTGCCTTTGACGCGGGCCGAGGCGGTCGCAGCGTGGCGCGAGCATCGACGGGCCCGTCGTGAGGAGATAGCCGACGGCGCCGCCCGGTCCGACGGGCCGGACGGCTTCGTCCTGCGGCGCTGGCGCAGGGCCGGCGTATTCGGGGCGGAGGCCGTGGGGCTCGTACAGGAGCTCATTTCCGACCTCCTGACCGATGCTCTCTCCAGGACCGACGTGCCGGAGGACGCACTGGACATCCTCCGCCAGTGCTGGGACGGCGAGCCCGTGGCCCAGTTGCCCGCCGCTGTGCGAGCCGTACTCGAAGGCGCGGCTCCGGATCGGATCGCCGCCGCTCTCAAGACCGTCCGAGACGTCGATCTGCCCTGGCTCACCGCCGAGGGCCGACTGCAGCTCGACTATCTGATGTCTTCAGAGAGCATCCGGCTTGATCGTGAAAACCTTCCGACCACGAGCCAGGATCCCGACGGTGCCTTCGCACTCCACCAGATACTGCATGATCGCGATGTGCAGTCGCTGTCTCTCGTCCAATGGGCAAAAGCGCTGCCCTGGGCACCACTCGGGGTGCTGGACGATCTGATCGACAGTGGCGTCATCACCCGGAGGACAGCGCCGTGGAACAAGCGGAGTAGCAAGCAGGAGCAGGCCTACCTGCTCGCTCGCCTCGCTCCTGAGTACGTCGACCCTGAGGACGTCGTAGACCTCCACTGGACCGAAGCCCTGGACCGTCGACGGTTCCTCGACGAGGAGGACGTCGAGTGGGAGGAGGGCAGCGTCTACGACCTGCTGCAGAGCGCTGCGGACGGTGACACCAGCGTTCTCAAGAACCTGGAGTACGCGCTGCCGCGCTCTCTCGTGCTGGAGTTGCGCCGCATCCAGGACGGAGCCCTCACGGGCAACTGGGACCCGGACATCCTCGCGGACCAAGGCCTGTGGCGACTGATGTCCGCACTCTGGAGCCCCAAGACCGCGGTGAACCCGGGCAGGAGCGAGTTCCACGAGTTGACGGCGCTGCAGTTCGCCTACGACGCCCTCATCCTGGGGGAGATCAAGAAGGCCCGGCTCCAGCTCGACAAGATCGTGGAGTTCGTCGAGGGCGACCGGCGGCGCCAGACCGAAGCATGGAACATGCGTGCGTACCTCGCTCTCCTCGATGAGGATCTGGACAGTGCGCTGATCGCTCTGAGCAATATCGTCCAGCACGAGCCGATGGCCGAAGCCAATCTTCAGTTGGTTCGGCGACGTCAGGCCACCCCTCGTAATGATCGGGAGCGCGCCGCGAATCCCTACCTCGAACTCGGACTGCCCCATGGTTCCCAGTTCTGGAAGGCTCGCTGGAGAGACCTGCGTCGGGAGTTCGAAGAAACCTCGGACCGTGATCAGTCAGCGCGCGTCAACTGGGCGCAAAGCCGTATCCGGCAGGCGGAACGCGACGAGGACTGGTCCGACATCTTCACGGTGCCGCTCGACGCCGACACCTTCAGGCTTCCGAGCGCACCACCCGTGCTGATCACACCACCGGTGGGGGCGCTGTCCCGCCGTACCGACCCGCAGAGTGCCGAGACTCTCGCAATCGTGCGCGACCGTGCCGTCGCGGGTCTGCTCCCGACCTTGCTCAATGCGCCCCGGCGCCCCGACCACCAGCACAGGACGACCGCATGAGTGCCATGAAGAAGACCAAACCCGCTGCCGGCGGGCAACAGCCGGCACAGAAGAAGGCCAGGGCGCCCCGCCGCGGGCAACAGGTGCAGGGGAAGACCAAGACCACCGGTCGCGAACACCGGGAGCAGAAGAAGCAGTGGATCGACGAGATGGAGCTGCGCACTCACCGACCCGAGGAGCTGCTCGACCCTGCGGCTCTGCTTGCTCGTTTCACCGAGCGGGCGGCCGGTCTCCTCGAAGCCTTGCCCGCGGACACGCGTCCGACGACGGCCGTGGTCACTGCTGCTCTGCGCCAGGCCGTACTGGAGGCCTTCCGGACTCGTGAGGAGTATGTGGCGCGGCTGGTCGAGAGCGATGCGCACTGCTGGGGCATCCTGCCCGCGGCAAAGGACATGCGTCGTGGCATCCGAACCTCGCTCGTGGACTCGGGTATCCGCGTCGTCGAGTCCCCGGAGGAAGAGGAACTGTTCGTGGTGGTCGAAGGCGAGGGGGAGGGCTTCGAGGTCGTACGCCCGGCCTACGTCGACCAGTCCACCGGAAAGCTCGTCCTTTCCGGACAGTTGCGCCGCATTCCGCTCCGCGTGGGCCGGCGGATCGACGACGAGGGCCGGGATGGGGCCGGGCAGGGGGCGACAGAAGCATGACCAGCACCGGTATCGACTTCGGCACCACCAACTCCGTAGTCGCCCAGTGGCAGGGTGACGACGTCGAGGTACTACCCCTCGACGCCCATCACCTCGATGCGGACTGGCGCCGCCCCGGGTTCGAGTACCTCTTCCCCTCCGTGGTCGGAACGAGTTCGCTTCGGCGTGGCCCTCTCTTCGGGTGGGAGGCCAAGCTCCGTTCCGAAGAGGCCGCGGAAGCATGCAAGCGCCTCCTCAAGAGCGACGAGTACGTGAACATCCGTGACCGCAGATATGCGGCGACCACCGTCGCCGCCGGCGTCTTCAGCGCCATGAAGAGCGGCGCGCTCCACAACCTCACCGGCATCGACCGTGCTGTGATCACCGTTCCGGCCAACGCGACCGGTGCGGCCCGCTATCGGACCCGCGCGGCCGCTCGCTTCGCCGGGATCGAGGTACAGGCCCTCCTCAACGAGCCCACGGCAGCAGCGATCTCCCACGTACACGACATGCAGGACGACGCTCAGATCCTGGTCTTCGATTGGGGCGGCGGCACGATCGACGTCACCGTGCTCGACTACGAGGGCGGCTTCTTCGAAGAACGGGCATCCCGAGGCGTGACCGAGCTCGGTGGCCTGGAGATCGACCGGCGATTGCGCCGGCTGATCCTGGACCGTGCTCCGGCACGACGGGAATGGAGCCCGGCGCAGGAACGGCAGTTCCGTCTCGACATCGAACGCAGCAAGATCCTGCTGTCCTCGCAGCAATCCGTCCGGATCCTCACCCCGGACGAACGAGAAGTCGAGATCTTCCAGGGCGAGCTCGAAGAAGCGATCACAGACCTCGTCGACCGTGCGCTCGCCCCGGTCGAGGCATGCCTCCGCGATCTGCACATGGCCCCGCTCGACGTCGACGACGTCCTCATGATCGGCGGCACCAGCCAGATCCCGAGCGTACGAGCCGCAGTGTCCGAAGCGCTCCAGATGCCTTTGGTCCCCACGGACATCTGCGACCCGATGACCGCGGTGGCCCGCGGCGCCGCGATCGCCTCGGCCGTACTGGCCAAGGAGACCGACGGAGTCATCCAGGTCGCCAACAGCCACGCGCTGGGCACGGCGACGAAGGACCCCTCCGGCCGCAGCCGGTTCAGCGAGATCATCCCCCGTAACAAGGCACTTCCCTGGACCGAGAAGAAGAGCTACACCCCGAGGGACGATTACGCCCGCAAGCTGACCGTCCAGATCTGGGAGGGCGACCGCGACAAGGACCTGGACGACCCCGACAACGTCCAGCTCACCGAGATCACTCTCAACTATCCGAAGCCCCGGGTGAAGGAGAAGTCCCGCTTCGGCCTGGCCTACACCTATGACTCCAACGGCCTGCTGCACGTCAAGGCCACGCTGGAGCACACCGGCGAGGTGGTGATCGACGAGGAGGTGAAGAGTTTCGGGACGGGAGGTCCCACCCCGGAGGTACGGCAAGAGCTCGACGACCTCATGAACGCAAATTCCGCGCCGACACCCGCGAGCATGGCGAACAAGCCGAAACCCGCAGATCGGCCGTCCACCGCCGCTCCGACGGACGGGCCAAGCACGATCGTGGTGGACGGTTCGAACCTGGCGTGGATCGGCCGATCTCCGGTGCGACCCGGCGTGTACCAGCCCGATGACCGACCGAGTTACAGCCAGCTGGGGGAGGCGCGTGACGCTCTTGCCAAGAAGTACCCGGATGCCGACATCCAGGTAATCGTGGATGCGACCTTCCGCCACAGGGTCGCGGATGACGAACGGGAGGCAGTCACGGCGGCGCTCAACAAGAGCGAGATCGTTCAACCGCCTCCCGGCACCGAGGGCAAGGGAGATGCCCTGGTCACCGCGATCGCGGACGAGTGCGACGGTGTGATCGTCACCAACGACAACTTCGCCGAACTCCAAGACCGCTACCCGTGGCTCCGAGAGAGTGGTCGTGTGCTGGGCGCCACCCTCGTCAAGGGCAATTGGATTTTCACCGCCCGCACCTGCGTGGCTCCTCGCGGGAGGCGCTGAGCTGTATCGGGGTGGTGAACACTGGACAGCACGATAACCGAGGGAGCAGTGCTGCCAGTTGGCGTGCGGAGGGGGCGGCGGGGTGGGCCGTTCCGGCCGTGTCGTGCTGCGGCACCGTACGAAGACGGTGGTGTGGGCGGCGTGCGCGGTGACGTTTGTCGCCTGCGGTGTCCTCAACGTCTGGGCCGGCTCCGTGGATCGTGGTCCGTTCGCCCCGCCGCCACGGCTCGAGCCGGGCTCGTACGCGCTGTGGGCCGTGCTCGCCACGATCTGTGCCCGGCGCGCGCTGCGTCGGGTCGTGCTCCGTCGGGAGGGGGCGGTTTTGGTCGGGTTCGTGCGCAATCGTCGGGTGCGGTGGTGCGAGGTCGCCGAGCTGGAGATCGCTCAGCGCACCGGCGGTACGGCCTTCAAGGGCGGCCGGTGGCGTATCGCGTTGCGGATGCGGGATGGCACCGCCCGGTGGGTGGAGTCCTTCGTGCGCGGCATGATGGCCAAGGGCAACGAGCTGGAGATTATGACCGACCGCCGCCGCGGGCCGGGGCGGCGAGAAGGTCACGGGCGACGGTTGTCCGGGCGAAGACGAACATGGAGTACAAGCGCATCCTCTGCCTCACCGTCGTCGAGTTCCCCAATCGCACTCGATATCGCGGCGAGGACGATTCGGAGCAGGTTGAACTGGCCCTCCCGCCGGGGGGAGGAGTGCACCGAGGGCCGCACGTACGACAGCGCCCGGCTGCTCCGTACCGGCGGCTTCCCCGCCATGACCGAGGACACGCTGTTCGCACCCGGCGCCGATGCCGGCAACGTCGGGCTCGGCTTCGCCTGCCTGCTGGTCGCGGTCCTGTTCGTCCTGCCGTTCGGCGGCATCGCCCTGGCCATGTTGCTGGTCAGGGTCCAGGCCCGCACCGCCATCGAGGCCGCCCTCGCCTCGGGCCACCCGGACCGGGACGGCCTCGAGCGGCTGCGGCGTCTCGCCCAGGGGCCCCTGCGGGCGCAGTCCGCCCGGCTCGGCAGGGTGAACGCGGACCGCGCGCGCAAGGGACGAGGAACCTCACGGCGAAAGAAGCGCCGCTGAAGGGTACTTTCCGTGCGGTGCGAACGCGGCACCCTCGCGTTCGCACCGCACGGAGTATGCGTTACGGCAGCTGAACCCGCTCCTCCAACATCAACGTGTAGGTAGCCGAAGTGTCCGTCCTCGGACACAGATCAGATCCCCACGGTTCCTCGGGAACCGTGGGGATCTTTCGTTGGTGCCTTGGGGGGCATGGGGTGCCTGCCATGTTCGAGTCCGAACGAGTGCGTTCGGGTCCGGGTGAGGCGTAGAGGGGCTGAGCGGGCGCGTTGTGTCATGGCGCATGCCTTCAGAGAAGAACGTGCGCGCGTCGAGGACGACGCGCGGCCAGGGAAGACCGCGATGGGGCGCGCTCTCCGTCGCCGCCGTGGTGGCGTTGGGTGCCGGGCTGCTGGCCGCGCCGCCCGGTCACGCCGCGGACGACCCCGTCGAGGTCGTCGTCGACGGGAACGACGTGCGGGCCGACAACGTCAACGGGCTGACGTACAAGGGCCTCGGTGTGCTCAGCTGCAACAGCACGAGCAACCTGCTGATGGACTACAAGGCCGAACACCCGGAACGGTACTGGCAGTTCATCCGGACGATGTTCGGTGGGTCGCACCCCCTGATCAACCACGTCAAGGTCGAGATGGGGTCCGACACCAACACCTCCACGGGCGCTGACCCTGCCACCATGCGGACGCGCGACGAACTCGCCGACGCGTCGCGTTCCCCGGGGTTCCAGCTCGCCGCCGACGCCAAGACGGTGAACCCGGGGCTCAAGGTCTCCGTTCTCCGGTGGGAGATGCCGCAGTGGGTGCAGACGGAGTGGAACAAGGGGACCGGCACCGATGAGATGTACCGGTGGTACAAGGAGACCCTTCTCGACGTGTACCAGAAATACGGGTACATGGTCGATTACGTGAACCCGGACAAGAACGAGACGGGGACGCCGGACGTCTCGTTCATCAAGTGGTACAAGAACGCGGTGGCGAGCGACACGGAATTCTCCGACGCCCGATACGGAATTCCGGAAGGCCGGCGGGACGAGGTCGCGCGGGCCTACCACTCCATCAAGATCGTCGCTTCGGACGAGAACCAGTCGAAGAAGATCGGCCCGGCGCTGCTCACCGACACCGAACTCTTCGGCATGGTCGACGCGGTGGGCTACCACTACAACACCGACGACCGGCTCGACGGGGCCGCGGACAGTGCGACGTACCAGCCGTACACCAAGCTGGCGACCGGCAGGACTCCGAACGGGCAGGACAAGGAGGTCTGGTACAGCGAGGGGACCGGGTCCTTCGGGGTCACCGACTATCGGGTGAACAACAACGAAGGGCCGGGCGGCGCCAGTACCGGGATCGGCGGTGTGCAAAGCGCCCTCGACGTCGCCAATCGTCTGGTCAAGGGGTACGCGAACTCGAAGCGGACGCATTACATTTTCCAGCCCGCCATCGGGTCCTTCTACGAGGGTGCTCAGTACAGTCACAAGGAGCTTGTCAGCGCGCGCGATCCCTGGTCGGGGTATCTGCATTACGACGCCGCGATCTACGTGATGCAGCAGTTCACCCAGTTCGCGAAGACCGGGTGGGAGAACGACACGAACACCGCGGGGATCTGGCGGACCGTGCCCGAAGCCAGTCACAGCGGGGTGAGCGGGACCGAGAACCTCGACGGGTCCAACGGTGCCCCGAGTTATATGACGCTCGCCGATCCCGCCAAGAAGGACTTCTCCACCGTCGTCGTCAACGACAGCGATCAGGCGAAGACCTATCGGATCAAGGCCGAGAACCTCCGGCTCGGCAGCGATCCGACCATGGAGGTGTGGGAGACGCGCGCGGCCGACGCCGGGCAGCGCTACGACGCCAACTTCAAGCACCTGGTCGACGAGATCCGGCCCGACGGCGACGGGTACTACGCGTACACCGTGAAGCCGCGCTCGATCACCACCCTCACGACCCTCGACGCGAGCGCCGACGACGCCACGGCCCGGCGACTGCCCGCGTCCGGCGAGCGGACCGTCCTCGACACCGACGCGAGCGGCGGCCGCGCCGACACCCGCGACCGGTATCTGTACGCCGACGACTTCGCGTACGACGAGGAGGGGAAGGTCCGCGTCGGGAAGACGTATCAGCCCTATCTCGCCTCGCGCGGCGACCAGCCCCGCTACATGGTCGACCAGACCGGCGCGTGGGAGGTGGGGGACGACGGGAAGCTGTACCAGTACATGGATCCGTCCATGAAGGACACCGCCGCCTGGAACAAGAACACCCCCAACACCACGGTGGGCGACTTCCGTTGGGAGAACTACACGGCGTCCGTCGATGTCTCCTTCCCGGACGCGGGCGGCGGACTCGCCGCGCTCGGCGTGCGGCAGCAGAAGGGGATGGCGATCAGTGACGCCGCCTACAACGTGCGGATCGGGGCCGACGGAGCCTGGACGTTCCACGAGTACGGCACGGTCGTCGCCCAGGGCAAGGTCGCGGCCGCCGACCACTACCGGCTCGCCGTCGAGGCGAAGGGGGCGCGGGTCACCGCGTTCGTCGACGGTGAGGCCGTCGCGACGTACGACGACCCGACCCCGGAGCGCGCGGGCCGCGTCAAGCTCGGCAGCGACTTCCACCGGACCGGCTTCGACAACCTGAAGGTCGAGACGGTCGACGGGTACGCCCCGTACGGCACCGAGCAGCTCGACAACATGGACAAGTCTGTGCGGTATGAGGGGAGTTGGAGTCGTAAGGCTTCGCTCGGGGATGCCATGGACTGGTATCGGACCACGTCGACGAGCACGGCGGCCGGCGCGTCCTTCACCGTCCCGTTCCGCGGGACGGGCGTCGACGTCATCGGCGGCAACGACGGCAGCGCCGTGCTCGACGTGTACGTCGACGGCCACCTGGTCGCGCGGAACGCGAAGAGCGTCGCCGCCGACAAGCGGCTCGCGACGTACGCGCTGCGCGGCCTGCGGGACGGCAGGCACGAGGCACGGTTCGTGCTGAAGTCGGGCAAGCTCGTCGTCGACGCGTTGCAGACCGCGTCCGGCGCGGTGAGCGGCGCCGTGGACACCTCGGCGATCCGTGAGGCGCTGACGGACGTCGGTACGCCGGAGCGCGGTGCGTACACGGCCGCGTCCTGGGCCGTGTACGCGTACGACCGCGATGCCGCGCGGGCCGCGGTGGCCGGGCGGAAGGGGCTCGACGCCGTCGGTGTCGCGCAGATCGCGGACCGGCTGCGGGCCGCGTACGGCCAATTGGAGCCCGCGGGCGAGTAGCGCGCTCAGACCGTTTCGCGGCGCCAGGCCGACGGCGCGGGCAGCGTCTGCGGGGCGGCCGGGAGCGATGACGAGCGGATCATCAACTCCGGGAGGATCAGGGCCCGCCCCGCGGGCCTGCGGCTGCCTTCGAGGAGCCGTGCCAGCATCATCTCGACCGCCGTGCGGCCCACCAGTGCCTTGGGGGCCGCACGGCCGTGATGGCGGGATCGGCGAGGTGCGCGACCTCGTCGTCGTAGCTGACGAGCGCCATGTCGTCCGGGACCCGGATGCCCTGTTCGGTGAGGTACTGGACGATCGAGAGGGCGTCCGGGTCGCTGTGCACGATGAGCGCGGTGATGCGCGAGCGGCGGCAGCCGTCGAGGATGTCGGCGATGATCCGGCGGTGCCCGGGGACGTCGAGCGCGACGCTCTCGCGTATCAGGAAGGCGTCGGACAGGCCGAGTGCGGCGCAGGAGCGGTGCCAGCCGACCGCGAGGTGCGCCGAGGTGGGGCTGCCCTTGGACAGTACGAGGCCGATGTCGCGGTGGCCGAGCGTGTGCAGATGCCGGACCGCCATCTCCATGCCGGTCGCGTGGTCGCTGCGTACCCACTCCATCTGGTGCGGGGTCGGGGTCCACTCGGGCGTCTGGCGCTCCACGAAGACGACGGGGACCGGGAGTTTGCCGATCCAGTCGAGCATCTCGTGCATACCGGGGCCTTCGAGGTTCGGCGCGAGGAGCAGGCCTTGCACCTGGCCCGATTCGGTCAGCCGGACGATCTGCCGCCGATCCTCGGCCTGGTCGTAACTGGAGCCGCGCAGCTGGACGTTGACGCCGTGCGCCGCCGCCGCGTTGCGAACGCCACTGACGATGTGCGGCCAGTAGAAGTCCAGCGAAGGAACGACCATCCCGATCGTGAACGCGGGCGTCGCGAGCCGCCGTCTGCGCACCGGCTCGTGCTCCAGCGGCGAGGGCAGCGTCGCCCCGCCGTGCACCCGGGTGAGCAGGCCGCGATCGGCGAGGGCCGCGATGTCGCGGCGGATCGTCAGCTCGCTCACCGAGAGGTCGCGGGCGAGATCGCGGACGCGAACGGCGCCGTGCAGGCGCAGCTGATCCATCAGGCGTTCGCGGCGTTGCAGCGCGAACAACTGGTCGGCCCCCTCGGAACCACCCCGTGTGGGCGTCATGGCGTATCCCCTCCCGTCCGGGTTCAAAGGCGGGCTCTGAGCCGGGCGCGATGTTCGAGTCTGTTCAGATCGTTTCGTATGTGGTCGAGCTCTGGTGACTTTGTGCGGGCGACCACTATCTCTGACTCAGCGACTTCTGGCTGGAACTCGCCGGAAACACGGATGGCACCTGCTGTTGCAGCGGGCGCCCACAAGGCAGAGGAGCCCGCACCCCATGCAGACCAAGGCCCGCGCTCTGGTCGTGATGAGCAGGTCCAGCTTCGAAGCCCACTTCGACCGGGACCGGCTGCGGCGCCTCGCCGACCTCGTGACCCTGGACGAGCCGTGCTGGACCGACGACCTGGACAGCGCCGGGGCGCGCGAACGCCTCGCCCGCGCCGAGGTCCTCCTCACGTCCTGGGGCGCGCCCGCCCTCACCCCGCAGCGGCTCGCCGCCGCGCCCCGCCTGCGGGCCGTGCTGCACGGCGCCGGCAGCGTCCGCGACCTCGTCGGCCAGGAGGTGTGGCGGCGCGGGATCCGCGTCACCAGCGCCGCCGACGCCAACGCCGTACCGGTCGCGGAGTACACCCTCGCGGCGATCATCTTCGCCGGGAAGAAGGTGCCGTTCCTCGCCGCCGACGAGCAGCGGGCGTACGGCGGCTGGGGCTCGGTCAGCGGCTACGGCGACCTGTCCAACTTCCACCGGACCGTCGGCGTCGTCGGCTTCTCGCGGATCGGGCGGCAGGTCGTCGAGCTGCTCAAGGTGCTGCGCGGCACCACCGTCCTCGTCGCCGACCCGTACGCCGACGCGGACGAGGTGGCGCGGGCCGGCGCGACGCTCGTACCGCTGGAGGAGATGCTGCCCCGGGTCCACGTGCTGTCCGTGCACGCACCCGAGACGGCCGAGACGCACCACCTCATCGGGGCCGAACAACTGCGCAGGCTGCCCGACTTCGCCACCGTCATCAACACGGCACGCGGCTCCCTTGTCGACTCCGACGCGCTGGCCGCCGAGTGCGCCGCCCGCAGGCTCTTCGCGATCCTCGATGTCACCGACCCCGAGCCGCTGCCCGCCGACTCGCCGCTGCGCAGCCTCGCTCGCGTGATGATCACGCCGCACGTCGCCGGCTCCCTCGGCAGCGAGATCGGCCGGCTCACCGACCACGTCCTCGACGAACTCGCCCGCTGGGTCGAGCGCCGGCCACTGCACGCCGAGATCACCGCGGAGAGCTGGGCCCTCGGCCTCAGCGCCTGACACCACCCGTACCCGCACCCGTACCCGCACCCGCACCCGTACGTCGTTCCAAACGTCCCGACCGTCCCGACCGTCCCGTCCTCAACCGCTCCACCCGTGAGCTCAAAGGAGAGCCGCCGACATGAAGTTGAAGAAGAGCCTCGTCCGCATCGCGCCGCTGGTCGTCGCCGCGACCCTCACCGCCACCGCATGCGACGCCAGCGGCACGGACAGCGCCACGTCGTCCGACGGCAAGACCGTCGTCAAGATCGCGCTGTGGAACTACAAGACCACGCCCGAGTTCAAGGCCCTCATCGACGGCTTCGAGGCGAAGAACCCGACCATCGACGTCCAGCCGGTCGACATCCTCGCCGACAGCTACCCGGAGAAGATCACCACGATGCTGGCGGGCGGTGACACCACCGACATCCTCACGATGAAGAACGTCACCGACTACTCCCGCTACGCGACCCGCGGCCAGCTCCTGCCGCTGACCGACGAGGCGTCGAAGCTCGACAAGGCCTCGTACTCCGGGCTCAGCGACTACGACCTCCAGGGCAAGTACTACGCGCTGCCCTACCGCTCGGACTTCTGGGTCCTCTTCTACAACAAGGCCATGGTCGGCAAGACCGACCTGTCCAAGCTGACCTGGGACGACTACGCGACACTCGCCAAGCGGTTCACGAAGGGGTCCGGCGCCGACAAGGTCTACGGCACCTACCTGCACACCTGGCGCTCCGTCATCCAGGCGATCTCCTCCGCGCAGACCGGCGGCGACCAGCTCGGCGGCGACTACGCGTTCTTCAAGGACCAGTACGAGATGGCGCTCGGCCTCCAGAAGGCCAAGGCGACCATGCCGTTCTCCACCGCCTCCAGCAACCAGATCACGTACGACTCCCAGCTGACCACCGGCAAGGCCGCGATGGTCCCGATGGGCTCCTGGTGGGCGGCCGCGCTGCTCGCCGAGGCGAAGCAGGGCAAGAACGACATCAAGTGGGGCATGGCCCCGATGCCGCAGATCAAGAACGACGGGAAGACCGTCACCTTCGGCTCGCCGACCGGCTTCGCCGTCAACAAGAAGGCCAAGAACGCCGACGCCGCCAAGAAGTTCGTCGCCTGGGCCTCGGGCCCGGAGGGCGCCGCCGCCGTCGCGAAGATCGGCGTCACGCCCGCCTACACCAGCGACAAGATCCTCGACACCTTCTTCTCCGTCGACGGCATGCCGTCCGACGCGCTGTCCCGTACGGCCATGCAGCCGTCCACGGTGAAGCTGGAGATGCCGGTCAGCGACAAGTCCTCCGACATCGACCAGATCCTCAAGGAGGAGCACGAGATGATCATGAGCGGGGAGAAGTCGGCCGACGCGGGCATCAAGGAGATGGACAGCCGCGTGAAGGACGAAGTCCAGTGAGTGTCACCGCCCCGCCCACCACGAAGCACGTGTCCACCGGCGCTTCCGCGGCCCACCAGGCCGCCGTGAAGCGCCGGCGGCGCCGCACCACCCTCATCGGCTGGTCGTTCATCGTCCCCAACTTCCTGGGGTTCGCCGCCCTCACCCTCGTGCCGGTGATCGGCGCGCTCGCGATGTCCTTCACGCAGTGGGACTCGTACTCCACCCCGAAGTGGGTGGGCCTGGGCAACTTCGAGCGGCTGTGGAACGACTCGAACTTCTGGGCCGCGTTGCAGAACACCTTCTACTACGCGGCCGGGCACATCCCGCTCACCCTCGTGGTCTCGCTCGGCCTCGCCGTGCTGCTCAACCAGAAGCTGCGCGGCGTGCGCGTCCTGCGGACCGCGTTCTTCTTCCCGTACATCACCTCGCTCGTCGCCGTCGCCGTGGTGTGGAACATGCTGCTGAGCCCGGAGGCGGGCCCGGTCAACCAGTTCCTGACCTTCATCGGCATCGACAACCCGCCGGGCTGGACCAGCGACCAGGACTGGGCGATGCCCGCGCTGATCGTCGCGAGCGTCTGGCGCGACATGGGCTACTACATGGTCCTCTTCCTCGCGGGCCTCCAGACGGTCCCGGCCGAGCTGTACGAGGCGGCCCGGATGGACGGGGCCGGCCCCTGGCAGCGGTTCTGGCACGTCACGCTGCCGGGCCTGCGGCCCACGACCTTCTTCGTCACCGTCATGATCACGGTCTCCAGCTTCAAGGTCTTCGACCTGGTGCAGGTCATGACCGAGGGCGGCCCCGGCCGCTCCACCCTCGTCCTGTCCCAGCTGATCTTCCGCGAGGGCATCACCCAGGGCCGCTTCGGCTACGCCTCCGCCGTGTCCCTCGCGCTCTTCCTGATCTGCCTCGTGATCACCGTGATCCAGTTCCAGATGCAGCGAAGGAGCGAGCGATGAACACCACCGTGCTGCGCAAGGACAGCAGCGCGCCCGCCGAACCGGTACCCGCCGGGCCGGCGGCGGAGCACCGCGCCCGTGGCGGCGCGGCGGCGGCGACCGGACGGATCGCCCTGTACGCGCTGCTCATCGTGGTGGCACTCGGCGTCCTGCTGCCGTTCGTCTGGATGCTGATCTCGTCGGTCAAGGACGACCGTGACGTGTTCACGGTGCCGATCCAGTGGATCCCCGATGAGTTCAAGTGGGGCAATTTCACGAGCATCTGGACGCGGGTGCCGTTCGCCGCCTACCTCGGCAACTCGTTCTTCCTGAGCGTCGTCATCACGTTCCTCCAGGTTCTCACCGGCAGCTTCGCCGCGTACGGCTTCGCGAAGATGCGCTTCCCGGGCCGGGACCTGCTGTTCACGGGCTACATAGCGACGATCGCCGTGCCGTGGCAGGCGTACATGGTGCCGCAGTACGTGATCATGCAGAAGCTCGGCCTGGTCAACTCCTATACGTCACTGATCCTGCTCCAGGCCTTCGGCGCGTTCGGCGTCTTCCTGATGCGGCAGTTCTATCTGACGATCCCGGACGAGATCAGCGAGGCGGCCCGCCTCGACGGCCTGAGCGAGTACGGCATCTGGGCGCGGATCGTGCTCCCGCTGTCCAAGCCGGCCCTCGCCAGCCTCGCGCTGCTGACGTTCGTGAACACCTGGAACGACTACATGGGCCCGTTCATCTACCTGACGGACAACCGCCTGTGGACCGTCCAGTTGGGACTGCGCGCCTTCATCGGTCAGTACGACGCCGAGTCGGCGATGATCATGACGGGCTCGGTGCTGTCCGTGGTGCCGGTCCTCGCGGTGTTCCTGCTCGGCCAGCGCTACTTCGTACGGGGTATCGCGACCACCGGCGTGAAGGGCTGAGCGGGTGGCGACGACAGCGGGACCCGCGCGACGCGCCCGGCTCAACGTGGCCTACGGATCCTGGGAGTTGATCTGGTCCCACGTCCACCGGGTCCTGGTCGTCAACCTCGGCATCGCGGTGACGAATCTGCCGCTCCTGCTCGCGCTGCACGTGAGTCATCAGCCGTGGCGGCACCCGGTGTTCTTCGGGGTGTTGCTGCTGGTGCTGCCGGGTCCTTCGCTGGCCGCCGCGTTCGCGTACATGGGGGCGACGGTGGGATCGGTGGGAGGTGTCGGGGATGAGCAGGCGCCTGTGCGGCTGTTCGTTCGCGTCTATCGGCGGCTGTTCCGGCGGGCGGTGCTGGTGTCGGCACCGTTCGCGCTGCTCGTCGTCGCGGCCGTGGCGGACGCCGTGACGTTGCGAACGTCCGCTCTGGGCGCGGCGGTTGTGCCCATGGCGCTGGTGGTCGCGCTGGTGGCCCTCGCCGCCTGGCCGGTGGCGCTCGCGCATCTGGCGGGAGGCGGGACGGTGGGGCGACGGCTTTTCCTGCTCGCACCGTACGCCGCCCTGAGGCACCCGCTCCTCACCCTCATGAACCTGGCGCTCGCGGCGGTGGCCCTGCTCCTGGTCAACCAGGCACCCTTGTTGGGCCTCGCGGTGGTGCCCGGGTGCGTGCTGTTCGTGGTGGGGCGCAACTGTCAGGTCATGTCGGATCTCCGTGAGCGGGGAGTGGGGGGATGATGGGGTCGGGGTCTTCAGGAGGCCGGGCGCCGGGCAGCCAAGTGGCCCCGTCCGAGGGCGAGTTGGCGGACCTCCGGCGGCGCGTCCGCGAGGCGGCCGGTGCCGCGCGGGGCGCGACCATGCCGGAGCTGACGTTCTCCGCGTACCGCCGTTTCGACGACGACGGTGACCGCCTGGCGTACGAGGAGCTGTACTTCCGGCGCCGCGCGCACGTCACCGCCCTCGCCGCCGAGGTCCTGATCGACCCTGACGCCGAACTCGGCGCGCTGGCCGACGCCTTGTGGTCCGTGTGTGACGAGTACACCTGGGCGCTGCCCGCCCATGAGATGCACGCGACGCACTTCGGCCGCGGCATGGACCAGTGCCTCGACCTGTTCGCCGCCCTCACCGCGCAGCTCCTGGCGGAGACCGTGCGGACGTGCGGCGACCGACTCGATCCCCGGGTCACCGCCCGTGTGCGCGCACAGGTCGACCACCGGGTCCTGTCCCTCCTCGCCGACGACGACCGGCCGCTCCTGTGGGAGAGCTGGGACCACAACTGGGCCGCCGTGTGCGGAGGTTGCACCGGGCTCGCCGCGCTGGCCCTGTGGGAACCCGGGCCCCGTCTGACGCGGGTGATCGACCGTTGCCGCGACGCCCAGCTGACGTACCTCAGCGGCTTCGGCGACGACGGCGGCTGCGCCGAGGGCGCCGACTACTGGGTCTTCGGATTCGCGCACTTCGTCTACTTCGCCGAAGGGCTCAGGGAGTCCACTGGCGAGGATCTCCTCGCGCATCCCACGGCACGGGCCGTCGCCGGGTTCCCCGCGGCGGTGCATCTGGGCGGCGGGCTCTTCCCCGCGTTCTCCGACGCGGGCGAGCGGACCCTCGTACCGGCCGGACTCGCGCATCGACTCGCGCGGCGCCTCGGCGCCCACGTCCCGCCCGAAGCGATCGGCTGGGACCTGTCCAGGGACTGGGCGGATCTCTCCAGGACGCTTCGCTGGGTCGCAGGTGCCCCTGAAGGCGAGCCGTCTCAGGAGAGCGGCACCACGTACCTTCCCGACCTGGCCTGGGTCGTCGACCGCGGTCCCGGCGTGGCCTTCGGGGCCAAGGGCGGCCACAACGCGGAGCCGCACAACCACAACGACCTCGGCCAGTTCGTCCTCGCCGCCGAGGGCGAGGTGCTCCTCGCCGACCTGGGCGCCGGCGAGTACCGCAAGGGCTACTTCGACGACGCCACCCGCTACGACTTCCTGCACGCCTCGTCCCGCGCCCACTCGGTGCCCCGCGTGGGCGGGTGTGAGCAGTCCGCCGGCCGCGATCGGGCGGCGGTGGTGACGGACTGCCGAATCGGTGACGAGGGGGTCGTCTTCGCCCTCGACATCGCGGGGGCCTATGAGGTGGACGGCCTGACGGCGCTGCGGCGTCACTTCAACTGGCGGCGCGCGGACGGCGAGTTGCTGCTCGTCGACGAGGTGGAGGCGGAACGGCCCCTGCCGGTGGAGGAGGTCTTCGTCAGCCGGGTGCGACCGGATGTCCGGGCGGACGGCGTCGTATGGGCGGGGCGGGCGGCGCAGGCCCGGCTGACGTTGCCGGAGGACTGCGCCGCGCGCGTTGACGTGGAGACGGTGCACACCACGGACCATGACGGCGCCCCGGACACGGTCCATCTCCTGCGGCTCGGCTTCGAGCCGCAGGAGCCAGGTGCGACGGAACGAGGTGCGTCGGAACGAGGGACGACAGAACGAGGTGCGAAGGAACGAGGGACGGCGTCGCGGCTGGTGTTTCGGTTCCGCGTCGGTGCGCTGGACCGGGCCGGGGCCGGTGATCGGGGATCCGGACCGGGGCTGAACGAAGCGGGCTAGAGGCGTAGAGGTGTAGAGGTGTAGAGGTGTAGTGGCCTAGTGGCCCGCCGAGTTCAGCACCACGGTGACGACCGAACGGGCCGGGAGCTCTGCCGTCAGGCGGCCGCCGGAGACGTGCGCCAGACCGTCCGTCGCGGTCACGTCATGCTCGCCGTCCGTGAGATACGCCGTCGCCTCGTGCCCCTTGGCGGCCTTCAGGGCCAGGTCGGTGGTCGTGGCCTGCGTGCCGGTGTTGATGAGGACGGCGATGTCGCTGCCGTCCGTGTTGCGGTACGCCGACACGCGCACCGTGTCATCGCCGGACGCGGCGTCCACCCGTACCGCTCCGGGCCGGATGAACTTGCTGTACGCCGCCATCGCCCGCAGCCGCGTCGAGACCTGGTAACTGTCGCCGTCCATACGCACCAGAGCGGCGGTGTTGCCGATCGAGGCGCCCAGCCAGAAGAGATAGGCGGAGGCGTCGGCGTCGGCGAGGGCGTCGTGGATGTGCTCGGCCACGTACAGTCCGGCCGCGTTCGTGCCGTCGTCCCACTTGCTGGGCCACACCCCCGTGCCCGCCCACTCCGACATCCAGGCGGGCTTCCGGCTGTCGACAAGGGGGCTGGTGGGGGAGGAGGCGTAGCTGTGGGCGCTGTACGCGCTGATCTCCTTCTCGGCCTTCGGGTCGGCGGCGATGGCCGCGGCGTAGGCCTTGCCCTGGTCCCAGCCGAAACTGTCGCAGCAGTACAGGTTCGTGCCGGGGGCCTTCGCCCGCAGCACCGGGCCGATCGCCTTCACCGCGTCCACCGCCTGCGCGGGCGTGAAGAGCATGGAGGCGTACGAGGCCTGCCAGTCGGGCTCGTTGGTGAAGTTGAGGTCGGTGACGCGGATGCCTTCCTTCTTGTAGAACTTCACGTACTGGGCGAGGTACGTGGCGTACGCCGCGCGCCAGTCGCCGCTCGCACAGTCGGTGCCGACGACGCCGCACAGAGTGCCGCCGTTCGCGTCGGAACCGTTCGTCTTCATGTAGCCGGGGGCGCTCCACGCGTCCGCGATGATCCGCTTCACCCCGTACTTCTGGGCCTGTCGCGCGAGCCACACCTGGCCGCCGTCGTTGCCGTCCCACTGGTAGGAGAGCGGTTCGTCGGGGCTCGCGGGGGCGGTCGGGGCGATCGTCCTCATGTGGTCGTACACCTCGTCCGTGGACGAGCCGACGCCGAGCCTCAGCATGCTCAGGCCCGCGCCGTTCTCGCGCGAGAAGAGCCGCTCGACGATCTCGTCACCCTTCTCGGCCGACAGACCCTTCAGGCCGTGGATGACGGCGGCGCGCTGGAACGCCTCCGAGACGCCGAACCCGTCGATGCGCTGGTGGCGTTCCGAGAAGTCGATGCTCCCCGCGGTGTCGTCGGCGCCGGCCGTGGTCGCGCCCGGCAGGACGAGGGCGGCGCAGGACAGGGCGGTGGCGCCTGCGAGCAGGCCGATACGTACACGTCCGGCACGTCCGGCACGTCTGGGCTTCGACGGCATGCGAGGTACTCCCGTGGGTCTGGGGCCGGGCCCGGCTCGGGGCCTGCCACTGGTTCCGATGCGGCTCTTTGGGATGAGGTGAAGTGGACTTGCTGGGAGGGGAGTTGAGCGTGCGACCTTCAGGTAAGGTCGCCACCGCCGGACAATCTGTCAAGGCCGTTGACAAATTCGATGGCGAGGGGATGGGGAGGGGAGGTTCGCGGGACCCGTCGGTCGCTCCGGTCGTTCCGGTGGCGTCGGCCGGCCGTCGGCTTCCTCAGCGGCGGCTGACGTGGGGGGACGGTGCGCGTCCGGGCGGACGGGACGGGGGGATTCGGGCCGATGGTAAGTTCGAGCGCGTGACCGCGTGATGTCCGCGGGGACGGTGAGCCGTACGGTGCTGAGCGAACGCCTTCGCGTGAGGTGACGGGGATGACGACTTCGGGCGAGCGGCAGGACGGTGTCCTGCCCGACCTCAACACACCTTCAGAGGCGTCGATTTCGGCCGAGGACCGGGTGCCGTTGCCGGTGCGCGACCCGGACGAGCTCCGCCCGCACCCCGGACGTTGGCGCGCGGCACGGCGCACGGCGGAGCAGGTGGCGGGCGCGGAGCCGATCCCGGACACACCGACGCGGGCGACTCCGTTCCCGGCGGGCAAGGGATTGTCGGCGCGACTGTCCCGGCGCGGTGCGGCGCCGGAGGACTCGGCTGCGACGTCCGCCGAGAGCACCGCTGCGGAACCGCAGTCCCGCGAGGAAGACGCGTCGCTGCCTTTGCCGGAGGCGCCCTTGGAGGTGCCGGGGGCGGAGGCCGGGCTGCCCGTAGTGCCTGTAGTGCCTGCGGTGTCTGTGGCGCCGCCGGTGGTGGAGGCTGAGTCCGTGGCGATGCCGATCGCATCCGGGGAGGCGGGGTCGATGGTGAAGTCGTCCGTGCCGGGCCCGGCCGGAGGGGCTGAGTCGCCCCTGGCGCCGTCGGTGCCGGATCTGTCTTCGCAGGCTGACTCGTTGGCGACGTCGTCCGTGGGCGTGCCGTCGGTCGGGGTGCTGTCCGCGGAGGCTGGCTCCTCGGCAGCCCGGCCCGTGCCGGGTGCGTCTGTCGAGGCGGGGTCCGGGGTGGTGCCGGGTACGTCCGACGAGGCCGGGGGCACGGTGGCGCCGGGTGCGTCTGTCGAGGCGGGTTCCGCAGTGGCGACAGGTGCCGTCGTCGAGGCGGGGTCTGCGGTGGTGCCTGGCCCGTCTGGCGAGAGGGAGTCCTCTGTGGTGCAGGGCCCGCCGGTGAAGGCCGAGTCCGCAGGGGTCCCGGGCCCGTCTGCCGAAGGAGGGTCCTCGGTGACGCAGGGTTCGCCCGCGAACGACGGATCCGCAGTGGTGCCAGGCCCGTCTGTCCAGGGAGAGTCCCCGATGGTGCCGGGCCCGTCCGCCAAGCCGGCGTTGCCGGTCGCCCCCTTCGTGCCGGGCGAGCCCTTGCCGCTACCGGTGTCGGACAGCGTGCCCCCGCACATCCCGGCGCCCCCGCCTCCGCAGGAACCGCCCGCCACCACCTCGGCCACGGTGGCCTCGGCTCCCGCGAGCCCACCCGCGCAGGCCGGGCCCGCACAGGCCGGGCCTCCCCAGGTCTCGACTCCGCCCCAGGGCCCGCACCAGGCCCAGGCGCAGGACCCGCACCAGGCCCCGTCGTCGGCCCCGTCGTCGGCCCCGGCATCGCTCCCCGCCCCGGCCCTGGCCACGCCCCTGCAAGCCCAGCCCCTCCCCGCCCCCTTCACCCCCACGAACCCGGCGACGGTCGCGCCCGTGGCGCCCGCGCCGCTCGCCGCCACCGGTGCGGTCCCGGCCGTGCGCCCCTCCCGGCAGGCTCAGTTGTCCGTCGCCGCGCCGCACCCCGTACCGACGCTCGATCCGCGGCTCGGGCTCGCGCTCGGGGCGCCGCAGCACGGGGACTCGATGGCCCGGCGTTCCGGGAAGGGGCTGCGCAAGCTGGCGTCGTCCTCCGCGCGGGAGGCGGCCGAGGAGGCGCGCCTCGCCGGTTGGCTGCGGCAGCCTGTGGGGACGGGCCGGGTGGTCGCGGTGACGTCGATCCGCGGTGGCGTGGGGAAGACCACCACGGCGGCGCTGCTCGCCCGCACCCTCAACCATTACCGGCAGGACCCCGTGCTCGCCCTGGAGGCGGACTCCGCGCTCGGCACCCTGGCCGTGCGGATGGGGGCCGAGTCGGTGCGCTGGACCTGCGCCGATCTGGCCCGGATCGTCACGCCGTCGATGCAGATGGCCGATGTCACCGGGTACTTGGTGCCGGTGACGGACGGCGGCTGGCTGCTGCCCGCGAGCCAGGGCAGGCTCGGCGCCCCGCTGGACATCCCCACCTACCGCAAGGTGACGCTGGCGCTGCGCCGCTACTTCGCCGTCACCGTCGTGGACTGCGAGACGCTGCCCGGCGAGGTCGCCCGTACCGCCATGGACACCGCGCACGCCCGTGTCGTGGTCGCCCCGCTGACCGCGGAGGGAGTGGGCGGCACCCGGATCGTCCTGGACTGGCTCGCCGGACTCCCGCACGCGGCGCTCGCCTCCACCGTGGTGGCCCTGACGTCGAGCGCCCCTGACCCGAACCTCGACCTGAACGCGGCCACGGCCCATCTGCGGGAGACCGGCGTCACCGTCGTCCATCTGCCCTACGACCGTCATCTCGCCGGCGGCGGCCCGATCAGGACCGACCACCTCGGCACCGCCACCCGCGAGGCGGCCGCCCACCTGGCCGTCGAGGTCATGCAGCGAGCGGTACGGGTGCAGTGACCCGCTGACGGCGACTCGGCCGACCGTGCGGACCTCGCGCCTCGCGGGCGGCGCGCCGCCCCGCGTGAACTCCGCGCGTCCCTCAGACCGCCGCCCGCGCCGCCCCCGCCAACGCCACCCGCTGCACCCGCACCAGTTCCGCCAGTGGATCGCGGGCCGAGGTGATCAGCGTGCCGCCCGCTGCCTGGACCGCGGCCGTGAGGCGGTCGGGGGCCGTGCCGAAGACCCAGGTGACCGTGTCGGGGGACGGCGGGCCGGGGCGGTACTCGGGCTCCTGGTAGGCCTGGGCCCAGGTGCCCGCGTTGTCGCGCATCAGCTGGGCCGCCGCCTCCGCGAGACCGTACGTCCAGCCGGTGCCGAGAAAGGTGAACTGGCGGGCGCCGAGCAGGGCTTGGGGGAGGGACTCCTCTATGGCCTCCTGCGCGTCGTCCGTGGCATCGTCCAGGTTCTCGCCCAAGTGGGCGCGGAGCAGGGCGAGGACCGTGGTGGGGAAGCGGGTGGCCGGTGTCGTCGACGGCTCCACCGTGAAGTCGAGGCGCAGCGTGTGGTCCGCGATGTCCGGGGCGTCGGGCGCCGCCGTGATGACGACACTCGGCACACTGCCGTGCACCTTGCCGAGCAGGCGCAGCATCACCGGGGCCGCGCCGGTGCGGGTCAGCGCCACGATGCGGTCGTACTCACGCCCGTACAGGAACGCCGACGCGCTGAACGCGTCCGTCTCGCCGTGGCCGCCCGCCTCGCGCAGCGCCGCGTACGCCTGCGCCATCGCGTACGAGGCTCCGGAGCCGACGACCGCGACGCGCTCGCCGCGTCGTGGCAGCAACGCCCGGTGCTGCGCGGCCAGTTCCGCCGCGCGCGTCCAGCAGTCCGGTTGCCCCTCGAAACCGCTCCCCATACTCCCCATGCCCCATGACCCCCGGCTGTTCAACTGTCGTGCGGTGCG
Organism: Streptomyces sp. Q6; assembly: GCF_036967205.1. NCBI lineage: Bacteria > Bacillati > Actinomycetota > Actinomycetes > Kitasatosporales > Streptomycetaceae > Streptomyces > Streptomyces citrinus. Next base: position 7,226,593 of record NZ_CP146022.1, read on the forward strand.
GCCCCCTGCCGCGCTCAGGACGGTACTCGACGCGCGGCGCGGCCGGTCGGGCGAGGTGACGAAACTCGCAGGCGAAGGGGCGCGTCCTCGACGCGGGGGAGATGTCGAACGTTTCCGGGGCCTGCCGCGTCGAGAGAGCATGAGAAGACTGCGTACAGGTGTCAAAGCAGGTGCGGTGGTGCTGGCGGTGGCCGTGGCCGCGGTCGGCTGCTCGATGGGGGAGTCCGTCCCCGAGGGGCTCGTGCTCAAGAGCTCGAAGGCGCCCGCGTCCCGGTACGACGGGCCGCTCAAGGCGAAGACGCCGTCCTGGGTCGGGGAGGACAGCCCGCTCGAAGGCGGGGGCGCGTCGGTGCGGGCGCTGGAGTGTGCGGGGCGGCCGCTGGAGGGCGGCTCCGGGGCGGACTACGACGACGGCGACGGCGCGAAGTCGCCGGACGAGGCGCTGGCCGGGCACGTCGGCGAGACGTTCTGGCGGGTCCTGCCGGATCGCGGGTACCGGGCCGAGCGGCGCACGAAGAGCCGGGTCCTCTACTCGTACGACGTCGGCGGGCGCACCCGGGCCGCCGTGATCGTCGCCAAGGACCTGCCGCGCAGGCCGGGTTGGAGCGTGGAGACGTTCGCCCTGTGCGACCCCTCCGAGTTCCGCGCGAAGGAACGCCGGAAGCTCGACACCCGCGTATGGGAGGACCGGCGTGGCCGGCCCGTGGCCACGACGCTGGTCGAGAGTTCGATGGGGCCCGAGCACTGTGACTGGCAGTCCGTGGAGTTCCTGTATCTGGGCCGGGCCGACGATCCGCACCACCGCGGCAGCCAGTATTTCGCCGATCCGGAAGGGCAGTTGACCGACTTCCGCGGGCTCACCTCCACGTATGCCCGCGATGTCACGATGCCCGCCGACGCCGTCGACACCGGCTACCGCCACGACGGCCGCGAGCTGTGGCTCGCCCACGACAAGTCCGTCGCCTATGTACGAACCGACGGACGGGTCGAACGCTGGCCGGGAACCCGGGAACAGGTCGCCTGCATGTGAAGTCACCCCCCTCTCGATGCCGTCGATGAGGGGGCGCGTGTGCCGCTCGCCGCGGCGGACGGGGCGAGCATGAGCGGCGTGCACGACGGCGGGCCCCCGCTGGTGGGCGGACCACCGGCGAGGGCGACAACCGGTCGCGCCGGGCTACGGCACGCGCGCCGTCCACTCCCGCGTCCCGAACTTCGTCCGTACCAGTTCCTCGGCCCGTGCCATCTCCGCTTCGGTCACCGCGCTCTCGGTCAGGCCGTACCGGTTGCGGAAGGAGTCGATCATGCGGGCGATGACCTCCTCGCGGGGGAGGCCGGTCTGGCGGCGCAGGGGGTCGACGCGCTTCTTGGCGCTCTTCGTGCCCTTGTCGGAGAGCTTCTCGCGGCCGATGCGGAGCACCTCGACCATCTTGTCGGCGTCGATGTCGTAGGACATCGTCACGTGGTGCAGGACCGCGCCCTGCCCGGCGGCCACCCGCTTCTGCGCGGCGCCCGCGACCTTGCCGACGTCCGTCGCGATGTCGTTCAGCGGCTGGTACCAGGCCTTGATGCCCATGTCGGAGAGCGCCCCGAGCACCCAGTCGTCGAGATAGGCGTACGAGTCCTGGAAGGAGAGGCCGGAGACCAGGGACTCCGGGACCGCGAGGGAGTACGTGATCGTGGACTTCGGCTCCGCGAACATCGCGCCGCCGCCCGAGATCCGGCGCACCACCGTGACCCCGTGCCGGTCGACGCCCTCGGGGTCGACCTCGTTGCGCAGCGACTGGAAGCTGCCGATGATCACCGCCGGGCGGTCCCACTCCCATACGCGGAGCGTCGGCGGGCGTCTGCCGAGCGCGACCTCCTCGGTCATCACCTCGTCGAGCGCCATGTGCAGCACGGGGGACTGCGGCGCGTCGTGGATGAGTTGCCAGTCGTAGTCGCGCCAGTCGGTGGCCTGCGCGAGGGCGCGGCGCACGGCCGTGGCGACGCCCTCCGTGGTCAGGCCCAGCATCACCGTGCCCGTCGGCAGGGCCGCGTCCACCCGGGCGGCGAGGGCCGCGGTGTCCGCGTCGGCGGGGGCGCCTTCGAGGGCGGCGTTGATCGCGGGGAGTGCCTCGTCCGGCTCCAGGAAGAAGTCGCCCGCGACGCGGACGCCCCGCAGGGCGCCGTCCACCACGTCCACATCGACGACGACGAGCTTGCCGCCGGGGATCTTGTACTCGCCGTGCACGATGTGCCGCCTTCCGTCCTTGCCGGTCCTGAGCTGGTTCTCCGGCGTCGCCGGTCCCGCATCACTGTTCCTGATCGCGGTCAACGCTAACCGGAAGCCGGACATTCCGGGTGGGCAGGCGCGAGCGCATCTCTCTTGACACTTCGTCAGATCTCCCGCATGGTCCCCGAGCATCCGTACCCGCCGGAGGAGCTCCGCGATGGACCTCGATGTGCTGTACGAGATCGATGTACCCAAGCCCTGGAACGGCGCTCACCCGCACGGGCAGCGCGCCGCCGAGCAGCGGGCGTACCGAGAGGCGGTCGAGCAGATCCGGCTCGCCGACCGGGTGGGGTTCCGTACGGTGTGGGCCGTCGAGCACCACTTCAGGGAGGGGCGCTCGCACTGCCCCGCGCCCGAGGTGCTGCTCGGGCACCTCGCCGCGCTCACCGAGCGGATCCGGCTCGGCTTCGGGGTGACGCTCACGCCGTTCGGGTTCACGCCGCCGCAGCGGATCGCCGAGAAGGTCGCCGCCGTCGACGTGCTGTCCGAGGGGCGCGTGGAGTGGGGGACCGGCAGGTCCACCCCGATGGAGCAGACCGCGTTCGGCGTCGACCGCGAGCAGTCGCGGTCCGACTGGCGCGAGGCGATCGAGATCGTCACCGGCATGTGGCGCGAGGAGTACTTCGCGTACGCGTCCCCGCGCTTCCGCTTCCCGCGCCGCATGGTCACCCCGAAGCCCGTGCAGGACCCGCACCCGCCGTGCTGGATGGCCGCCACCTCGCCCGGTTCCGCGGAGGTCGCGGGCGCGGCCGGGCTCGGGCTGCTGTCGTTCTCGATCATGCAGCCCCTGGAGGCGATGGGCCGGCAGGTCGCCGCGTACCGGGCGGCCGCGCGGACCCCGAGCCCGATCACGGACGTGACGACCGACCGCGTCGCCGCCTACACGCTCGTGCACGCCGCCGACCGCCCCTCGGCCCGCGTCTGGGACTCGGTCGCCTGGTGGTACCGCAACCTCGCCCAGTTCACCCTCGACTGGGAGCTGCCCCACCTCACCCCGGACGAGCGCGAGCGGACCTTCCCGCTCCTCACGCCGATCATCGAGGGGAACGTGCCGGTCGCCGACTTCGATGCCGGCGACATGATCCTCATCGGCGACGCAGAGACGATCGTGCGCAAGGCCAAGCGGTACGCGGACCTGGGCGTCGACCAGCTCATCTGCTACGTCCAGTGGGGCTACCTGGAGCATCAGGAGATCCTGCGCACCATCGAGGTGCTCGGCAAGGAGATCATCCCCGAGCTGGCCGCGTACACGCCGCGGGCGGCCGCCTCATGAGCGAGCCGCTCGACACCACCCCGGTCCCCGACTACGCCACCCTGCACCGCCTCGACGGCCGCGGCTTCGTTCTGCTCGGCGCGGGCAACGGCATCGGACGGCAGACCGCCCACGCGCTCACCGCGGCCGGCGCGCGCGTCCTGTGCGTCGACGTCGACAAGGAACGGGCCGACGCCGTCGCCGCCGAGACCGGTGGCACCCCGCACGTCGCCGACGTCACGCGTCGAGCCGACGTGAGCGACCTCTTCGCCTTCGCGGACAGGGAATGGGGCGGGGTCGCGGGCGTCGTCGACATCGTGGGGATGGCCCGCTATGCGGCGCTCGACGCCCTCGACGACGACGCCTGGGACTGGCACTTCTCGATGGTGCTGCGGCACGCCTGGCTCGCCGTTCAGTACGGCGCCGACGCCGTCGCACGGTCCGGCGGCGGCCCGCTGGTGTTCGTCGCGTCGGTGTCGGGCCTCACCGCGGCGCCGCTGCACGGCGCGTACGGGGCGGCCAAGGCGGGACTGATGTCGCTGGTGCGCACCGCCGCCGTCGAGTACGGACCTCGTGCCGTACGGGTCAACGCCGTCGCCCCGGGTGTCGTGTGGACGCCCCGCGTGGCCGGGCTGCTCGGCGACGAGGGCGCGCCCGCAACGCCGCGAACGCCCCACTCGACCGGGTCGCCGAACCCGCCGACATCGCCGCCGCCCTGCTCTTCCTCGCCTCGCCGCTCTCCTCGTACGTCACCGGGCAGACGCTCGTCGTGGACGGCGGCGCCGGGGTGAAGTTCCCGTATCCGACGATCGGCGGCGCCCGGTGAGGGACTTCGTGCGCGGGGCCGTCTGGTGGGCCGCCGACGGGCGGCCCGTGCGCGCCGATCCCGCCGACCGCGACCGCCTGCCCGCCGACACCTGGGGGCGGGCGCTGGTTCCGGCCGGGGTGCGCCTGGAGTTCGTGGCGCGCGGGGTCCACGAGATCGAGATCGGGTACGAGGGCCTGCGCCGGTCGGCGGCCGACCGGTACCGCACGGACCCGCCGGTGTTCGCGTTGCCGGGCGGCGCGGAGGTCCCCGCCGACATCGGCGGCCACGCCGTCCGGCTGCCGCTGCCGCGCCCCGACGGCACGTACACCGTCCACCTCCCGGAAGTGCTGCGGCCGTTGGTGCGTGAGCTGCGTCCGGTCGGCGGCGGCACCCTCGAACCCGCCGCGCCGAAGCCCCGCTGGCTCGTGTACGGCGACTCCGTCGTCGAGGGCTGGATCGCGTCCAGGCCGCACCTCGCCTGGCCCGCCGTCGCCGGACGCGCGCTCGGCGTCGAGGACGTGAACCTCGGCTACGCGGGCGCGGCCCGCGGCGAACTCGCCTCCGCCCAGCAGCTCGCCTCTCTCGACGCCGACCTGCTCACCGTCGCGTTCGGCACCAACTGCTGGTCCCGTACGCCCCATTCGGCGCCGCTCCTGTACGAGACGACCCGCGCCTTCCTGACCGTCCTGCGGGCCGGGCACCCGCATACCCCGCTCCTCGTCGTCTCCCCGGTGATCCGCCCCGACGCCGAGAACACCCCCAACGAACTCGGCGCCACACTGGCCGAGTTGAGGTCGGCGATCGAGGACGCGGCGCGCGCGGCCGTACGCGACGGAGACAAGCGGCTGACCCTGCTCCCCGGCGGCGAGCTGCTCGCCCCGCGCCACCTGGTCGATGGTGTGCACCCCGGCGACGAGGGCCACGCCCTCCTCGCCCACGCGGTGGCGGAAACCCTCTCGGGTGACGGCGCCCGTACGCACTGAGTTCGGCAAGGCTCTTGACGAATCCCTGTCCGAAGCCGAAAGAATCCGTTAGCTCAAGTGGCTTTCTGGTGAATCATGTTCGCTTCGAGGGGACCCGCTCATGCCTGTCACCCGCAGATCCGTGCTGGCCGCGGGCGCCGCCGCGCCGCTGGCCGGGGCGCTCGCCGCACCTTCCGTGGCCCGCGCCGCCGACCGCGCAGGCCCCGTCGGCCGGCGTACCGTCGAGCTCACCGACGGCTGGCGGTTCGCGCTCGTCAGCCCGGACGGCATCACCGACCCGACCGGCGCCTACACCGACGCCGAGCAGCCCGGCTACGACGACGGCGACTGGCGCACCGTCGCCGTCCCGCACGACTGGAGCATCGAGCAGACCCCCACCGCCGAGCACAACACGACCAGCGGCACCGGCTTCCTGCCGGGCGGACTCGGCTGGTACCGCAAGACGTTCACCGTGCCCGCCGACTACGCGGGCAAGCGGATCTCCGTCGAGTTCGACGGCGTCTACATGGACGCGAACGTCTACGTCAACGGCGAACTCGTCGTCAACCACCCCTACGGGTACACCGGGTTCGCGCACGACATCACCGACCTGCTGCACGTCGACGGCAAGCGCGCCAACGTCCTCGCCGTCGAGGTCCGCAACCGGCTGCCCAGCAGCCGCTGGTACTCGGGCAGCGGCATCTACCGCCACGCCCGGCTCGTCGTCACCGAACCCGTCCACGTCGACCGCTGGGGCACCTTCGTCACCACGCCCGACCTCGCCGCCACCCTGGAGAAGGGATACGCGACGGTCGACGTGCGCACCACGGTCGTCGGCGAGTCCGGGACCGCGCGCGACGTCACCGTCGTCTCCACGATCCGCGACCCCGAGGGGCGCCGCGTCGCCCGGAGCGAATCCGTCCTCACAGCAGTGGCGGCCGACGGCGGCACCGCGCACCACCGACTCACCCTCGACACGCCGCGGTTGTGGTCCATCGAGACTCCGGAACACCGGTACACACTCGTCACCGACCTGCGGGTCGACGGCCGCGCCGTCGACACGTACCGCACCCGCTTCGGCGTCCGTCACGCGGTCTTCGACCCGGAGAAGGGCTTCACCCTCAACGGCACCTACGCCAAGATCAAGGGCGTCGACCTCCACCACGACCTCGGCGCGCTCGGCGCGGCCGTCCAGGCCGACGCGGTGCGCCGCCAGCTGACCCTCATGAAGAGCATGGGTGTCAACGCCCTGCGCACCTCCCACAACCCGCCCGCGCCCGAGGTGATCGAGGCCTGCGAGGACCTCGGGATCGTCATGCTCGTCGAGGCCTTCGACTGCTGGCGCACCGGCAAGAACCGCTACGACTACGGCCGCTTCTTCGACGCGCACTCCGACGCCGACATCGCCGAGATGGTGCGCGCCGCCCGCAACTCGCCCGCCGTCGTGCTCTGGTCCATCGGCAACGAGATCCCCGACTCGACCCGCACCGAGGGCATCGCCATCGCGAAGCGTCTCGTCGCCGGCGTCAAGGCCCTCGACACCACGCGACCGATCGTCATCGGCTCCGACAAGTACCGCTCGCTGCCCGCCGTCGGCTCGCCCGCCGACCTGATCCTCGCCGAACTCGACGGCCTCGGCCTCAACTACAACACCGCGGCCTCCGTCGACGCGCTGCACGCCCGCTACCCGCACCTGTTCCTCTTCGAGTCCGAGTCGTCCTCCGAGACGTCGAGCCGCGGCACGTACCAGGAGCCCGAGCACCTCAACACCGGCGAGAACCACACGCCGGGCAGGCGCGCCACCTCGTCGTACGACAACAACCTCGCCTCGTGGACGATGAGCGGCGAGTACGGCCTGAAGAAGGACCGCGACCGGCGCTTCTTCACCGGCGAGTTCCTCTGGTCCGGCATCGACTACATCGGCGAGCCGACACCGTACGACGTGTTCCCCGTCAAGGCGTCCTTCTTCGGCGCGGTCGACACCGCCGGCTTCCCCAAGGACATGTACCACCTCTTACGCAGCCAGTGGTCGGACGAGCCGATGGTGCATCTGCTGCCTATGGACTGGACGACCTACGAACCGGGCCGGGAGGTGGAGGTATGGGCGTACGCGAACGTCGCCGACGTCGAACTCTTCCTCAACGGCCGTTCCCTGGGCGTGCGTTCCTTCGACGAGAAGAAGACCGCCGACGGCCGCGCGTACCTGGAGACCACGGAGGCGACCGGCGACGACAAGACCGTCACGGGCGGCCCCTACCCGGGCAGCTACACCTCGCCGGGCGGCAGCGCGGGCAAGCTGCACCTGACGTGGAAAGTCCCCTACGCGGCGGGCGAGTTGAAGGCCGTGGCCCGGCGGGGCGGCAAGGTGGTGGCGACGGACGTGCTGCGCACGGCGGCCGCGCCGCACGCGGTGCGACTGACCGCCGACCGCAGGTCGACCGGCGCGGACGGCCGCTCGCTCGTCTTCGTCACCGCCGAGGTCGTGGACGCGCACGGCGTCGTCGTCCCCGACGCGGCGCGGATCCTCGAATTCTCCGTCAGGGGCGGCGAGTTGGCGGGCGTCGACAACGGACAGCAGGAGAGCGCGGAGCGCTACCAGGCCAGCACCCGCACCACCTTCCACGGGCTCGCGCTCGCCATCGTGCGGGCGGGAACCGAACCCGGCACGCTGACCGTCACCGCCCGCGCGGACGGGCTGCGCGCGGGGAAGGTGTCGGTACGCGTGACCGGTCCCGCGGGCGGCCCGGTGACCCCGGCCGAACCGTTCGCCCCGGACCCGGGCCCGGGACCCGTCGCCTACCCGCACGCGGACGCCGGCTACTCGGGCGCCGCGAAGACCCTGCCCGCCGCGATGCTGGACGGCGACCCGGCCACGCAGTGGTCCAACGCCTTCCAGAAGTCGGCCACCGCGCTCCTGCCCGCCTTCGACGGCGCCCGCCCCTCCGACTGGGTGTCGGTGGAATGGGAGCGGGACCGCACGATCGGCCGGGTGGAGGCCACCTTCGTGATCGACGGCCGGCACGCGCTGCCCGCGACGATCGACGTCGACGTCGCGGACGGTGAGGGATACCGGCCCGTACCCGACGTCGACATCGACTGGGCCGACGCGTCCGGCCGGCCCACCGTACTCACCTTCGACGCCGTACGCGGCCGACGGCTCCGCCTGACCATGACGAGCCGACAACCCGGTTCGGCCCAGGGTGCATTCGGGATCACCGCGCTCGACGTCGCCGAGTCCTGACGCGCGTCGGGCGGTCCCCGGCGACCCCCGACCCTTATTTGGTAAGGCTATTGACAAATAGGGGTCGGGGACCGGGACAATCGCAACCGACATGCTCAGAAGATCACTCGGAGGGGCCGTCCATGCCTGTCGTCGGTAGTGAGGTCGACCCCGCGTGGCTGCCCGACGAGGCGCTCCACGCGCTCGGATCGCGGCGCGTACGCGTCGAGGGCGAGGGCGATCTCGTCGACACGGTGCGCGGTGAAGTCGTCCACGCCTGCGGCCTGTACGGCGGCTCGGTGGTGGAGGACGACGGCCCGTACGACGTCCTGCTGCGACGGCAGCCGCAGTCCGGGGAGGCGCACGGCCCCGAGGGCTTCACGCTGGAGCGGGCCGGCGGACGCGTCACCGTCACCGCCGCCGCGCCCGCCGGCCTGCTCCACGGCTACTTCCACGTGGTCAGGCTCGGCCGGGCCGCCTTCACCGACGCGCCGCCCGAGACCCACCGCCCGGCCCTCGCCCTGCGGATGCTGAACCACTGGGACAACGTCGCCGTCCACCCGGTCATGGGCCAGGTCGAACGCGGCTACGCCGGCGGATCCCTGTTCTGGCAGGACGGGCGGGCACGCGGCGACCTGGCCCGCGTACGCGCGTACGCACGACTGCTCGCGTCCTGCGGCGTCAACGCCCTCAGTGTCAACAACGTCAACGTCCACGAGACCGAGGCCCACCTCCTCACCGACCGCGTCACCGAAGTCGCCGCCATCGCCGACGCGCTGAGGCCGTACGGCATTCGCACCCACCTCGCCGTCAGCTTCGCCGCACCCGTCGTCGTCGGCGGGCTCGACACCGCCGACCCCCTCGACGACGGTGTCCGGGCATGGTGGCGGGAGGCCGCGGCACACGTGTACGCGCACATCCCCGACTTCGGCGGCTTCCTCGTCAAGGCCGACTCCGAGGGGCAGCCGGGGCCCTTCGCCTACGGCCGCACCCACGCCGACGGCGCGAACCTGCTCGCCGACGCCCTCGCGCCGCACGGCGGCACCGTCCACTGGCGGGCCTTCGTCTACGACCATCGCCAGGACTGGCGGGACCGGACCACGGACCGGGCCCGCGCCGCCCACGACCACTTCGCGCCACTGGACGGCCGGTTCAGGGACAACGCGGTCCTCCAGGTCAAGCACGGGCCGATCGACTTCCAGGTCCGCGAACCCGTCTCCCCGGTCATCGGCGCCCTGCCCCGCACCCGCGTCGCGGTCGAGCTCCAGGTCACGCAGGAGTACACCGGGCAGCAGCGGCACGTATGCGCGCTCGCACCCATGTGGGCCGACGTCCTGCGGTTCCGCCCCGAAGGCGAACACGGCCCGACCGTCGGTGAGTTGACCGCCTCCGGTGGCCTGGTCGCCGTCTCCAACGTCGGCGACGACCCCTTCTGGACGGGCCACCCGCTCGCCCAGTTCAACCTCTACGCCTTCGGCCGCCTCGCCTGGCAGCCCGACGCCGACCCCGACCGACTCCTCACCGAGTGGACCGAGTCGACGTTCACGCCGTGGGCCACCGCGGACCCGGACCGGCTGCGGGCCGGGCTGCGCGCGGTACTGCGCGACTCCTGGACCACGTATGAGAAGTACACGGCCCCCCTCGGTGTCGGCTTCATGGTGCAGCCCGGCCACCACTACGGGCCGAGCGTGGACGGCTACGAGTACAGCCCGTGGGGCACCTACCACTTCGCCGACCGCGACGGCATCGGCGTCGACCGCAGCGCGGCCACCGGGACGGGCTACGCGGCCCAGTACGCGAAGCCGTGGTCCCAGACGTACGAGAGCCCGGACACCTGCCCCGACGAGCTGCTCCTCTTCTTCCACCACGTGCCGTACGACCACGTCCTGCACAGCGGCACGACCGTGATCCAGCACATCTACGACACCCACTTCGAGGGCGTCGAGGAGGCCGAGGCCGCACAGGAGGTCTGGGACGGCCTCGCCGACCTGATGCCACCCGCGCGGCACGCGCGGGTGGCCGAGCGGTACGCGGAGCAGGTGCGCTCCGCCCGCGAGTGGCGGGACCAGATCAACAGCTACTTCCTGCGCGCGTCCGGGGTGCCGGACGCGCACGGGCGGCGCGTCTTCTGACCGGTCGGGCCGTGCCGTGGATCACTCCAGGCGCAGCACGGCGACCCCCAGGGGGTCGAGGACGAGCGGGTCCTCCCGCTCGACGCGCTTGCCGGTGAGGAGGTCGGTGGCGGCCGCGTGCGCCGACAGCTCCCTGGTCTGCGTCGAGTGGTTGAGGAGGAAGAGGAGTCGGTCGCCGTTCGGCGCGACCCGGGTCGCGGTCTCGACCCCGGCGTGTGCGGCGTACGGGCCGACCAGTCCGTGCCGGTCGAGGATCCGCCGCACCACCCACTCCGTCCCGGCCTCGTCGAGATGTGTCGCCACGTACCAGCCCTCGCCGCCGCGCCCGCCGAAACGGTTGCGGGTGACGGCGGGGGTGCCCGCGTAGAAGTCCGACGTGTACGTGCCGACCGGCTCGGCGCCCCGGGGGATGACGATCTCGAAGACCAGGCGGGCCGCGGAGTCCAGGTCGCCCAGCCGCACCGGGTGCGTCACGTCCGCGGGGCGCGTGTCCCACTCGTCCACCCGCACGCCCATGAGCGGCCCGAGCGGACCCGGCACATCGGTGAGGAACGCCCGGTCGTGCTCGTCGCCGCGCCCGGACAGGAACGTCGTCAGGACCGTACCGCCGCGCTCGGCCACCGCCTCCAGGCGCTCCGCGACCTCCCCCTTCACCAGGTGCAGAGCGGGCGCCAGGACCACGTCGTACCCCGACAGGTCCGCGGTCACCGGGACGACGTCCACGTCCGCCCCCGCCACCCGCGCCGCACGGTAGTAGGCGTGCACGACGTCCACGTACGTCACGAGGCGCGACGGGCCGTCCGACATCTCCAGGGCCCACCAGCTGTCCCAGTCGAAGAGCAGTGCCGTACGGGCCGGGGTGCGGGCGCCGAGCGTCACCGTCCCCGCGGCCTCCAACTCCGCCCCCAGATCGGCCACTTCGCGAAAGACGCGCGTGTCGTCGCGGCCCGCGTGACCGATCACCGCCCCGTGGTACTTCTCGCACGCGCCGCGCGACGCCCGCATCTGGAAGTAGAGGACCGCGTCCGCGCCGTGCGCCACCGCCTGCCAGCTCGCGAGCCGCAACTCCCCGGGCCGGCGCAGCGGATTGACGTCACGGCACGCCGTCGTCGACGGTGTCTGCTCCATCAGCCAGAACGGCGCGCCGTCCTTGAGACCGCGCATCAGATCGTGCGCAAGCGCCGGCCAGGTCGGCGGCGCGTCGAGCGGCGGATAGGAGTCCCAGGAGGCGAAGTCGAGGTGCGGCGCCCAGCGGTGGTAGTCCGACGGGCGGTACATCCCCATGAAGTTGGTCGTCACGGGCGTGTTCGTGCTGTGCGCGCGGATCGCCTCCTTCTCCGCGACGAAGCAGCCGAGCAGCGCGTCCGTCATGAAGCGCTGGTAGTCGAGCGTGATGCCCTGGAACGCGGTGTGGTCCGGGCCGCGCCAGTGCTCGGTGAGCGCGCTCGGCGGCTCGATCTGTGTCCAGTCCGTGTAGCGGTGCGACCAGAAGGTCGTCCACCACGCGTCGTTGAGCGCGTCAAGCGTGCCGTGCCGCTCCCGCAGCCAGACCCGGAACGCGTCCGCGCAGCGCGCGCAGTAACAGGCCCCGCCGTACTCGTTGTTGATGTGCCACGCGAGCAGCGCGGGATGCGCCGCGTAGCGCCGGGCGAGACGACCCGCAAGTGCCGTGGACAGACGCCGGTACGCCGGTGAGCTCGGGCAGAAGTTGTGCCGCTGCCCGTAGCCGTGCCGCCGCCCCTCGAAGTCCGTGCGATTGACCTCCGGGTAGGCCAGCGCGAGCCACGGCGGGAGCGCCGCCGTGCCGGTGGCGAGGACGACCTGCCGTCCTTCGGCGGCCGCCCGGTCCAGCGTGCGGTCCAGGGTCGTGAAGTCGTACGTGTCCTCGGTCGGTTGGAGCAGCGACCACGCGAACACGCCCACGGTGAGTGTGTCGATCCCGGCCTTCGTGAACAGCCGGTGATCCGCGTCCGCCACCTCCTCGGGCCACTGCTCGGGGTTGTAGTCCCCGCCGTACGGGATCTTCGGGGTGCGGGGTGCGCCGCTCATGCGGTGAACTCCTCCTCGGTCTCGACGATCATCGGTCGGCTGGTGCGCAGCAGGGACAGGAGCAGCAGCGGGGCGAGCAGCAGCGCCAGGACCTCCGTGAACCAGTACGTCGCCGCTCCCGCGACGATCAGCGCGCTCAGCGCCCCGGCCGTCGCACCGCCCCGGCGCAGCATGAAGTACGTGGCGAGACGCGCCGTGTCCGCCGTACGGAAGTGGAACAGGGACAGCAGCACGAGGGAGTTGGCGCCCCACAGCACCGCGCCGACCCCGGTCAGCGCGAGCAGGCCCGCCCACCAGCCGGGCAGCCCCGCGGCGGAGAAGTGCGTCAGGGTGTACGCGATCACCGTCAGCCACGTCAGCAACGGCACCCAAAGGCGCAGCGCAGCAACGGAGTTGAGACGCAGACCGCGCAGATATGCGCGGGCCGGACGCAGCTGGGTCAGGTCGTGGCCGCGATGGTGCAGCGCGTACAGGGCGGCGGCGAGGGCGGGTCCGACCGGCACCAGGCACAGCGCCGCCAGCGGCAGCGTGCCCGGGGCGCCGCCCAGGAGGAACAGGGCCGCGCCGCCGGGCGCCACCGTCGCGACCAGCAGCACCTCGACGGTCAGGAGCGTGTGCACCAGGGCGCAGGCCCGCGAGAGCGGGCCCGCGCCGAAGTGGGCCGTGGCCGTGCTCATCCGGCCGTGCCGCCGCCGAGCAGGCGCCCCTCGTCCCACCAGGGCGGCGCCTCCTCCACGACCGGCTCCACCTCCACCAGGGTCACCTCGTTCCGCTCGAGGGCGAGGTCGAGGCTCGCCCTCATGTCCCGTACGGGCAGCCGGAGATGGGAGCGTCCGGGCTCGGCCGCCTCGTGCAGGACGTCTAGCTGACGCGGGCGCGGCGAGCGCGGGCTGCCCATCCGCCGCCACGCCCTGTACGCGTTGCCGCGCTCCTCGTCCACGTGGGAGCGGCGCGCGAACACCTCGTCGCCGGCGGCCGGCAGCGAGAGCCGCAGCGTGTGACCGTCCGCGCCGGCCGCGGCCCAGGCCAGGACCGCGATTCGGCCGTCCGGGTGCCGCGTGACGAGATGGTCGTCGCCGCGCGCGAGCACCTCGTCGCCGAGGCGCGCCATGAACGCGTACAGGTGGAACGTGGGCTTCTTGACCTGGCGGTGCGTCAGAAGGCCAAACCCGCCGTGGAACAGCGCCGTCGGGACCCCCGCCTCCTCGAACATGTCGCTGAACGTCCAGTACGAGAAGGAGTCCACGAGGTCGCCGCCCCCGGCCACGACCGGCGCCAGGTAGGCCGCGTTGTACGCCGTGTCGTGGATGAGGTTGTCCGGGCAGTACGACGAGTTGAACTCCGTGATGTGGACGGGGAGTTCGGCGAGCCGTGTCCCCTTGAGCTCCTGCCGCGGCGCCGCGAACTGCTCCAGCAGCCGCCCGGCCGGAGCCAGCGTCTGGTGCGAGCCGAACGGCACGTGCTGAGCGGGACCCGACGTGTACGCGTGCCGCGACACGAAGTCGACCGGCACGCCCCGCTCCTCCACGAACTCCGCGAACCGCGCGAGCCACCCGTCGTCCGCGCCCGGCGAGACCGCGGGTCCGCCCACCTGGAGCGACGTGTCGACCTCCTTCACGGCGAGCGCCGTCACCTCGTACAGGCGGTGGTAGGCCGCCTGGTCCGCGTCCTTCCAGAAGTCCCGCAGATCCGGCTCGTTCCACACCTCGATCGGCCAGGTCCGCACCTCGTCCAGGCCGTACCGGTCGACCAGGTGCGCCACGGTCGCCCGTACCAGGTCCGCCCACTCCCGGTGCGAGGACGGCGGCGTCACGTTGCCGCCCCACCAGAAGACGGTCTGGTCGCCCGACGCCAACGCGCGCGGCATGAAACCGAGTTCGAGGAACGGGCGGATGCCCAGATCCAGATAGGCGTCCACGACCTGGTCGACGTACGTGAACGCGTGCAGCATCCGCCGCTGGCCCTGCCACTCGTACGGCCGGTACACGCCCATGTTGTCGCTCAGCAGGCCGTGCCCGCGGATGTGCCGGAAGCCGATGTCCCGCTGGATCACGGCGAGGGAGTCCTGGTAGTCGCGGCGCAGTGCGAGGTCGAAGCGGCCGGTGCCGACACACGCGCGCCAGGCGTCGCCGAGCCGGCCGACGGGCTGCGAGGGGACGTCGATCCGCGAGGGGGAGGTCATCCGTTGTCCTTCCGGTAGCGCTCGTAGGCCTTGGTGTGCAGATCGGCGAGGCGGTCGCTGTTCTTCGCCTTCGCCTCGGTGACGTACGCGTCCCATTCGGACATCGGCCGCTTGCCGAGCACGAACTTCAGCATGTTCTGGTTCATGTGGTCCTTCAGCGGCGTCTCCCAGAGCGTCACCTGCTCCTGCTCCGTCGACTCCAGCGGATGCGGCGGCGCGATCGGCAGCTGTTTCCGCGAGGCCATGGCGTCCTGGAACCTCTTCTCGTCCGGGCCGAACGACGACGACACCAGCTCCCAGCTGCCGCCGTACGTGAACACCCCGTTGAAGAAGCCGTAGTCCTTCTGAAGGTCCTTCGGCGCCTTCGGGTCGGAGCCCATCAGCGAGATGCCGGACTTCAGCTCGTACGAGGAACCGGACCTGGTGTACGTGACGCCCTCGACGCCCCACTTGCAGAACGCCTGGCCCTCGTCGGAGTACCAGAGCCAGTCCAGGAACTGCATCATCGCGACGAAGTTGTCGCTCTTGAGGGCCTTGCTGGAGACCATCACGCCGTTCTCCAGGCGGATGCCGTCCAGGATCACCTCGCCGGCCGGGCCGATCGGCACCGGGATCATCTCGATCTTCGCGCCCTTGACCTGCTTCTCCAGGTTGAAGCGGTAGTTCTGCACCAGCTCCTGCGGGTTCGCGCTGATCGCGAACGACTTCTCGCCGAGCAGCTTCTTCACCGCGTCGTCATCGGTCTGCGTGAAGCTCTCCGGGTCCAGCAGCTTCTCGGCGACCAGCTTGCGCAGGTACTCGACCACATGGCGGAACTCGTCGGTGGCGCCGGTGTAGACGAACTTCTTCGCCTTCCGGTCGAACGTGACGTTGTCGTACGTCCAGCCCGCGTGGATCCCGTGGGCCTGCCCGAGATAGCTGACCAGCGCGCCCGCGGGGTAGACCGTGTTGGTGCTCCAGCGGTCCGTGAGCGGATAGCGGTCGGGGTACTCGTCCTTGAGCGCCTTCAGGGTGTCGTACACCTCGTCCCAGGTGGTCGGCAGGGAGGCGCCGATCTTCTCCAGGACGTCGGTGCGGAAGGCCAGCGAGTAGCCGGCCTTGGGCTTCTCGTGCAGACCGGGGAGCAGGTAGTACTTGCCGTCGGACTGGCGGATGGAGTCCAGCTCCGGCTCCAGCTTCCACTTCTTGACCTTGTCGCGGAAGTTGGGCATCAGATGCACGTACTCGCTCACCGGCAGGATCGCGCCCGACGACACGAACGCCACTTCGGAGGGGTGGTACGTCTTCGGGATCAGGAACGGGGCGTCGCCCGAGCCGATCAGCAGGCTGCGCTTCTTCTCGTAGTCGCTCAGCGGCACGTCGACCGGCTTGAGCGTGACACCGGTGCGCTTGCTGACCTCCTTCCAGAACAGCCAGTCCTTCTTCGTCGGGTACACCGGGTTGTTGTTGTGCAGCAGGGAGATCGACAGCGCCTTCGACGCCTTGAACCGCTCACCGGCGCGGTAGTCCTTCATCGCGCCTTCCTGCTTCTTCGACAGGTCCTTGGGGTCGCCCCCGTCGTCGCCGCTGCCGCAGGCGGTGAGGGCCGCGAGACCCGCGAACCCCGCCGCGGCCAGGAGCGACCTTCTCGACAGCTGACCTTGGTTCGTCACGCGAACTCCCTTGATATGCACGTTTGTTGAGGTGGAGAGAAGCCGGGTGGGGAGGTGGGGGCGGGAAGGGTCAGCCCTTGACCGCGCCGAGCATCACGCCCGAGACGAAGTACCGCTGCACGAAGGGGTAGACCGCGAGGATCGGCAGGGCCGTGAGCACGATGGTCACGGACTGGATGTTCGCGGCGGCCTGCGACAGCTGGTCGGTCCCCGCCCCCGCGTTGCTGCCCGTCGTGGCGCCCGCGATGAGGTTGCGCAGATACACCGTGGCCGGCATCAGCTCGGTGCGGTCCATGTAGAGGAAGGCCGAGAACCAGGAGTTCCAGAACGACACCGTGTAGAAGAGCAGCATCGTCGCGATGACGGCCTTCGACAGCGGCAGCACGATCCGCCACAGGATTCCGTACGTGCTCAGGCCGTCGATCTGCGCGGCCTCCTCCAGCTCGGCCGGCATGTTCTCGAAGAACGCCTTCATGACGAGGAGGTTGAAGACGCTGATCGCGTTCGGCAGGGCGATCGCCCAGATCGAGTTCTTCATGCCGAGGCTGGTGATCAGCACGTAGTTGGGGATCAGACCGCCGGAGAAGAACATCGTGAACACGGCGATCCCGATGAGCGCCCCGCGCCCGCGCAGATCCTTCTTGGACAGGACGTACGCGTAGATCGTCGTCAGCGTCATGGCGACGATCGTGGAGACCACGGTGTAGAGGACGGTGTTCCCGTAACTGCGCCAGAAGGCGCCGTCACCGAACACGATCCGGTACGTGGTGAGGTTGAAGCCCTTGGGCCACAGCGTCACCTCGCCCGCCCTGATCTGCCGCTCGCCGCTGAACGAGCGGGCGACGATGTTGACGAACGGGTACAGCGTGACGACCACGACCAGGGTGAGGATCACGCCGTTGACGCCCTGGAAGACCCGGTAGCCGCGGGTCGGCCGGTTCACTGACACACGCTGGCTCACCACAGGCTCGTCCCCACCGTCTTGCGCGACATCTGGTTGGCCGACGTGATCAGTACGAGGCCGATGACCGCCTCGAACAGGCCGATCGCGGCGGCGTAGCTGAAGGAGTTTGACTCGATGCCCGTGCGGTACAGATACGTCGAGACGACGTCGGCCGTCGGGTACGTCAGCGGGTTGTAGAGCAGCATGATCTTCTCGAAGCCGACCGCCATGAACGTGCCGATGTTCAGGATCAGCAGCGTCATCATCGTGGGGCGGATGCCGGGCAGCGTGACGTGCCAGGTCTGCTGCCAGCGGTTCGCGCCGTCGATGCGGGCGGCCTCGTACAGGTCGTCGTCGATGGTGCTCAGCGCGGCGAGGTAGAGGATCGTGCCCCAGCCCGCCGTCTGCCAGACCTCGGACCCGACATAGATCGTCCGGAACCATTCGGGCTCCTGGATGAAGCGGATCGGGTCGTGGCCGAACGTCGCGAGGACGTGGTTGACCGGGCCGTCCGAGGCCAGTATCTGCATCGTGATGCCGGCGACGATCACGATCGACAGGAAGTGCGGCAGATACGAGACCGACTGGACGAAACGTTTCAACGCGGTGCGCCGGACCTCGTTGAGCAGCAGCGCGAGGACGATCGGCACGGGGAAGCAGAACAGCAGGGTCAGGAAGCCCATCCAGAGCGTGTTCCGGAAGACCTGCCAGAAGGCGGGGTCGCTGAGGAACATGTCCACATAGCGCAGCCCCACCCAGTCCTCGCCGAGGATCGAGCCGCCCGGCTGGAAGCGGCGGAAGGCGATGACGTTGCCGATCATCGGCAGATAGCGGAACACCAGGAAGAACAGGATCGGCAGGAGGGCCAGGGAGTACACCTGCCAGTCGCGGCGCAGTGCCTGGCGCCAGGTGCGTCTGCCCGAAGGGATGTCGCGCGGCGGCGGCGGGTCCTGGGCGGGTTCGGTACGGGGCGGGCTGCCCGTCATGGCGGACGTACTCATGCAGGGCCTTTCGTCACACGGGCATGCTCGGGGGCGCGCTGCGGCGCTCAGGGGCAGGGAAAGGCGGACCGAGAACTTTCAGGAATCTTCCGGTAACGTCGCCGCAACCTAAAGCCGCTCCCGACCCCTGTCAATGGGGTTCGTAGCAACGGGAGTTGGACCCCCGACCCGCTGTGAGGTGCCCTTGCCCGCCTTCGACCTGCCGCTCGACCAACTGGAGCGCTACCGTCCCGAGCCCGGCGAACCCGCCGACTTCGACGCCTTCTGGCGGGCCACCCTGAAGTCCTCCGCACACCCCGAACCGATCGTCCGTGCCCGGCCGACCGAGACGGGACTGACCCTCGTCGAGAGCTGGGACGTCACCTTCCGCGGCTTCGACGGCGACCCCGTCCACGCCTGGTACACCCGGCCCGCGGGCGTGCCCGAACCCCTGCCGGGCGTCGTCGAGTTCGCCGGGTACGGCCGCGGCCGCGGCCTCCCGCACGAGCGCCTGACCTGGGTGAACGCCGGATACGCGCATCTGCTCATGGACAACCGGGGCCAGGGCGACCAGTACGGCAACGGCGGCGCGACCCCCGACCCGCACACCCACGCCGCCGGCGGTCCCGGACCCGCCGTGCGCGGTCTGCTCGACCCGTACGACTTCCACTACCGGCGCCTGATCACCGACGCCGTGGGCGCGGTCGCCGCGCTGCGCGCTCTGCCCGGCGTCGACCCGGCACGCGTCGCCGCCGTCGGCAACAGCCAGGGCGGGGAGTGGCCCTCGCCGTCGCCGGACTCGTCCCCGACCTCGCGGCCGCGCTGGTCACGGCGCCGCTGCTGTGCGGCATCCGGCGCGCCCTCGACCTCACGGACGACGGGCCCTACGGGGAGATCGCGGGCTACCTCGCGGTGCACCGGGGCGCCGAGGCGGCCGCGTACCGGACGCTGTCGTACGTCGAGGGCGTCTCGTTCGCCCGCCGCGCCCACGCGCCCCTCCATCTCGGCGTCGGTCTGCGCGACACCGTGTGCCCGCCGAGCGGCGCGTACGCGGCGTACCACCGCTACGGCGAACTCACCGGGAAGGACCCGGCGCGGGAGATCCACGCCTACCCCTTCAACGGTCACGAGGGCGGCGACGCCGTGCACGTACGCCGTCAACTTGCCTGGCTGGGGGAGGTGCTGGCCGTGACAGAAGCGTAAGTTCAGGGCCTGACGTTCGGCGGGTCGGACAGATTGCCGACTCGTCCGGCGGCGCTTGACGACATGACCTACGGTTTTCCGGAAAGCGTCCGGAGATCTTTCGGGCGCACAGCGTGATGGAGGTGGGGTACGTGGCCCGCGACGGCGGCAAGGGCAAGGCAGCCACGCAGAGCGCGGACGGGCCGGGCAAGGTGACGATCACCGAGATCGCGCGGGAGGCCGGGGTCTCGGTCCCGACGGTCTCGCGGGTCGTGAACGGGCGCTCCGACGTGTCACCGGCCACCCGGGCCCGGGTGGAGGACCTGCTGCACCGGCACGGATACCAGCGGCGCCCGCCCGCGCCCGGCGACCGGGCGGCCCTGCTCGACCTGGTCTTCAACGATCTGGACAGCCCCTGGGCCGTGGAGATCATCCGCGGTGTCGAGGAGGTCGCGCACGAGGCCGGCGTGGGCACCGTGGTCTCCGCGATCCACGACCGGGCGGGCGCCGCGCGACAGTGGATGACCAATCTGCGGGCTCGCGCCTCCGACGGCGTGATCCTGGTGACGTCGGTGCTCGAACCCGGTCTGCACGAGGAACTGCGGCGCCTCGGCGTGCCGTTGGTGGTGATCGACCCGGCGGGCTCACCCGCCACCGAGGCGACGACCGTGGGCGCCACCAACTGGGCGGGCGGGATGGCGGCGACCGAGCATCTCCTCGCGCTCGGCCATCGCCGGATCGGGTTCATCGAGGGGCCGCCCCGGCTGCTGTGCTCGCGGGCCAGGCTCGACGGCTACCGGGCCGCCCTCGACGTGGCGGGCGTCCCCGTCGAGGACGAGCTGATCGTGCCCGGCGACTTCTACCACGAGTCGGGATTCACCGGCTGCAACGCGCTGTTGGACCTGGCCGCACCGCCCACCGCCGTCTTCGCCTCCAGTGACCAGATGGCCCTGGGCGCGATCGAGGCGCTGCGCCGGCGCGGCCTGCGGGTGCCCGAGGACATGAGCGTCGTCGGCTTCGACGACCTGCCCGAGGTGCGCTGGTCCGCGCCGCCGCTCACCACGGTCCGCCAGCCGCTCGCGGACATGGGCAAGCTGGCCGCCCGCTCCGTCCTCGATCTCACCCGCTCGGTCGCGCCCGCGTCGCCGCGGGTCGAGCTGGCGACGGAACTCGTGGTCAGGGCCAGTACGGCGGCTCCGCGCGACGTCTAGCGACCGGTAGAACCACGCATTCCGTCTCGGGGTGTCAACAGCCTTTTTTGTTAAGGGCGTTGACACCCCGTTCTCGTTTCCGTAACTTCCGTGGCCGTCTCCCGATAATTTTCGGATCACTTCCGGAAGGTGCGCCATGTCAGCCTCCGATTTCTCCCGCCGTCGATTCCTCGGCGCCGCCTCGGCGGCCGGTCTCGGCGCCGCAGCGCTCACCGCGTGCGGCGGCTCCGACTCCGGCAGTGGGAAGGACAGTTCCGGCCGGACCGTCATCGAATGGTGGAACATCCAGACCACGGAGCCGTCGAAGACCATCTGGCCGGAGCGGGCGAAGGCGTTCGAGGCCAAGAACCCCGATGTGCGCATCAAGCTCGTGACGCTGGAGAACGACGCCTACAAGTCCAAGATGACGGCGCTCACCAGCTCCGGAAAACTTCCGGACATCTACCACACCTGGGGTGGCGGAGTCCTCCAGCAGCAGATCGACGCGGGCCTCGTCGAGGACCTCACCACGTCCATGGAGCCGATGGCCGGCACCCTCGTCCCCGCGTCGGTCAAGGCCTACCAGTTCGACAGCAAGACGTACGCGATGCCCTTCGACATCGGCGCCGTCGGCTTCTGGTACAACAAGGCGCTCTTCAAGAAGGCCGGGATCAGCGCCCCGCCGACCACCTGGGACGACTACCTCGACACGGTCAAGAAGCTGAAGTCCGCGGGCGTCACCCCGATCGCCCTCGCGGGCAAGGAGAAGTGGCCCGGCATGTACTTCTGGTCCTACCTGTCGATGCGGATCGCCGGCGTCGACGGCATGCAGAAGGCCGCCGACGCCAAGGACTTCACCGGCGACGACTTCGTCAAGGCGGGTGAGCACCTCAAGGAGCTCGTCGCGCTCAAGCCGTTCCAGAAGGGCTTCCTCGGCGCCGCCTACTCCACCCCCAACGGAGAGGCCGCCACCATGGGCAACGGCAAGGCCGCCATGGAACTGATGGGCCAGTGGGCGCCCGTCGTCCAGGCCGACGCGGGCAAGGGCATCGGCAAGGACCTCGGCTTCTTCTCCTTCCCCTCGGTCGCCGGCGGCAAGGGCCAACTCACCGACGTGTTCGGCGGAGGCGGCGGCTACGCCGTCCGCAAGGGCGCCCCCAAGGCGGCCGTCGACTTCCTGAAGTTCTTCATGACGGCCGAGTCCGACCGCATCCTCGTCTCCAAGGCCAACATGATCCCGGTCGTCAAGGACGCCGCGAGCGCGCTGACCGACCCGAACCTCACCGCCGTGTCCGACATGCTCGGCAAGTCCACCGGCTTCCAGCTCTACCTCGACCAGGCCTACCCGCCGGCCGTCGGCCAGGAGGTCAACGACTCCGTGGCCGCCCTCATCGCCGGATCCAAGTCGCCCGAGCAGGTGGCCCGTTCGGTGACCCAGGTCGCCAAGAGCCAGTAAGGGACCATGACTTCGACCTACGTAAAGGACGCGCGGCCCGCCGTCGCCGAGGAGCCGCAGCGCGACCTCGGCAACCGGCGGCCGCTCGCCCGCCGCGTCACCGACTGGCTGACCGCCGTCTCCTTCACCCTGCCCGCCCTGATCCTGTTCGGCGCGCTCGTCCTCGCCCCGATCATGTACGCGGTGTACGTGAGCCTCTTCAACTGGGGCGGCTTCGGGTCCCCCACGGACTACACGGGCCTCGACAACTACAGCCGCCTGATCAAGGACCCGGTCTTCCTCGGCGACCTGTGGCGCGGCCTGCTCCTCGTCGGCTTCTCCATCCTGGTGCAGCTGCCGTTCGCGCTCGCCATGGCCGTCCTGCTGAACCAGAAGCTGCGCGGCCGGGCCCTCTACCGGATGCTGTTCTTCGCCCCGTACGTCCTGTCCGAGGTGATCACCGGCGTCCTGTTCTCCATGATCTTCGCGCCGGACGCCGGCCTCGCCGACAAGGTGCTCGGCGCGGTCGGCCTCGACGGCCTCGGCGGGCTCTGGTTCGCCGACCAGTCGACGGTCATGCCGACCCTGTTCCTCGTCATGACGTGGAAGTACTTCGGGTTCCACATGATGCTGTACCTGGCGGGACTCCAGGGCATCCCGGCCGAACTGCACGAGGCCGCCCGCATCGACGGCGCGAACGCCTGGGAGCGCTTCCGGTACATCACCCTGCCGCTGCTCGGACCCACGGTGCGGATCAGCGCGTTCCTGTCGGTCATCGGCGCCATCCAGCTCTTCGACCTGGTGTGGGTGACCTCGCAGGGCGGTCCCGACCACGCCTCCGAGACGATGGCCATCACCCTGTTCCAGTACGGCTTCAAGCGCTACCAGATCGGCTACGCCAGCGCGCTCAGCATCGCGCTGTTCCTCATCAGCCTCGTCTTCGCCCTCGCCTACCAGCGCTTCGTGCTGCGTCGCGACACCGAAGGAGCCCTCACGAACATGCGAGCCACCCGATGAGCGCCCCCGACACGGTGGGCCGCCGCCGCTTCGGCAAGGTGCCCCTGTACGTGATCGTGTGGCTGGTCGGCATCGTCATGGTGACCCCGCTGCTCTACGCCCTCATCTCCGGCTTCAAGTCCACCGACCAGCTCTCCAGCAACCCCTTCGGGCTGCCCTCGCCCTGGGTGACGTCCAACTACACGGACATCCTCGCCTCGGGGTCCTTCTGGCGGATGCTCGGCTCGTCCACGCTGGTCGCCATCGGGACGACCCTGCTGACGGTGGGGGCCGCGGCCCTCGCCGCCTTCTCCCTGGCCCGGTTCTCCTACCGGGGGCGGGAACTGCTCTTCACGCTCTTCACGATGGGGCTGATGTTCCCGTTCGCGGTGGCGATCCTGCCGCTGTTCATCCTGCTGCGCACCTTCGGACTCCTCGACAACCCGTGGGGCGTCATCCTGCCGCAGGCCGCGTTCGGCCTCCCCATCACCATCGTCATCCTGCGCGGCTTCTTCCGGCAGATCCCCGGCGAACTGGAGGAGGCGGCCACCCTCGACGGCTGCTCCCCGTTCGGCTTCTTCTGGCGGATCCTGCTGCCGATGGCCCGGCCCGCCCTCGGCACCGTCTCCGTGCTCGCCGTGGTGAGCAGCTGGAACAACTTCCTGCTGCCCCTCCTGGTGTTCAGCAACGAGACGTGGTGGACGATCCCGGTCGGCGTCCAGCAGTTCCAAGGGCAGTACGCCGCCGACATCGCCCGCGTCTTCGCCTACCTCGTCCTCGCCATGGTGCCCGCCCTCGCCTTCTACGCGGTGGCCGAACGGCAGCTGATCGGCGGCATCACGATGGGCGCCACCAAGGGCTGAGCCGCAGCGTCGCGGATCGCCATCACCCCCTGCACGTACCGCACTTGAGGAGTTCCATGGTCCAGCCCTGGCAGGACACCAGCCTGCCCGCGAAGGTCCGGGCGGCCGACCTGCTCGCCCGGATGACCAGCGAGGAGAAGAAGGCCCAGCTCTCCAGTGTGTGGCTGGGCGCCGACATCGAGACCGACACCGCGGCGGTGGCGCCCGGACAGCACGCGTACGTCGCCGAGAGCGCGGTCCTCGACGCCCTGCTCCCGCACGGCCTCGGGCAGCTGACCCGCCCCTTCGGCACCGTCCCCGTGGAACCGGCCGAAGGCGCCGCGCGGCTGGCCGAGCTGCAGCACCGGATCCGCGAGGGGAACCGGTTCGAGGTGCCCGCCCTCGCCCACGAGGAGTGCCTCACCGGCTTCGCCGCCTGGCAGGCCACCGTGTTCCCGACGCCCCTCGCCTGGGGCGCCACCTTCGACCCGGCCCTGATCACCGAGATGGCCGAGGCCATCGGTACGTCGATGCGCACGGTCGGCATCCACCAGGGCCTCGCCCCCGTCCTCGACGTCGTACGCGATCCGCGCTGGGGCCGCACCGAGGAGTCCATCGGCGAGGACCCCTACCTGGTCGGCACGGTCGGCGCCGCCTATGTGCGGGGCCTGGAGGCCGCCGGCATCGTCGCCACCCTCAAGCACTTCGCCGGCTACTCGGCCTCCCGCGGCGCCCGCAACCACGCGCCGGCGTCGCTCGGCCCGCGCGAGCTCGCGGACGTCATCCTGCCGCCGTTCGAGATGGCGCTGCGCGAGGGCGGGGCCCGCTCCGTGATGGCCTCCTACAACGACATCGACGGGCTGCCCGGCCACGTCCACGCCGGGCTGCTCACCCGACTCCTGCGCGAGGAGTGGGGGTTCACCGGCACGGTCGTCGCCGACTACTTCGGCATCGCGTTCCTGGAGTCCGCTCACAAGGTCGCCGCCTCCGAGGGGGACGCCGCCCGGCTCGCCCTCGCCGCCGGCGTCGACGTCGAACTGCCGGCCGCGCGCTGCCTGCCCGCCGCCGGCCACATCCCCGAGGACCTGCTCGACCGCGCCGCGCTGCGCGTCCTCACGCAGAAGTGCGAACTCGGGCTGCTCGACCCGGGCTGGGAGCCGGTCACCGGCGACGAGCCCATCGACCTGAACCCCCCTCAGATGCGGGACCTGGCGCGTGCGGTGGCACAGGAGTCGGTCGTGCTGCTCGCCAACGACGCGGGGCTGCTGCCACTGCCCGACGGGCTGCGCGTCGCCCTGGTCGGCCCCCTCGCCGACGAACAGGCCGCGATGCTCGGCTGCTACACGTTCCCGCGGCACGTCGGCGTCAACCACCCCGGGCTCGCCGCCGGTGTCGAGGTGCCGACGCTCGCCGAAGCGCTCCGCGCGGAGCTGCCCGGCGCCGTCTTCGTCGACGACCCGGCGGACGCCGACGTGTGCCTCGCCGTCGTCGGTGACCGCTCGGGCCTGTTCGGGCGCGGCTCCTCCGGCGAGGGCTGCGACACGGAGGACCTCGAACTTCCCTATCAGCAGGGCGCGTTGCTGGACGAGGTGTTCGGTGCGGGAACGCCCGTCGTGCTCGTCGTGCTCAGCGGCCGGCCCTACGCGCTGGGCCGCTGGGCCGACCGGGCCGCCGCCGTCGTCCAGGCGTTCTTCCCCGGCCAGGAGGGCGGCCCCGCCGTCGCCGGAGTCCTGTCCGGACGCGTCGAGCCGTCCGGACGGCTGCCGATCGGCGTGCCGCGCACCCCGGCGGCCAGCCCGCGCCGTACCTCGCGCCACCGCTCGGCCGCCGCGGCGACCCCAGCAACGTCGACCCCACCGCCCTCTACCCGTTCGGCCACGGCCTCTCGTACACCACGTTCGCCTGGGACACCCCGCAGTGCGACGCCCCCGAACTGCCCACCGACGGCGAGACCACCGTGCGGCTCACCGTCCGCAACACCGGTGACCGGCCGGGCACCGAGATCGTCCAGCTCTACCTCCACGACCCGGTCGGCACCGTCGCCCGCCCCGAGGTGCGGCTCGTCGGCTATGCCCGCGTCCCGCTCGACGCGGGGGCGAGCGCCGAGGTGCACGCCACGTTCCCCGCGGACCTCGCCGCGTACACCGGTGCCGACGGCCGCCGCGTCGTCGAACCCGGCGCGCTCGAACTGCGCGTCGCCGCGTCCAGCGAACACGTCCACCACACCGTGCCGCTCACCCTCACGGGAGCGGAGCGGGAGGTCGGGCACGAGCGGCGGATGCGCTGCGAGCTGCGCGTCAAGTAGCCGGCGCCGCGCCCCACGAACCGCCGGGCGTCACGACGTCCCTGTGGCGCCCGGCTCACGAACGCGGGGCGCGCCGTCTCGGCGCGCCCCGCCGCGCAAGGACAACGACCCGCCCAGCTGTGCGAGTTGGGATCTCATCGAGTTGAGGAGCCGCACCATGCGCACGTCCCCCCGATCCGCCCGCACCAGATCCGCCGCCGGCGCCGCCCTCGCCGCGACGGCCCTGCTGCTCGGCCTCGCCGCCGCCCCGTCCGCCCAGGCGGAGACCGGCGCGAAGCAGCACACGCGGACGCTCGACGACCTGGCCCGCCAGAGCGGCCGCTACTTCGGCTCCGCCGTCGACAACCCGGAGCTGGCCGACACCGAGTACGCCGACCTGCTCGGGCGCGAGTTCGGCAGCACCACCCCCGGCAACGCCATGAAGTGGTACGCCACCGAACCCCAGCGCGGCGTCTTCGACTTCACCGCGGGCGACGAGATCGTCGACTACGCGCGGGCCAACGGCCTCAAGCTCCGCGGCCACACCCTGCTGTGGCACAGCCAGCTGCCGGACTGGCTCTCCTCCGGTACCTGGACGAAGGACGAACTGCGCTCCATCCTCAAGAACCACATCACGCACGTGGTGAAGCACTACCGCGGCAAGGTCTTCGCCTGGGACGTCGCCAACGAGATCATGAACGAGGACGGCACCTACCGCGAGAACATCTTCTACAAGACCATCGGCCCCGGCTACATCGCCGACGCCCTGCGCTGGGCCCGCGCCGCCGACCCGAAGGTCAAGCTCTACCTCAACGACTACAACGTCGACGGACTCGGCGCGAAGTCGGACGCCTACTACGCGCTGATCAAGCAGCTCAAGGCGGACCGCGTACCGATCGACGGCTTCGGTCTCCAGGGCCACCTGGCGCTCCAGTACGGCCTGCCCGGGGGCATCAAGGAGAACCTCCAGCGCTTCGCCGACCTCGGCGTCGACGTCGCCTTCACCGAGCTCGACATCCGCATGATCCTGCCCGCGGACGAGGCGAAGCTGGCCCAGCAGGCCGACTGGTACGGCCAGGTCACCAGTGCCTGCCTCGCCGTGAAGCGGTGCGTCGGCATCACGGTGTGGGGCTACTCCGACCGCCACTCGTGGATCCCCGCCGTCTTCGAGGGACAGGGCGCCGCGCTGCCCTGGGACGAGAACCTCCAGCGCAAGCCCGCCTACGACGCGATCAGGGCGGCGCTCCTCGCCGCCGCGAAGAAGGACTGACCGCCCGGCGCGCCCGGCCTGTCCGTCGTCCCCGGCACACCCGTCGTCCGCGTCGCAGTCGTCGTCCCCGTCGTCCCCGTCAGAGAGAAACGGTTCCTCCGATGAGGTGCGCCGCGTGGTGCACGTACAGCTGCAGCCCACCGGGCAGCCGGGAGGTCGTCACCAGGATCGAGGCCTCCCCGTAGACGGGGTGACGCAGCCGGCGCGTGCACGCGTCGGACGGCAGCCGGACCGCCCGGCTCCGCCACAGCCCCGCGCCGAGCGGATCGGCGGTGATCCGCTCGGCGAGGGCGCGCAGCGCGGCGTCGGCGGGGATCCGGCCGATCGCCGCGCGCACCCGCGCGACGGCGTCGGCACGGACCTGGCCGATGTCGGCGAACCGCTGCTCCGCCTCCGCGGTGAGCAGCCACAGCACGAGGTTGCGGTCGTGGCGCGGGGACCGCTCGGGGTCGGCGAAGAGCCGCGCCACCGCGGCGTTCGCCGCCAGCACGTTCCACGCGTGGTCCGTGATCAGCGCCGCGTTCGGGTCCATCAGGTCGATGTGCGCGAGCTCCTCGACGGTCGGCCTGCGCCGCTCGACGAGGTCGTGCGCGCAGACGCCCGGCTCCGCCGCGAGCAGCAGGAACGTCTCGCGCGCCGCACCGGTCAGACCGAGCCCGTCGGCCACGGACTTCAGCCGCTCCAGGCCGAGGCCCGTGCCGTGCGGCGCGCCGCTCTCCAGCGCCGCGTACTGCCGCGCGGACAGGCCGACGGCCCGTGCCGTCTGGTCCCCGGTCAGACCGAGCGCCTGTCTGCGCGCGCTCAGCAGCTCCCGCAGCTCGGTGCCGCGGGTGTCGTCGTGGCCCCCGTCGGATGCCATGGGTTCCCCCCTTGTCAGCGGTGCCCCTCGGGCACGTGGTGCAGATGCGGACATGGGTGATGATGCGGAGCGACGGGGTCCAGGTTCATCGTCACCGGTGGTTATCACCCTTAAGTGGGTTTCCCTGTATGCCAGTTCGGTCGGTGGGGCGTGAACTGGGACGTTGGGCGGGAGTGGGTGTGCGCCGGGGCGGAGCGCGGTTGCGGAGCGTGGCCGGAGCGGGACCGATCGGGTGGTTGACGGACCGACAGGTATCGCATGGGGGCGCGGCCGTCCACACATCAACCGGAGATCGGGTGCCGCCCGCGCGCCCGTGACCGTCCCCGAGAAAGGCCCCGCATGTCCCTGCCGCGCCACGCCCTCGCCGTCTCCCTCGCCCTGACCCTGCTCGCCGGCCCCTGCGCCGCGGCCGCCGGGCGCGCCGCGCCCGGCGGTACGCCGACGTACCGGTGCACCACCAGCGAGAAGTCCGTCGACACCCCGTCGTACTCGGGCCCCTGGGCCGACAACTGGGACTTCACCGTCACGGTGTGCGCGGCCCGCTCCGGGACGAAGGCGCACGCGTACGCCAAGGCGTCCTGGGACGGTCCCGCCGCCGGGTTCAAGGAGGACTTCTTCAACGACGCCTACCTCACCCTCCGCGTCGAGCGGGGCCACCGCGTCCTGAAGGCGGGCAGCTTCCACGGGATCAAGAACCGTCTGGAGAACGGCGACAACTTCTGGGGCAACCACAACGGCTCGTACCGCACCCCGGTCGTCACCGCGCACGTCGGCCGCGGCCGCGTCGTCGCCGACAGCAGCATCAGCCTGGACTGGCGCAACCACGGCAGCGGCTACCAGCGGCACCACTTCGCCGCGTCCCCGGCGCGATAGCACCCGCACGGCAACCTTTTCGCCCCTGCGCGGCGACTGCACTCCGGCCCCTGCCACCCGGCGGGGGAAACCCCCACCACCACGGAGCGCAAGCGCACATGAGTGACACCCGCAGCAGCACCGCACGCCCCGGACCCCGCCACCGCAGGCGCGGAACCGTCCTCGTCGCCGGGGCACCCTCGCCCTCGCCGCCGCGGCCGCCCTCGCCTACGGAGGCGGCCTGCTCGGCGCCGGCGACGACACGGCGGCCGCGGCCGAGGCCGCCGGCTGGACCACCGACGTGGCCGACGGCTTCGCGTCGCTCGACTCCCACGGCCAGAACGGCACGTACGGCGGGCGCGACGGCCGGACCGTCACCGTGAAGACCGCCGCCGACCTGGAGAAGTACGCCACCGCCAGTGAGCCGTACGTCATCGTCGTCGCCGCGGCCGTGACCGTCGACCCCGTCGGCAAGGAGATCAAGGTCGCCTCCGACAAGACGATCGTGGGCTCGGGAACGTCCGGGCAGATCGTCGGCGGCGGCTTCTTCCTCGGCACCGGCGTGCACAACGTCATCATCCGCAACCTGACGATCCGCGACACCTACCAGGGCGTCTGGAACGACAAGGACCACGACTTCGACGCCGTCCAGATGGACGGCGCCCACCACGTGTGGATCGACCACAACGACCTGCGGCACATGGCCGACGGACTCATCGACGTCCGCAAGGACTCCACGAACGTCACCGTCTCGTGGAACAGGCTCAGCAACGACAACAAGGCGTTCGGCATCGGCTGGACCGACAACGTCGTCACCGACATCACGATCCACCACAACTGGATCCGCGAGACCGAGCAGCGCAACCCCTCGACGGACAACGCCGCGCACGCGCACCTCTACAACAACTACCTCCAGGACGACCCGGACACCGCCATCACGTCCGCGTACGGGAACTACTCCCGCGGCAGGACCAGGATGGTCCTGGAGAACAGCTACTTCCAGGGCGTGAACAACCCGGTCACGAAGGACGACACCGCGTCGATCGTGCAGCGCGGCAGCGTCTTCTCCGGCACCACCGGCAAGAACCAGAGCGGCGGCACCGCCTTCGAGCCGAAGGACTTCTACCCCTACACGCTCGACAAGGCCGCCGACGTGCCCGCGCTCCTCAAGTCCGGTGCCGGGCCGCGCGGTTCGATCGGCACCGCCACGAGCGCCGCCGCGAGTCCCGCACCGCGGGCGGCCGCCGCGACCACCCTCACCGTCGCCAAGGACGGCAGCGCGCAGTTCAGGACCGTGCAGGCCGCCGTCGACGCCGTCCCCACGAACAACACCGCGCGCGTCGACATCGCGGTCGCGCCCGGCACGTACCGCGAGACCGTCACCGTGCCCGCGAACAAGCCGCACGTGACCATCGCCGGGACCGGCGGCAGCCGCAAGGACACGGTCATCGTCGAGGGGCACGCCGCCGGATCGAAGAAGGCCGACGGATCGACGTACGGGACCGCGGGCAGTGCCACCGTCGCCCTGCTCGGCGCCGACAGCCAACTGCGCAACCTCAGTGTCTCCAACGACTTCGACGAGAGCGCGGACCAGAGCATCTCCGCGCAGGCCGTCGCGCTGCGCACCGGCGCCGACAAGGTCTTCCTCGACGGTGTCATCGTGAGCGGCGACCAGGACACGCTGCTGCTCGACGGCGCGGGCAACCGGGTCCTCATGACGAACTCGTACGTCGTCGGCAACGTCGACTTCATCTTCGGCGGCGCCACCGCCGTCGTCGACCGGTCCGTGATCACCCTGAAGAAGCGGTGGAACGGCACATCGGCCGGGTACGTCACCGCGCCGAGCACCGCCGCCGCACACAAGGGCATCCTCATCAACCGCTCGACCATCAGCGGCGACGTCACCGCGGGCAGCTTCTTCCTGGGCCGCAACTGGCACGCCGGCGGCAACGCCGCGCTCGACCCGCAGACCACCGTCCGCAACTCCACCCTGAGCGCCGCGATCAAGTCGACGCCCTGGTCGGACATGGGCGGCTTCTCGTGGAAGGACGACCGGTTCGCCGAGTACGCCAACTCCGGTGCGGGCGCCGGTGCGGCGAGCGCCGACCGGCCGGTCCTGACCGACGCGCAGGCGGCCGACCAGGAGGTCGCGGACTGGCTCGGGAACTGGACGCCGACCGCCGGGTGACCCATTGACGGGTAGGGGCCGGACGTCTAGCTTCTGGTCGGTTTACCGAACCTATGTCGATATATCGAACAGATCGCTCAGGAGAGGTCCGACATGGCATCCGGCCCCACCAGAAGATCCCTCATCTCGGCCGCCGCCCTCGGCGCGACGGCCCTCGCGCTCGCCCCGGACCGCGCGCACGCGGCGCCCCGCGGCGCCGACGCCGTCGCGGCCGGGGGAGTACTGCCCTTCGCACTCGACCAAGTGGCCCTCGGCGCAGGCGTGTTCGCCGACAAGCGGCGCCTCATGCTCGACTTCGCCACCGGCTACGACGAGATGCGGCTCGTCCAGGTCTTCCGCGCCAACGTCGGCCGTCCGACGCCGGGCGCCGTCGCCCCCGGCGGCTGGGAGGGCCTGGACGGCGAGGCCAACGGAAACCTCCGCGGTCACACCACCGGCCACTTCCTCACCATGCTCGCGCAGGCGTACGCGGGCACCGGCGACACCACGTACCTCACCAAGATCCGCACCGTGGTGGGGGAGTTGTACGACGTGCGCGCGGCGCTGCGCGCCGACCCGACCGTGCTGAGCGTGCCGGGCCGCTTCGGCGGCGGCGCGGTGTCGAACATCCGCGGCTCGTACCAGTACGTCGACCTGCCGGCCGGCGTCCTCGACGGCGCCACGGACGCGCTGACGTTCGCCGCCTGGGTCAGGCCCGAGCACGCCGACGCCTGGGCCCGCATCGCCGACTTCGGCAACGACACGACCCGCTACCTGTACCTCGCCGCGCGCAACGCCCAAGGCAACCCCCGTCTGGCGGTGACCACGTCGGGCGCGGGCGGCGAGCAGGGCATCGACGGCACGGCGCCGCTGCCCGTCGGCACGTGGAGCCACGTCGCCTTCACCCTCGGCGGCGGCACCGGTGTCCTGTACGTCGACGGCGTCGAGGTCGCCCGCAACACCGCCCTCACGCTGACCCCGGCCGACCTCGGTGCCCTCACGGACCACTGGCTCGGCCGTTCCCACTACGCCGGGGACCCGGCCTTCGCCGGAGCGCTCGACGAAGTCCACCTCTGGTCGCGGAAGTTGACCGCCGACGACATCGCCGCGCTGCACGCGGGCACCTACCGGGGCTCGGGCGATCTGGCCGCGTACGGCTTCGACGAGACGGAGGGCGCCGGCTTCGCCGACGCCTCACCGCACGCCCGCACCGCGTCCCTCGGACGCACCTGGGGCGGCCCCAGCCACCCCGGGTTCCTCGCCGCCTACCCCGAGACCCAGTTCATCGCCCTGGAGTCGATGACCAGCGGCGACTACACCAAGGTCTGGGCGCCCTACTACACCGCCCACAAGATCCTGCGGGGCCTGGTCGACGCCCATCTCGCCACCGACGACCCGAAGGCCCTCGACCTCGCCGAGGGCCTGTGCGACTGGATGTACTCCCGTCTGTCCCGGCTGCCCGCGGCCACCCTCCAGCGGATGTGGGGCATCTTCTCCAGCGGCGAGTTCGGCGGCATGGTCGAGGCCGTCTGCGACCTGTACACGCTCAGCGGCAACCCCCGACACCTGGCCCTGGCGCGCCTGTTCGACCTCGACAAGCTCATCGACGCGTGCGCCGCCGCACAGGACACGCTCAGCGGGCTCCACGCCAACCAGCACATCCCCGTCTTCACCGGACTGCTGCGGCTGTACGACGAGACCGGCGAGCAGCGCTACCTCGACGCCGCCCGCAACTTCTGGGACATGGTGGTACCGCCCCGCATGTACGCCATCGGCGGCACCAGCGACCGTGAGTTCTGGGGCGAGCGGGGCGTCATCGCGTCGACCCTCACCGACGTCAACGCCGAGACCTGCTGCGCGTACAACATGCTCAAGCTCAGCCGTCTGCTGTTCCTGCGCGACCAGGACCCCACGTACATGGACTACTACGAGCGCGCCCTGCTCAACCAGGTGCTCGGATCCAAGCAGGACAAGGCCGACGCCGAGAAGCCGCTCGTCACGTACTTCATCGGGCTGCGGCCGGGACACGTGCGCGACTACACCCCCAAGGCGGGCACCACCTGCTGCGAGGGCACCGGCATGGAGAGCGCCACCAAGTACCAGGACACGGTGTACTTCCGGGCCGCCGACGACAGCGCCCTGTACGTGAACCTCTTCAGCGCCTCCACCCTGACATGGGCCGGGAAGGGCCTCACCGTCACCCAGACGACCGACTTTCCGCGCGAGCAGGGCAGCACTCTCACGGTGCGCGGCGGCACCGCGGCCTTCGCACTGAAACTGCGCGTGCCCGCGTGGGCCGTCGCCGGGTTCACGGTGACCGTCAACGGACGCCCGGTGGCCGGGAGTTCGCCGACGCCGGGCACGTACCTGACGGTGGCGCGCACCTGGCGGGACGGCGACACCGTGCGGATCTCGATGCCGTTCCGTCTGCGCGTCGAGAAGACCCCGGACGACCCGGAGCTCCAGGCCCTCTTCCACGGCCCGGTCAACCTGGTCGCGCGCGACGCCCGCACCACCACCCTGGAGTTCGGCCTGTACCGGGGCGCCGCCCTCTCCGGCGACCTGCTGCCCACGTTCACCCCCGTCCACGGCAAGCCGCTCCATCTCACCTTGAACGGCGTCGAGTTCGCGCCGTTCCTGGAGGGCACGGAGGATCCGACGCACGCCTACTTCCGGCGGTCCGAGCCGCGCGTCGTCTTCGGCGGGGTGGACTCGGGCGTCGCCAACCCCGTACGCGGCGACGGTACGAGCCTCCTCGACGCCGTCTGGGCCGCGGCGCCGTTCCCCGGGAAGAGCGCGCTCGTCGGCCGGGTGCGCACGACCGTCGACGCCTGGGTCAACGACGGCCTGCTCACGGCGGCCGACGGCGCGAAGGTCGTCGACGCGGCCCGGAAGGCCTCGTACGTGGCCTGAGCCCCGGCGATCCGAGCGGTGGTGTCCCGCGCGGCCGGCGGCCCTCGACCTCCGCCGGGTGCGGGGCTGCCGCGCTGAACGGACCCGCGTCCTACTCGTTCGGGTCCCAGTTCCACAGCACGTCGAGGAGAGCGCGGTCGCCCTCCACCCGCACGGAGTCCAACGGGGCACGGTCGTACAGGGCGAGGGTCAGCTCGGCGGCCGTGCCGTGCAGGGAGGCGTCGGCCGGGTCCTCGTCGCCGGCGGTGATGCGGCCGGTCCGCGCGCCGTCCGCGTCGAGCCACAGGCGCCAGGCACGGCCCTCGGTGGCGACGCAGTCGAAGGTGGCGGATCTGTGCGGCCACGGCGCCGTCGTCGTGCAGCAGGTGGTCAGGAACTCCTCGACCCCGTCGAGCGCCACCTCGTCCGGCAGCGGCCGCGGTGCCCCGATGGCGCTCTGCGCGTCGTACGTGTGCACCGCGACCTCGTGCAGCTGGTGCCGGGCGACGGCGCCGACGGTCGGCGGCGACTGCGACGTCCCCCACCACGTCCAGACCCCGCGCTCCGGGCCCGCCGCCCGCAGCTCGTCCAGGAGCTCCTGCGTCGACGCGGTCAGCCAGGCCAGCAGGGCCTCGCGCTCGCGCGGCGCGGCCGTCGCGTCGCGCGGTGCGCACTTGGCCGGGGCGTCGGGCCCGGCGGCGACCGTCGCGGCCCACGCGCGGCGCCCTCGCCCAGGTGGGCCGCCAGATCGAACAGCGTCCAGTCGGGACAGGCGGGCACCTGCGCGTCGAGGTCGGGCGCGACGGCGACCGCGGCACGGAACGCGGCCGCCCGGTCGTCGATCAGCCGCAGCAGATCGGTGAACTCCAAGGTCTCTGTCACCGGGGCTGTCTACCAGCACGGCCCGCCGGACCGACAGCGAATTTTCCGGCGGGGGCGCCGCCCTCGATCGGCACCGAGGGCGGCGGGGCCGTCACCGGCTCGCCGGCTGCAACCCCGCGTACACCCCGCCCCGCTCCAGGAGTTCGCCGTGCGTACCGGTCTCCGCGATCCGGCCGCCGTCCATCACGACGATGCGGTCGGCGCCCCGGATCGTGGAGAGCCGGTGCGCCACGACGAACACGGTGCGGCCGTGCACCAGACGCGCCAGCGCCTCCTGCACGAGGGCCTCGGAGCGGTTGTCGAGCGCCGACGTCGCCTCGTCGAGGACCAGGACGCGTGGGTCGCGGATCAGCGCGCGGGCGATGGCGAGCCGCTGCTTCTGTCCACCGGACAGCCGGGCCCCCCGCTCGCCGACCACCGTCTCCAGACCGTCGGGCAGCCGCTCCACGAACTCCAGGGCGTTCGCGTCGCGCAGCGCCCCGAGCAGCGTCTCCTCGTCGGTGTCGCCGAGCCCGTACGTCACGTTGTCGCGGATGCTGCCCTCGAACAGGATCGACTCCTGCGGCACCACCGACAGGAAGCGCCGGTAGCTGCGCAGGTCGAGCGCGGCCATGTCGGTGCCGTCGAGGAGGATCCGGCCGGACGTCGGCCTGATGAAGCCGATGAGGAGGTTCAGGACCGTCGACTTGCCCGCGCCCGAGGCGCCGACCAGGGCGATCGTCTCGCCGGGCCGCGCGGTGAGCGTGAAGCCGTCGACCGCCGGGGCCTCGTCGCCGTAAGAGAATCCGACCCGCTCGAAGTCGATGCGCCCGGTGACCCGCTCGACGCCCGCCTTGCCCGCGTTGCTCTCCAGGTCGGGCGCCTGGAGCACCTCGCCCGCCGAGCGCACCGACTCGAGACCCTTGCTGATCACGGGAGCCAGGCCCAGCAGTGTCGTCGTGGAGTTGGTCAGGACGGTGAAGAACGAGCTCAGCATCACGACGTCGCCCGGTGTCACCGGCAGCCAGCCGTGGTACGCGACCAGCGCGGACCCCGTCAGACAGCAGACGCCGAGGATGTTGAGCAGGACCCAGGCCGCCGAGTTGAAGCGGCCGTTCATCGTGTCCAGGCGCAGGCCCGCCGCGAAGACCTGGCGCAGCGAGCCGTCGACGCGGCCGAGAGCGGTGCGCTCCAGGCCGTGGGCGCGGGTGATGGGGATGAGCGTCGTCATCTCGCCGACGCGTGAGGACAGATGCTCGACCTCGCGGCGGAACTCCTCGTTGTGCGTGCGCAGTCGGCCGCGCAGCCGCATCACCAGATACCCGGCGGCGGGCACCACGACGAGGAAGACGGGCAGGAACTCGGGCGTGCGCAGGCCGATGACGACGAGCCCGCCGACGAGGGTGACGACGGCGCCCAGACCCATGTCGGAACTCTGCTGCACCATCTGCTCGACGGCCTCCACGTCCCGGACGACCTTCGCCTGGAGGACGCTGGAGCTGACGCGCGCGTGGTAGCCGATGGAGAGCTGCTGCATCCGGCGGCACAGGGCCGACCGCAGCGTCGTGCCCATGCGCCGGATGCTGCCGGCGAGCAGGCGGACGTACCACTGATGCAGCGGGTAGTTGATGACCAGGATGAAGAGGAGGACGCCGGTCGCCTGCCACAACTCGGCCTGGTCGCCGTGCTGGACGACGACGTCGAGGACCGTGGCGGTGATCAGCGGCAGCAGCCAGATCGGGCTGTGCTTGACGACGAAGAGCGCGCAGGCGAGGAGCAGCCGGGCGCGGTCGGGGCGGAAGAGGTGGCCGAGGGTGCGGATCGGATGCTCACCGCGGTAGCGGTGGTCCAGATGGTCGGGAACCGGTTGGTGCATACGTCGATCTCATCGCATCCCCGGCCGATGTGGAAAGCGCTTTCTCGAATTCGTGCCCATAGGCGTGCGCACGAGGGCGCGGGGGAGCGGGTGAGCGGGTGAGCGGTCAAAGGCGCCGGGGGTGGGGCGCGGCGATCACCGCGCCGCGTACAGCTCCTCGATCTCGCGCGCGTACGCCGTGATGACCGCCGAGCGCCGCAGCTTCAGCGACGGCGTCATCAGCCGCGGGTCGGCGCCGAACTGGTCGGGGAGGATCCGGAACGCGCGGACCGACTCCGCCCGCGACACCCGGGAGTTGGCCCGCGACACCGCACGCTGGATGTGCCCGCGCAGCTCGTCGTCCTCCAGGAGCTGGGCGGGCTCGCTCGGCGGGCGTCCCTTGAGGATCTGCCAGCTGGCGAGGGCGTCCGGATCGAGCGTGATCAGCGCCGTCACGTACGGACGGTTGTCGCCGACGACGATGCACCCCGAGATCAGCGGATGGGCGCGGAGCTGCTCCTCCAGGGTCTGCGGCGACAGGCTCTTGCCGCCGCTCGTGATGATGATGTCCTTCTTGCGGCCCGTGATCACGAGATAGCCGTCGGGATCCAGGTGGCCGAGGTCGCCCGTGGCGTACCAACCGTCCCGCAACGACTCCGCGTTGGCCTTCGGGTCGTTGAGGTACCCGGCGAAGACCACGTCGCCGGCCACCCAGATCTCCCCGTCGTCCGCGATGCTCACCGCGTTGCCCGGCAGCGGCCGGCCCACGGTGCCGTGCCGGACCGCGCCGACCGGCTGGGCGGTGACCGCGGCGGTCGTCTCGGTCAGCCCGTAGCCGTCGTACACGTTGATGCCGCAGCCCGCGAAGAACAGGCCGAGCTCGCGGGCGAGCGGGGAACCGCCCGACACCGCGTTGCGCACCAGGCCGCCGAGGACGCCCCGGACCTTCGCGTAGACGAGCCGGTCGTACAGCCGGTGCTGGAACCGCAGCCGGGGGCCCGGCCCGGAACCGGTGCCCGCGGCGCGCTCCTGGACGCGCGTCGCATAGCGCACCGCGACCCGCACCGCCCGCTCGAACAGGGCGCTGTGACCGGTCTGTTGGGCGTTGATCCTCGCCTTGCCGAAGATCCGCTCGAAGATGTAAGGGACGGCGTAGAGGAACGTGGGCCGGAACGCTTCCAGGGCCGGGAGCAGCGAGTCCGGGGAGAGGTTCGGCTGGTGCGCGAGGTTGATGCCGCCGCGCACCGCGCTGACCACGACCATCAGGCCGTAGCAGTGCGCCAGCGGAAGAAAGGCGAGGATCCGCGGCTGCTCCCCGGCCGGAGCCAGCAGCACGCCCCAGCCGGCCAGGAGGGTGTCCGTCTCCGACGCCAGGTTGCGGTGCGTGATGACGCAGCCCTTGGGGCGGCCCGTGGTGCCCGACGTGTAGCAGATCAGCGCCGTGTCCTGCGGCCGCACGGCGGACCGCAGCCGGTGCACGGCGGCCTCGTCGACCGCCGCGCCCGCCGACACGAGGGACGCGATGGCCCCCGCGTCGAGCTCCCACAGCCGGGTCAGGTCGGTGCGGGTCCCGTACGCGGCGGCGACCGTCATCGCGTTGTGCTCGTTCTCGACGACGACGCCGACGGCCCCGGTGTCCTGGAGGATCCACCGCACCTGTTCGCCGGACGACGTCGGGTACACCGGCACCACCACGGCACCGACGGTCCACAGCGCGTAGGCGACGAGCGTCCACTCGTAGCGCGTACGCGACATCACGATCACCGGATCGCCGGGACGCACCCCGTCGGCCGTGAACCCGCGTGCCACGGCCGTCACTTGGCGGCAGAAGTCCGCCGTGGTGACCTCGCTCCACTCGCCCCCGGGTCCGGGCACCGAGAACTGGACGCGCAGCGGGTCCTCGACGGCCGTCGTGAAGACCGAGTCGGCGAGGCCCCCCGAGACGAGGGGCTCCACCAGGCGGGGTATGTCGAGTAGCCGCATGGGTGTGCTCATCACTCCCTGTCGCACCAGTGATCGGTATCGGTAGGGAAAGGTACCTCCCGGCGGCGCGTTTTCGCCCCGTGCGTGCGGCCGAAAGGGAAACAGAGGGGGAACGGAGGAGGGACGACAGGGAAAGGGCGGGAGGAGGGAAGGGAAACGCGGGTCACAGCAGGGGGGCGGCCGGACCCTCCGGTGCCTCCTGGCGGGCGGCCACCACGGCCTGCGCGGACGCGCGGACCTCGTCCTGCGGCAGCTGCCGGTAGCCGTCCTCCGTGACCAGCGCCACCGTGGGGTAGATGTGCCGGTGCACGTCGGGGCCGCCGGTCGCCGAGTCGTCGTCGGCCGCGTCGTACAGCGCCTGCACGGCCACCGTCGTCGCGTCCGCCGCCGAGAGGCCGGGGCGGTAGAGCTTCTTCAACGCCGCGCGCGCGTACGGCGATCCGGAGCCGTCGGCGTGGAAGCCGACCGCCTCGTACGGGCCGCCGGTGACGTCGAAGCTGAAGATCCGGCCGAGACCGCGCGCGGTGTCGTACCCGGCGAGCAGCGGCACCACGGCGAGCCCCTGCATGGCCTGCGCCAGCTGGTCGCGGATCATCGCGGCGAGCCGCTGCGCCTTGCCGTTGAGGGTGAGCGCGCGGCGCTCCAGCTTCTCGTAGTGCTCCAGCTCCAACTGGTAGAGGCGCACCAGCTCCTTGGCGAGTCCGACCGTGCCCGCGAACGCCACCGCCGTGTGGCTGTCGGCGGGACCCACCTTCACCAGGTCGCGCTGCGCGATCAGATTGCCCATCGTGGCACGCCGGTCGCCGGCCATCAGGACGCCGTCGTCGAAGGTCAGGGCGAGCACCGTCGTGCCGTGCGGGACGTCGTGCACCGGTCCGCCGGTGTCCCGGTTCCACGGCAGGGTGTGCGGCGCCACGCGCTCGACGAGACGGGTGAACGACGAGGAGCTGCTGTCCAGGAACTCCGGCGGCAGCCCGGTGCTGTACTCGGTCATGCGCTCTCGCCTTCTGTCGGTCGGAACCCGCGCCCGCAGGTGCGGGGAGCCGTCGCGCGGACGCGTGAGCGGCGCCCGCGGCCGTCCCATCATGGCATTCTGTCCCGATGAACGGTCCCGAGATCCACGTCCAAGTCGCAGCCGAACTGGGGCTGTTCGTCCCCGCCGCCCGCCGCGGCGGCGTCGCGGCCCCGCTCCGCACGGACGGAGTCTCCACACTCGGCCATGTCGTGGAGTCGCTCGGGGTGCCCCTGACCGAGGTCGGCGCGCTCGTCGTGGACGGCCGCACGGCCCCCACCGGGCACATCCCGGCCGCCGGCGAGCACGTCGAGGTACGGCCCGTCGCCCGCCCGCAGCACGTGCCCGGAGCCCCGCTCCGCTTCCTCCTCGACGTCCATCTCGGCACACTGGCCCGCCGGTTGCGGCTGCTCGGCATCGACGCCGCCTACGAGGCGACCGACATCGGCGACCCCGCGCTCGCCGCGCTGTCCGCCGCCGAGCGGCGCGTCCTGCTCAGCCGCGACCGCGGTCTGCTGCGCCGCCGCGAACTGTGGGCGGGCGCCTACGTCTACAGCGACCGCACCGACGACCAACTCCGCGACGTGCTGAGCCGGTTCGCGCCCGAGCTGAGCCCGTGGACCCGCTGCACCGCCTGCAACGGCGTCCTCGCGGAGGCCCGCAAGGAGGACGTCGCCGACCGTCTGGAGGGCGGCACCCGCGCCACGTACGACGTGTTCGCCCGCTGCACGGCGTGCGACCACGTGTACTGGCGCGGCGCCCACCACGACCGTCTGGAGGCGATGGTCGCCCAGGTGATGAGCGAGTCCCCCTACGGGCGCAGCACCTGACGGAACGTGTACGTGCCGCTCGGCTCCATCCGTACCAGGGCCATCGGCTTGCCGTCGGGGTTGCCGTCCGAGCCGAAGGAGAGCGGGCCGCTGATCCCCGCCACCGCCTTGCTGCCGCCGAGCTGGAGCAGCATCTGGAGCGTGGCGCCCGGGTTCACCGCGCCCTTGCCGTCCGGACCCGCCGCGTTGCGCACGGCCACGCCGAGCGTCCACACCGCGTCGTGCCCGAGGATCGACTGGCCGTCCTCCAGGGCCTTGCGGACCGCGTCCGCGCTGCCGCCGAACTCGGCGCGGTACAGGTCGACGAAGTCCGGCAGCGGATCGTTCGGCTTCTCGTACAGCTCGCCCGCGAGCGCCGGGTGGCCGAGCGCCGTGTAGAGGACGGTGACCCGGCTGTCCTCCCACTCCGTACGGAACTTGGCGCGCCGCGCGTCGCTCTCCAGCGAGCCGTAGTACGCGCCGAGCGCGTCGTCGCCGGTGAGGAGCGTCACCGTGCAGCGGCGGTCGGGGGCCGACATGGAGTTGATGAAGTTGCGGATGTTCAGGCCGCGTCCCGCGAAGAACACCGCGTCGGGCGCGAGGTCGCAGACCTTGTCGGCGACCGAGGAGAACGCGTTCGTGACACCGTCCACGCCGGACAGGTACTCGAGCGGCGCGCCCTCCAGCTTGAGCCCCTCGGCCTTCGCCGCCCGGGTGAAGGAGCGGGACAGCGAGGTGTTGTAGATGTCGTCGGTGTTCCGGTCACGGATGACCGCCACCTTGTAGCCGGGGTGCTTCTTCTGCTGTTCCCTCAGGTAGTTGACGGCGCCCGCGGCCTGGTCGCGGTTGGGCGCCGACACCCGGAAGAACCCGGCGTGCGCCGCGTCGGACAGCTCGTCCGCGGTGACCGTCGCGCCCATCATCGGGATGCCCGCCTCACGCAGCGCGTCGACCGCGTCCTGGGTGCCGCCCCTGCTCTGCCCGAACCCCGCCACGCCCACGACGTGGTCGGGGCCCTCGGACCGCTCGATGACGTCCTGGGTCAGCCGCTTCCACTGTTCGGAGCGCAGGCCCAGGTTGCCGACGAGGAGCCGGATCTGCGGCAGGTCGCCGCGGCCCGCGCCGAGCTCCGGGTCGTTCAGCTCGCGCTGCGCGAGATACGCGCCGATGAGCTCGGCGCGCAGTCCGT
This sequence comes from Streptomyces sp. Q6, assembly GCF_036967205.1. Lineage (NCBI taxonomy): Bacteria > Bacillati > Actinomycetota > Actinomycetes > Kitasatosporales > Streptomycetaceae > Streptomyces > Streptomyces citrinus. The sequence goes on from NZ_CP146022.1 coordinate 7,268,723, forward strand.
ACTTGGCCTCCTCCTCGCCCGGCACCGTCGTCAGCGGCTCGGCGTACACGACGGAGACGTACTTCTTGCCCGACTTCTCGACCCGCGCGTTCTCCTGCGCGATCTTGTCCATCACGTCCCCCAGGGAGTCCGCGAAGGCGAACGAGCCGTCGGAGACGCCGATGCACTCGTCGCGCGGCCCCGTCTGGTGGATGCCGGGCGCGCACGTCCTGCCCAGGTCGTCGCCGTCGTCGCCGAGCCAGGTCAGCAGGCCCCACGCGGCGCCCGCGAGAACGACGACGGCCGCCAGGGCCCACGGCCAGACACGGGGGCGCGGTCGGCGCGGCTGGAAGGGGTCTACCACCACGGTTTCCTCTCGTACCGCTGGGCCATGCGCAGCAGCACATGGCGGTCGTGCTCGTCACCGATGGGCCGGCGCAGGGTGAGGAACTCCTCGGCGATGTCCGGGTACAGCTCCGCGTACGGATCGCCCAGCGGATCGGCGTACGGCAGCGGCTCCCCGTCGGGGCGCGGGTGCGCCGTGATCCAGCCGGCGGTGAGCAGCCGGGTGATCGCCCGCCGGGTCGCGTCGCCCTCGGCCACGCCGACGAGACGCTCGTAGCGCTCGCGGGCCGGTTCGGGCAGGGCGCCGCCCCAGCGGGCCGGGGCGCGCTGGACCCAGGCGAGGTCGGCGCACCACTGGTCGGCGCCGGTCTCGTCGAACCGCTCCCTCAAGTAGTCGACGGCCGAGGGCAGTTCACCGAGCGCGAGGTCGTGGTAGGCGGCCGCGCGCAGATCACCGCGGGCCGTCGCGGCCGCCCGCAGGGCCCGGTGCGCGCCGGTCCAGGTGGCCGCGTCGTCGGGGAGCCCGGCGCCGCGTCGAGCCGGCGCAGGAGCAGGAAGCGGGTCAGGCGGGGAGCGCCGGCAGGTCCTCGTCGGGTTCCTGCACGGTGCGCAGGTCGTCGGCGCTGAGGTTCACGAACTCGCGGAGCACCGACTCCTGCCCCTCCCACAGCGCGTCGCAGGTCTCGGCGCGGCCGAGGGTGAGGGCCGCCGCGGCGCGCGGCAGGACCCGGGTGAGCTGCGTGGAGCAGTCACGCAGCAGCCACTCCAGGAGCGCCGGGGCCGCCGACACCTCGGGTGCGGGCAGGACGCTGCCGTCGACCGGGGCGAGACACTGCCGCACCCGCTGGTCCCAGGGCAGGTCGGCGGGCATCCGCCGCAGCACGTCGAGGACCTGGGCGGTGCCCGCCGGGTGGCCGCGGGTGATCTCGTGGACGATCCAGCCGAGCCACTGCACCGAGTTGTCCGCCGCCGGCAGGACCGAGTCGACCGGCAGGCGGTCGAGCGCCGCGGCGGCCTGCTCCTCGACCTCGCGGCGGTCGAGGTCGCGCAGCCGCCCGGCCCGCAGCGGGCCCGCGGCCTGCGGGGTGAAGTCGCCGGAGCCGTGCCAGCTCTCGCGGTAGTCGGGGCGGCGGCCGCTGCCGGTCTCCGCGCGCACCAGCGCCTCGGGGCGGCGCCGGGCGGTCGCGACGACGAGCAGCGGGTCGGGGCGCCGGGCCCGCTCCCGCGCGTCGAGCAGCAGGTGGAGGAAGGATTCGCCGACGGCGGAGTCGGCGTTGTCGAGGAGCGCCAGGCAGTTCGTGGTGCGCTTGCGGTCGGCGTGCGCCGAGGCGTAGGCGCCGCGCAGGTCCGCCAGGAAGGCGTCGAGGAGGACCCGTTCGGCTTCCTCCCGCTGGGCCGGGTAGCCGTGGTAGAGCCGGTTCACGCCGACCAGGAAGTCCGCGGTGGCGCCCCGGCCCGGCCCCGCGGCGGACGTCTCCGCCAGCCTGCGGCGCAGTCTCAGGCCCCGCCACGACCGCAGTCCGCCCTGCACCAGCGGCACGACCGCCGAGGTCCAGCCGGGCAGTCCGGCCGCCTGCGCGGCGGTGTCGGCGAGGTCGAACAACTCCTCGTAACTGTGCTCGCGGGCCCGCCCTTGGCGCAGCGCCTCCGCCATCTCGCGCACCGCCCGCTCCCGGCTCCGCGCGTCGACCGCCGTGCCGACCGCGGCGAGCAGCGAGCCGAGTGCGGGGAACGACAGGGTCGGCAACTCGTCGCGATGCGCGCTGAGTTGGAAGGCCAGTTCGGTCAGGACGTCGATCCGTGTGCCGCCGCGCTCGCTGATCGGCTCCAGATCGAGGGCGGCGAGCGGTACGCGCTGCGCCCAGCCCCGCAGATGCGCGGTGAGCGTCGATTTGCCGCTGCCACGCGCGCCGAGCAGGACGAGGGCGGGCAGCGGGCGCAGCGGTCCCTGCGGCCGGTTCAGGCTCTCGGCGACGCGGCGGCGCACCGCGGCGTCCCGCTCCGACCGGCCGGCTCTGTCGCCTGTCGCGGCAGCCACCCCACTCCCCCCACCGGGCACACGGGTCCCGCAAACGGTGTGCTGGAACCTCGGGAACGTATCAATTCCCGTTCCTCGTAAGGGTATTCGGATCGGAGCCCGTGTCCGTCGGCTTTTCGCGGGTCGGAGCGGTCCGTATACGTTCACCGGTCGTGCGGATCGCGACGTGCACCCACGCCGGTGTGCCGCCTGTGCGCCTGGATGACGAGAGCGGGTCCCCGGCGTCGGGAGCGAACCGGCCGCGGGAGGGCGCAGGCGCCGTGCGCCTCACGCACGATCACGTCGATCACGTCGATCACGTCGATCGCGTCGACGGGGTGTGGGGCTGCCGCTGCCTGCGGCCGGGGGGAGACGCCGTGACCCCGGCCGGAGGCCGTCGCGCCATGATCGGCTAGGCTGCCGCTTCTGATTTCGGCTGACATGTACACCCTGAGGAGCGATGTCCTTGAAGCGGCGCCCGGCACTGGCCGGACTGACGATGGTGCTGGTGGTCGCGCTGGCGGCGTGCGGCGGGACGACGGACAGCGGGTCGTCGACGGGCGGTACCGCGACGGCCGACAGCGGGTACGCGCAGGACACGAGCCGCGAGAAGGACGTGACGATCACCGGGGTGCGCGACTCCCTCCGGCACGTCACCCGGAAGACCCGGCGGGCCACCCGCCCGCACTTCGTGAAGAAGTGCGGGACCGAGACCCGCAGGGTCCGGCACACCAAGCGGGTCAACGGCCGCACCAGGACCTGGTACACGACGAAGACGTACCGGGACTGCGAGAAGGTCCGCAAGGGCACGGAGGCGTACACGCGGGTCGTGCGCAAGGAGCGCTGGTGCGTCCGCCTCGACGACGTCAACGGCAAGCCCCGGAAGGACGACGTCTGGTACCGCGTCGGCCCCGCGACCTACAGCGAGGTCAACGGGGCCGACGAGCGGGCGAAGGTCACCTTCGAGCCGGTGGCGCAGGGCTGTTGAGCCGGCCCGGGGTCACGCTGCGGCGACCGCGGGTATCCGCTCCTTCACCATCGCGTAGAGCACGACGGACACGGCCATCACACCGGCGGCCGTGAAGACGCCGGGCGCCCAGCTTCCCGTGGCGTCGCGCAGCACACCGCTGACGACGGGGCTGGCGACCGCGCCGATCTCCGCGACCAGGTTGAACAGGCCGAAGAGGGAGCCGCGGTCCTTCTCCTCGGCGAGGTCGCCGAGGAGGCTGTGCACGATGGGCTGGAGCGCGTTGAAGAACAGGCCCGAGCAGAACAGGATCAGGCCGAGCAGGAGCAGCGACGGGTCGCCGTTCGCGACGCTGATGCCGAAGGCCACCGCCAGCACCGTGTGCACGGCCGCGCACGTCACCGCCAGCGGCTTGCGGCCCTTGCCCGCCCGTACGCGCCGGTCGGCGATCCAGCCGCCGACGGGGAAGCCGATGATGCCCGCGCCCGCGTTGAACGCCGCCGTCAGGGCCGCGGCGCCGAGGCTGCTGTGCGCGCTCTCCGCGACGATCTGCACCGACCAGAACGAGAAGAACCAGAGGTTCCACATCACCGCGATGAAGCCGATGTAGACCAGCCACACGTTGCGGTTGAGGAGCTGGGGCGAGCGTCCCGTGGTGACGATCTGCCGGATCACGATCGTCACCATGACGAGGAACAGCACCGCCGAGCCGATCGCCGTCAGCCAGTCGGGCCAGCCGAACTCGTCGGCGAGCACGAACAGGGCGACGATCGCGACGGCCGCCGGGACCGAGTAGCCGATCAGGCGCAGCGCCGGCGGGCCGAGCCGCAGCGGACGGTCGCCGCGCGCCCGGAAGAACGCCCAGGTCGCCGCGGCCACGAGCAGCGACACGCCACCGAAGACGTACAGCGGCATGCTCCACGCCCGGTCGCCCATGCCCCAGGCGCCGCCCCAGTCGATCAGGTGCGGGGTGGCGACGATGCCGACGGTCAGGCCGATGGACAGGCCCGCGAGGACGACCCCGAGGCCGATGGTGCGCCGGGCCGGGGGCGTGTGGTTGATGACCAGGACACGGTCGTTGGAGTAGAAGACACCCTCGCCGAGACCGGTCAGGACGCGGGCGACGACGAAGCCGATCAGGCCGCCGGTCAGCCCCGACACCAGCGTCAGCAGACCCGCCCACAGCAGCGACACGACCAGCATCTCGCGGTGGCCGTAGCGGTCGCCGAGCCGGCCGCCCGCGTACTGCGTGAGCATGTAGCCGGTGAAGAACATCGAGCCGATGAGGCCGCCGAGCGTCGCCGGGTTCGAGGCGTCGCCGATGAACCCGGCCTTGTTCTCGATCATCCAGGAGACGACGGGCCCGGTGACGGTGCGGTCGGCATAGCTGATCAGCCAGCCCGCGAGCAGGAAGCCCCACAGATGGGTGTGGCGCCCGGAGAACAGCGCGCCGCTCGGTGCGGACGGTGGCGCGCCGGTGTGCACCGGTGCGGTGGAATTCCTCATGCGTCCCCCTTGACGCCAGGCAGCTAGAAAGCGCTTGCCAAGATCGCAGCGCAGGGGGCCCACGTCAATGGTTGACTTTTGTACCTTCGCCGCTTACCGCGCGACGACCCCTGTCGGGCCCGCCCCCGCGCGCTCTACCCTGGCTGTGCTTCGACGACCCGTGGTCGACAGGGGGAGCCGCATGAGCGAAGGTACCGATCGCGCCCGCGGAAACGGCCGCCGGGACGACCCTCCGAGCGGCGGGGAGCGCCTCGCCGACTGGGCGGACGGCCGGCTCGGCCTCTACCAGCTCGCCAAGTCCCAGATGCGGAAGATCTTTCCGGACCACTGGTCCTTCATGTTCGGCGAGATCTGCCTCTACAGCTTCATCATCCTGATCCTCACCGGCACCTACCTCACGCTCTACTTCGACCCGAGCACCGCGGAAGTCGTCTACAACGGCTCGTACGAACCGCTCAAGGGCATCGTCATGACCCGGGCATACGAGTCGACGGTCGACATCAGCATGGAGGTGCGCGGCGGCCTGCTCATCCGGCAGATCCACCACTGGGCCGCGCTCGTCTTCGTCGCGGGGATGACCATCCACATGATGCGCGTCTTCTTCACGGGCGCCTTCCGCAAGCCGCGCGAGGTCAACTGGCTGTTCGGCTGGACCCTGCTGTTCCTCGGCATCATCACCGGGCTGACCGGCTACTCGCTCCCGGACGACCTGCTCTCCGGCACGGGCCTGAAGTTCGCGCACGGCGCGGTGCTCTCGGTGCCGGTCGTCGGAACGTACCTCGCGTACTTCCTGTTCGGCGGCGACTTCCCCGGCGAGGACTTCATCGCCCGGCTCTATCCGATCCACATCCTGCTGCTGCCGGGCATCATGCTGGGCCTGGTGGCGGCCCATCTGATCCTGGTCTTCTACCACAAGCACACCCAGTTCGCGGGCCCGGGACGCCAGGAGAAGAACGTCGTCGGGGTCCCCTTCCTGCCGAACTACGTGGCGAAGGCCGGCGGCTTCTTCTTCCTCGTCTTCGGTGTCCTCGCGCTGATGGGCGCGGTCGCGACCATCAACCCGGTGTGGGCCTTCGGGCCGTACCGGACGGACCTGGTCACCACCGGCGCTCAACCCGACTGGTACCTCGGCTTCTCCGAGGGGCTGATCCGGGTGATGCCCGCGTGGGAGATCAACGCCTGGGGCCACACACTGGAGTTGGGCGTCTTCATCCCGTTCACGCTGTTCCCGCTGATCCTGTCGTTCATGGCGGTCTACCCGTTCCTCGAAGCGTGGATCACCGGCGACAAACGCGAGCACCACCTCGCCGACCGGCCGCGCAACAAGCCGGTCAGGACCGGGATCGGCGTCGCCTGGCTGGCGCTGTACGCGGTGCTCCTGATCGGCGGCGGCAACGACATCGTCGCCACCCAACTGCACCTGTCCATCAACGCCATCACGTGGTTCGTGCGGATCTCCGTCTTCGTGGCGCCGCTCCTCGCGTACACCGTCACCAAGCGGATCTGCAACGGACTTCAGCGCCGCGACCGCGAGAAGGCGCTGCACGGTAGGGAGTCCGGGACGATCCGACGCCTGCCGCACGGCGAGTACATCGAGGTCCACGAGCCGCTCACGCGCGCCGAGTTGTACACCTTGAACGCCCATGAGCAGCCGAAGGCCTATGAGTTGGGGCCGCGGGTCGACGAGAACGGGGTGGTCCGGAAGTTCACCGTGCGCCAGCGGGTACGGGCCCGTCTCGCCAAGGCGATGTTCGGCCCGGGGTCGTACGTACCGAAGGCGACGCCCGAGGAGTACCGGGCGCTGCACGCGGGCTGGCACGAGTCGGAGCGGGTCGACTGATGTAGGGAACAAGGGAGTCGGGGCGGACGCCGGCACCGGCGTCCGCCCCGTGCCCGTTCCTCAGCCGACGTGGTCGGCGGGTCCCACCTCCAGGAACGTGGTGCGCTCGTCGGGGCGACCCTTCGTGCGGCTGGCGGACTCCAGGAGTTCGCCTGATCCCGGTGCGATCACGAGCCGGATCGTCGTCCGCTCACCCGTGAACTCCGAAGGGGCGGTGGTGTATTCGACCGCCGTCCCCGTACGGCCCCGACTGTCCTCGACCGTGCCGATCAGCTCCACCCCGTCCTGGTCGGCGAGGATCTCGAACAGGGCGGCCCGCACCGCCGGGCGCAGCGGCGCCCCCTCCAGCAGCATCACCGCCTGGTCGAACGCGTCCGGGCCCAGACGGGCGGCCAGCGCGTCCGCGGACGCCGGGAGCGTGCCCAACTGCTTCCACGTCAGTCGCCGGTCGCCGACGCGCCAGTGCATCAGCTTCGGCCCCGGCTTCTGGACCGAGCCGTCCGACGCCACCGACCAGACCCGCCCGCCGCGGTCGATGTACGTGGTGTCCGTGCGCCGCCCGTCGTCCTCGTTGACCACCGCCACCCGGACCTTCCAGTACGGGGCCGAAGGCGCGGGCCCCGCCGCCGCCGTCTCGGCGACCTCCGAGAGGAACGACGCGGCCGAGGCGTCGGCGGCCGGATCGCCTCCCAGGACCGGATACGCGGCGCCGCCGAGCGCCAGGGCGAGCACCGCCGCGGCCGCGACCAGCAGCCTGCGCCGACGCCACCTCGGGGTCGCCGCCCCGGGCTCCGGGCCCGCGGCGAGCTCGCGCAGATCCGGCCGGTCCTGGAGCGAGATCTGCGCCACGGCCAGCCGCGCCGCCCGCACCGCCCCCGCCGAGGGCGGTGCCACCCGGCCCGCCTCGACCAGCGCGTCCGCGCCGGGAAGTCCAGCACCCCGGCCCTGTCGAGCACCTGGGTCGTGCTCTGCGTGCCCTGCGTGCTCTGCGTGCCGTCGTGCTCGGCGACGTGCGGGGTGTCGAGGTCCTTGCCGTGCTCGCTGTCGTGGGCCGTGTTCATGCCTGTTCTCCTGTCTGGCGTGCGGACGACGACCGGCCGCGCGGGCCGGGGGGACCGGGGGACCCGGCCGAGGCGAGTGCCGCGCTCTCCCGCAGCCGGGCACGGGCCCGGTGCAGCCGCGAGCGGGCCGTGCCCGCCGGTATCCCGAGCACGGCGGCCGCCTCGGTCGGCGAGAGCTGCTCCCACGCGACCAGGAGCAGCAACTCGCGCTCCACCGGAGGCAGTTCGGCAAGGACGCGGCGCAGTGCGGGGGCGAGCGCCGACGCGTCGAGCCGGTCGTCCACCGCCTCCCACGGATCACCGTGGGCGCCCTCGCCGGGAGCGCCGCGCGACTCCTGCTCGATGCGCCGCCAGTACGCCGACAGGACGTTCCTGGCGACCCCGAACAGCCACGCCCTGGCCGACCCGCGTGCCGGGTCGTAGCCCTGCCGGGTCGTGTACGCCTGGAGCCAGAGCTCGGCCAGCAGATCGTCGGCCGCGCGCGGGGCGCGGCGTGCGAAATAGCCGTGCAGCGCCGTCGAGTGGCGCTCCACCAGTTCCTCGAACCCGCCCGTGTCCCGCGCCGCCGCGGTGAGCAGCGCGGCGGCGTCCCGTCCGTTCTCCACTTCCGTGGACACGGCACCTCCCTCGCGACCACCGCTCGGTGGTCTCACCCCGTACTTGCGGCCGCGCGGGGAAAGCGTTCGCGCGGGTCCGGCGCCGAGGGGTGGGCGGGGCGACAGGAGCACCCCGCCCACCCCCTCGGACCAGGATCCCAGGGGCGGACCCTCAGCCGAGGCGCAGCTCGAACGCGCGCGACGTCGACAGCGACGGCGTCCTCACCGTCGTCACCCCCTTCTTCGCGTCGTACGACCACGAGCCGGCCGGCAGGGCGCGCCCGTCCAGCGTCACCCGGTGCGGAGCGGCCCCGTGCACCGTGAACGTGTACGCGCGCTCGCTCGCCTTGCCGCGGTAGTCGCCCTTGCTGGCGCCGACGTCGAGCGTCGTGCCCGAGGGCCCGGTCGTGGACGTCACGCGCTGCGTCGCCGCCGCGCCCTTCGCGAAGTCACGGGTCACCCCGTCGTCCTCGTACAGCGTGTACGTGTGCCGGCCGGGCTGCGAGGCGTACACGTCCCAGCCCAGGCGGGTCTTGTCGCGGGTCTTCCACGACGTGGTGCCCTGCGGCCACATCGGGACGATCGCCCCGGACCTCACGAAGAGCGGGAGCGTGTCCAGCGGCGCGTGGTAGCCGTCGATCGTCGTCGGGCCCTTGTACCGCTTCCCCGTCCAGTAGTCGGTCCACGTGCCCTTCGGCAGGTAGATCCCGTCGCGGGTCTCGGAGTCCTTGTAGACCGGCGCGACGAGGAAGTCGTCGCCCGCCAGGTACTCGTACCTGGCCTGCGCGCCGAGCGTCTTCGGGTCGTCCGGGTACTCCAGCCACAGCGGCCTGATGCTCCCGACACCCGTGCGCGCCGCCTGCTCGGCCAGGGTGTACAGGTACGGCATCAGGCGCTCGCGCAACTGGAGGTACTTGCGGTTGATCGACGTGTAGGGCTCGCCGTCCACCCACGGCTGCTGGTTGATCTTCTGGCCGGTGGTGATGTCCCGCGCCCAGCCGTCCATCGTCATGATGGCGGGCAGGAACGTCTTGGCCTGGAGGTCACGGGCGTACATCTTCGCGTCGTGCGAGTAGATCGAGCCCACGTCGCCCGTGTTGTAGGCGATGCCGGACAGCGTGGCGCCCGCGTACGTGGGGATCTGCCAGCGGATGAAGTCCCACGACAGCTTCTGGTCGCCCGACCACAGGACGGCGCAGCGCTGGGCGCCCGCCCAGGAGACCGGCATCCACACGAAACCGCGGGCGTCGCTGTTGTCCTCGATACCGGCCTTCGCCTGGTCGCAGGCGTCGAGGGCCATGCCGTAGCCGTTGCCGACCCAGGCGACGTCGAGCTTGGCGACCCGCTGGCCCGCCTTCACCTGGTCGGCGAGCTTGTCGATGCCGTTCTCGGTCCACAGGCCGAGCTGGGCGCCGCGGTCCTGGAGGCCCTTGGCGGTCTCGGCGAGGTTCTCGTACCCGCAGCCGTAGCCGTCGTTGACGAGCATCCAGCCGAGCGGCATCTGGTTCTCGACGTAGCCGTCGGCGACCTTCAGCGCGTCCAGGGTGTGCCGCTCGCCCTGGTTGGCGTTGTGCAGGTAGCAGTCTGCGTCGCCCGGTTCGAGACCGTAGACGGGCGGCATGAACGGCTTGCCGACCAAGGACGTGTAGTCGCCGATGACGCGCTTCGCGTCGCCGAGGAAGTAGTACGCGTCGAGCCTGCGCTCCTGCTGGCCCGTGTGGACCGAGGGCCCGAAGTCGTACACGCCGGGCGCGAAGGTGTTGCGGTAGACGCCGTACCCGGCCGAAGACAGGTAGAACGGCTGGGAGTTGGGGTAGCCGCCCTCGTTCCAGTTGGTGTTGTTCGCGACGTACACCGTCCTGTCGCGGTGGGAGAAGCTGCCGTTCTGCTCGCCGCCGCCGAAGAACTGCTCGTCCGCGCCGCGCTCCAGGCTCTGCCGCATCCCGCCGGTCGACCAGCGCAGCGGCTTGTCCTCCTGCCAGACGCGCGTCGTGTTGTCGGCCTTGTAGAGGCCGAAGCGCAGGGGCTTCTTGTAGACGCGCAGGACCGCCGACGCGGAGCGGATGCCGTAGTACGCGCCCGCGTCGAAGGACGTGGTGTGCGGGTCGACGGCGGGCTGCTCGCGCACGATCCGCCGGCCCGCCGGGTCGCTGAAGGTGCCCGACGGGTCGGCCTGGAGCCGGAGTTGACCACCCTTCAGGAAGTCGGCCCGCGCCTTCAGGTCGCCCGCGGCGAACCGGTAGCTGCCGTCGCCGCCCGCGAAGGACGTCAGGTTCCCGGCGTCCGTCGTCTCGGGCAGGTAGGCCGTGCCGACGAAGGAGTTGTCGTGGACGTCGTAGGGGACGACCACGACGTGGTACGTGCCGTTCGCCTTCGGGATGACGGTCGCCTCGGGGTCGGCGGTGCCCGCGCTGGACGCCACCTGCTTGCCCGCGTCGTCATAGACGTACAGGTCGAAGTCGTCGCTGGGCTGCTTCTCCCACGCGATCGAGATCGGCACGCCGCCCTCGGGGTTGTCGTCCCAGTAGCCGTCGGGCACCGACACACGGAGGTCGAAGCGGTCGCACGTCCTGCCGTCCGGATCGTCGGCCGCCGGTGGGCACTTCTTCGGGTCGTCGACCGTTCCGGCGGCGTACGTGGGGCTCTGCCACGTCACGCTCGTGTGCCCGGCGTCGAGGGTGCCGCTGCCCGGAGTGGCGGCACCGGCCTGTTGCGCGGGGGCGGTCAGCAGGCCCGCCCCGAGCAGCGCGAGCGCGCCGCAACCCCCCAACACGGCTCTGATGCCTCGTCGTTGCCCTCGTCTGCGCCCACTGTGCACGGTACGTCTCCGCTTCCGCGGGGCCGGTCGCCCGGCCCGGCATCTCGCTCGCGTGGATGTTTACTAGTGCTTGAACATCTGTGATTTCGCGCAACTTCGAGCATGAAGATGCCTACCTGGACGTGCTCCTGTCAACGCCCCGTGCGGGCCGGAGCAGTCCGCGCAGAGATTCTTTGCGCATCCCGCTATCTGTGGACATGACCGGGCTCTACGGTGGAGACCCCTGGCGCCGGGACGCCCGGGAAGTGCCCCAACTCGCCCTTGTGGAAGTGCTGTTGGGGATGTGGCGGGAGGGGGAGGACATGACCGCCGAGGATCTGACGCGCCATGTGTCCGACGCGGCAGGGCTGCGCGCACTCATCGAGGAACATCCGCCCGCCTCACTCGCCGCCCCGGAGGCCCGGGCCGCGCTCGTCCGGGCCCGCGACGCGCTGCGGGACGCGGAGGAGAGCGCCCGGTCGCCGTTCGGGATCGGCCTCGTCGGTGAGATGAGCGCGGGCAAGTCGCTGCTGCTCGGCGTCCTCCTCGGGCTGCCCGAGCTTCTGCCCGTCGGCGACGAGGCCGTCACCGGCAACGTCACCGTCGTCCAGGCCAGGCCCGCTCCCCGGGGCGGCCGCTCGCGCCAGACGTCCGTCCAGGTCGAGTACTTCGACGAGGCGCAGGCCGTCGAGTACCTGCGGCACCTGCGCGACGCGCTCGCCGACCAGTCCGCGGCCGCCGGGCTCGACGCCGACCTCGTCGGCAAGCTCCGCGGCATCCACCTCGACACCCCGGACTGCACCCCGCTCCTCGCCTTCCGCGACACCCACCTCGGCGGCGCCATCGGCGCGTCGCTCTCCGGCGTCCTCGACGAACTCGCCCTGGTCTCGGCTGCGTTGGACAACGCCCGCCGCTCGGGAAGGCGCCTGTTCGGCACCTCCGCCGTGCTCGACGCCCAGCTCGCCGGAGCCGCCGTCGTACTGCCGGGACCGGCCGGACTCAGCGCCCCCGACCCCCGGCTCGAAGGCGGCGGACTCAGCGCGGAGATGCTGCGCGCCACCATGCCGCTGGTGCGGCGCGTCGTCCGCGAGGTCGAGGTCGACCGCGGCGTGTGGGACGTCACCCCGTTCCCCGGCGGCGAACTCCGCCTGATCGACTTCCCGGGACTCAACAGCGCCTTCAGCGCCGTACGCGACGGATACGTGTGCGGCGTCGAACTGCGCACCGTGCACACCGTCCTCATCCTGCTCAAGACCACCAGCGGCGCCACCGACACGCCCGAGCGGCTGCGCCGGATGTGGCTCGCCGCCCAGCGCGACGACGGGCTCCAGGGCTCGGTGCTCGCCGCCGTCAGCCGATTCCACGAACTGCCGGTCACCGAAGACCTGTTGAAGCCCTGGCTCGACGACGCAGACCGGTCGACGAGCCGCGAACGGCTCCTGGAGCGGGTCCCCGTCCTCGGCGAGCTGCTCGCGGGCGCCGAGCGCCTCGTCGCCCAGGGCCGCGGCGACCGCATCGTGTTCACCTCCGCCATGCGCGCCCTGCACGTCTCCGGACAACTGCGTGAGGTCGGACCCGGCTTCGTCAGCTCCCGCCACCTGGGCACCCAGCTCCCGCTCGCCAACGCGCGGGCCGCGGTCTGGCGCACCGTCGGCGACCGCCTGACGGCCGCGGGCGTCGGCGGCGCGCTCGGCGGCATGCTCACCGCGTTCGCCGACGACGGGGGCATCGGCCGGCTGCGCGACGCGCTGCTCGACCACGTCGGCGAACACGGCGTCGCCCTGCGTCTCGCCCAGCTCGACGGGCGGCGCCGCGAGGCCCGCGAAGCGCTCCGCGCACTCTGCGACGCGCTGACCTCCGGCGGCGGCGCGAAGGCCGACGCCGACGCCCAGACCCGGGTCAGCACCCAGCTCTTCGCCCTCAACACCGTATGGCGCGACGTCCGCGCCCGCGCCGCGACCGAACTGCTCGACGCCCGCGGGCTCACCCTGCCCCGTGACTCCACCGACACCCAGGAGCGCACCCTCTTCGAAGAGCTGGAGGCCGACGTCGCCGACCGGGTGTTCGCCTGGGAGTCGTGGCGGCGCCTGCTCGACGCCGTCCGCGACGCCCACGTCGACCCGCGCAGCCTGCCCGACGACCGACCGCCGCCCCTCACCTCGGACGACCTGTTCGCCGAGTTCCGCGACACCTGCCGCGACATCCAGTCCCGCAACGGGCCCCGGCTCCTCGCCGCCCTGGAACAGTGGCTCGTCGGCCACCAGCACCGGCTCGTCGCCATCGCCGGTGAACTCGGCGCCATCCTGACCCCGGACGCCTTCGCCCGGCTGAAGTCCGCGACACCCGCCGAGACCGACCTCCTCCTCGACCAGCTGCGACGGGCCACCACGCTCGGCTGGATGCGCGACGGCGCGGAGAAGGCGGTCCGCGAACAGCTCCCCGACGACAGCGGCGACCTGCGACTGCGCGCCCGCTTCCCGCTGCGCCTCGGCCAGGTGCTGCCCTGGCACCCCGACAGCAACGCCGCCGCGTACGCCCGGCACCAGACCACCGTGGCCCGCTACCGCAGGGACATGGCCGCCATGGTCCTGCACGAGTCGCTGGCCCGGCTCGCCGACGCCCAGCGCGCCGTGAGCGCCTGCCTCGTCTCCCAGGTCCACGCCTTCCTCGACGAGATGAGCCGGGGCGACGTCACCAAGGCCCTGGTGCGCGCCGTGGCCGGCGAGGGCGCGCAGGCCCGGAGCTCCACCGGGTTCGCCGAGGAACTGCGGGCCCTCGCCCGTACCTCCGTCTACTGGTGGGAGCGCGACACCGGGCCCCTGGCCGCCCGGCTCGGCGACACCGGGACCGCCACCAGCTTCGAGGCCGTGCTCCATGTCGGAGGTGCGTGATGGCTCTTGACGTGAAGTTCGTCCTCGACGACACCGTGGGCGGCCCGCCGTCCCAGCCGCTGCGTCCCGACGCCAACGGCCGCTACCGGATGCCCGCCGTGCGGCTCACCCCGCACGGGGGCCCGGTGCGCGTCGAGAGTCTGCGCTGCCGCGTCGAGGCCGACGCCGACGGCGCCGCCCCCGTGGCGGAGTGGCGCACCCAGGTCGCCGACGCCTGGCAGGCCGTCGCCCCCGACGGGCAGCGTCTCGCCCTGCCCACCGACATCCACGCCTGGCCCGTCGCCCACCCCGCCGGGGCGGCCGACGGCATCGTGCGCCTGGTCTGCGACGTCGCGTACGCGCCCGTGCCCGAAACACCCCACGCCACGGCGGAGTTCGCGGCCGCCGGGCTCACCCCCGCCGACGCCGTCCAGCACGCCCACGCCCGCGTCACCCTCGCCTTCGCCCGGCCCGCCCTCGCCATGCCGGCCGCCCCGCCGCCACCCACCGCCGTACCGGACACCGACCGCTACCTGGGGCACGCCGCCATCGACTTCGGCACCTCCAACTCCACCGTCACGCTGTACGACGCGCTCATCCACACCAGCCAGCCGTTCTCCGCCTCGCAGGTGCAGCGGCTGCGCACCGGGATCCTCACCCGGGTGCTCGCCGCGCCCTGCCCCCCGGTCGTCGCCGGGGAATGGGAGTCCGTCCTCGCGCTGACCGCCGCCGAACTCGACGGGACCCTCGCCACGACCGCCCGCGGCGACCGGGCCGCGGCGATCGCCGGACACCTCGGCTCCGCGACCGACTCCGACGGCCTGTTCCGGTTCTGCCTGCTGCTCGAACAGCGGCTGCCCGACTGCTCGCGCACGCTCCGCCACGAACTGGCCCAGCGCCTCTACCGCTGCTACGACGACGCGTTCAGCGACCCGCCGCTCGAAGCCATGCGGCTGTTCCGCGTCGACCTCGGCGACGGCAGCCACGAAGTCCCCAGCCGCATCGAGGTACTGGGCACCGACCCGCTGGCGGTGCGCCTCGGCGACCCCGAGGGGCTGCCCGCGCCGCGCACCGCCACCTCCACGGGCACGCTCTCCGGCATCCTCGGGCAGCAGCCGCTGGCCGCCTACCGAGGACTCAAGCTGCGGCTCGGCGACTCCCGGCCCCTGACGGACCTGCCCGGCACACCGCCGCCCACCCCGGACGACCTCATCCAGGCCGGACTCGGGTTCCTCGTGGACCGTGCCGACCGCTACATCCGGGCCCACGCGGGCGGCAGCCTCGGCTCGGGCACCCTCGACGACGTCGCCCTCACCTACCCGACCGTCGCCACCCCCGACGTACGCCGCGCCCTGTACTCGCTGGTCTCCGAAGGACTCGGCATCAGCCGGGTCTCCATGCACTTCGACGAGGCCGTCGCCGCCGTCATGTTCTTCGTCATGCGGGACTTCGGCGGCGACCTGAACGTCGGCGTCGAGGCGTTCCGCGCCCGCTCCCGCCCCCACCCGGCCGAGGCCGCCACCTGGGTGCAGAACATCTTCATCCTCGACATCGGCGGCGGCACCACCGACATGGCCCTGGTCACCCTGACCCTGCGGGACACCACACCCGCCGCCGTCCTGGAGCGGCCCGACGCCGACCGCCTCGGCCGGCACTACACGCTCGTCCCGACCGTGAGCGGCTCCAGCGGCCACACCCGGCTCGGCGGCGACCTGCTCACCCTGACCGTCTTCCACTGGCTCAAGGCGTCCCTCGCCGACCGGCTCATCGCCCGCCGCCCCGACGCCTACCGCACGGCGCTCCAGACGGAGCGGGCGCCGTACCTCGACGACAGCGGCACGTACCTGGCGGGGCGCCTCGCCCGGGACGTGCACGCCGACGACGCCGACGTGCGCGCCGTCGCCCGCAGGCTCGTGGAGGCCGTCGTCCCCACCCACTGGAAGGACGCCCCCGGCTCCGAACAGGAGCAGCGCCGCTGGCACTTCGAACAGCTGTGGAAACTCGCCGACCAGGCCAAGATCCACCTCGGCGGATCCGACCAGAGCGGCCCGCAGCCGCCCTCCCCGACGGTCTTCGGCGAACAGGAACTGTCCGGCGTGCTCGGCAGCCTCGGCCACGGTGACCTCGTCGAGACCGTCGGCGCCGAGGGCCCGCTGAGCTTCGAGCTCGACGCCGCCACCTTCGGCAGGCTCATCCGCGGCCACCTGGCCAACGTCGTCGACCTGGCCACCGGCATGCTCACCCAGCGGCTGACCCAGCAGCAGAGCAACGAACCGCTGGACCGGATCGTGCTCACCGGCAAGACCAGCGCCATGCCGATGGTGCGCGAGGCACTCGTCCAGGGGCTCGGCCGGGACGGGAAACTGGACTGGGACCCGGCCACCATCGAGGTGGAGCGGGCCTACGCGAAGACCGCGACCTCGATCGGCGCCGCCTGGGCCGAACACGTACGCCAGACCGCGTTCGACCCCGAAGGGTCCGTCCCCGCACTCGAACAGGGCCGCACCGTCGTCCAGGTGGACGTCGACAACCTCTTCTTCGCGCTGCCCTGCGCCTTCATGCACGGCCTCCAGCTCGGCGCCGGAGACCTTCCGCTGTTCCACGCCAACGAGGAGCTGTACCACCTCGTCCACACCGAAGGGGTGCCGCCGGTCCTCGCCGTGCGCAGCGCGGAGCCGGCCCGCCTCACCGAGACCGTCAGCGTCGTACGGGTCCGCGAGGGCAACCAGGGCAACATCACCTGGGGCCAGTTCAAGTGCCCCGAGATCGGCAAGCAGCTGCCGGACATGCCCCCGGGCAGCGTCCTCGACCCGGCGATCTGGCCGCACCTGATCAACATCCGCTTCGAGGTCGCCGCCGATCTCGACGTGTTCGGCTACCTGTCGTACGGCACACCCCACTACGTCGTCCCCTCCGGCGGCGAACCGTACGTGGACGTGTGGAGCCGCCTCCGCAAGGCCGGACTCCTCAAGGACGACCAGCCGCCCGCCGTCCTCCCGTTCTCCCTGTACGTGGGCCGCACCATCGCCGGCTCGGCGCAGGCGGCCGAGGGCACCGACCCCGTCTTCACCGGCGGCGCGCTCTTCGACCAGACCTTCCACGACACGGCCGACGACCCGGGCCCCGGCCGCGCCGGACTGCTCAGCCGCCATCTGCCGCTGCCCCAGGGCAACGGCGAGTGGGAGTTCTCGGTCGCGGCCGAGGGCGAGGACGGCGAGCAGGTCATCACGGTCGGACGCCTGCCGAGCCCGCCCGCCGCACCAGGGATGCGCACCCGCTACCGCGCCACGCTCGACGAGGCCGGACTGCTGCGCGTGCACGCCGCCGAACTGCCGTACTGGCCCGCCCGCGACCTGCTGCACGTCCAGCGGGAACCGGGCCGGGTGCTCCGGCACCGGATGACCGTGCAGGACAAGAACCGGGACGAGCAGGACGACCCGTTCGCGGGACTGCAATGAGCACCGGGGCGGACCCCCAGGAGTGGCCCGCGCTCCAGCAACTCCTCGCCCAGCAGCGGACGGTGGCCGGAGCCGTCACCGTCGCCGCCGTCGACGCGCTGCGCGCCACCCTGCGCGCCTGCCTCGCCGCGGCCCCGGGCGACCCCGGCGTGCCCGCGGGCACCCGGCTCCTCGCCGACCTCGACGCGCTGCGCGCCGAACGGGGACGCGACGAGCCCGTCCTGCGGCTGCGCCCGGCGCCCGCCGAAGCCGCCCCCGCCACCGGCCTGGCCGCGCTCGCCGCCGAACTCGCCAAGTCCCCTGTCGTCGAGGACTACGCGCCCGGCGCGGCACCCCGGGCGCCGGCGGTCCCGGCGACGAGGACGGGCTGCGCCGCTGGTTCCATCTGACGCTGCTGCGGCTGCCCGCCCGGCACGCGGCGGGCTGGCGGGCCCGCGCCGCCCAGGCCGACCCGCCGACCGACGGCCCCTGGGACACCCTGCCCGGCCTGCGCGACGAAGAGCTCCTGCCGCCCGCCCCCGACGGCAGGAAGGGCCTGCGGGTCAGCCGCACCGAGGGCGCGGGACTGCGCGAACTCGGCGAACTCGCCATCGCCCTCGGGGCGTTGGACGAGAGCCTGTGCCACCTCCTCGACGGCCTGTGGACCGGCGGCTCCGCCCTGCTGTGCGAACCCGGCGTACGCAGTGTGTACGCCGCCGAACTCGCCCGCCGCGCCGACGCCGTGGACCGCGCGCCCACCGAGGGGCCCGAGCAGGTGCGCGCCCGCGCCCGCGCCGCCGAGGCCCTGTGCTCCGTCGTCCACCTCCCGCCCGGCGCCCCCGGCAGCTGGTGGCACCGCTACGCCGAGGACGCCGCCGGTATCGCGCTCGACGCGGCCCGCGCGGCGCGGGCCGCGGGACACGACGTCGAGGCGTTCCTGCCCGCCGGGCCCTACCGCGAGGCCCACCGCCACACCCGGGCCGACGACGTACGTCTGACGGCGGGCGGCCGGCCCGGCGAGACCCTCGCCTGCCTGCGCCTGTGGCTGCGGGTGGGCGACCAGGTCTACCCCGGCCGGGTCGTGTACCGGGGCGACGCATGACGACCGCGACGGGCGACTACCGCAGGGCGTCGGCCCCGTACGCCCAGAAGTCCCGCATGATCCGCTGCGGCGCCGGACCGCTCATCGCGTACTGGGTGAGCAGCACCGTCACGGCCCCGGTCGACGGGATCAGGTGCGCGGCCGTGCCGGTGCCGCCGACCCAGCCGTAGCGGCCCGGGATCTGCCAGGGGTCGCGCGGCTCGACGTCGACGGAGCCGCCGAAGCCCCAGCCCTGCCCCTGGGTGAACAGCTCGCTCGCCCCGCGCTGCTGGTCGGTGAGGTGGTCGGTGGTCATCAGGCGGACCGAATCGGCGGACAGGAGCGTGCCGCCGCCGTCGAGCAGCATCCGGGCGAACGCCCACCAGTCGTCCGCCGTGGAGACCAGCCCGCCCGCGCCGGAGGGGAACGCGGGCAGGCTGCTCCACTGGCCGTCCGGGGTGTCGACGCGCCGGGCGCCACCGTCGGCCGTGGGCACGTACGAGCTGGTGAAGCGGTCGCGCTGGGCGGCCGTCACTTCGAAGCCGGTGTCGCGCATGCCGAGCGGCTCGAAGATCCGCTCGGCGAAGAACTGCGGGAGCGGGGTGCCCGAGGCCCGCGCGATCAGGACGCCCTGGATGTCGGAGCAGGTGTTGTACAGGTAGGCCTCGCCCGGCTGGTGCAGCAGCGGGACGCCGGCCAGCGCCGCGAGCCAGGTGTCCGGCTCCGGCAGGCGCTGCGGCGCGTGCGGGTCCATCAGCGGGAACAGCGCCTGCATGGCGGGCAGCGAGAAGTCCGAGGAGAACCCCCAGCCCGCCCGGAACGTGAGCAGGTCCTCGACCGTGATCGGCCGGTTCGCGGGCACCACGTCCTCGACCGGCCCGGCCGGCTCGCGCACCACGTTCGGCGACGCCAGTTCGGGCAGCCAGTGCGCGATCGGTGCGTCGAGGGCGAGCCTGCCCTCCTCGATGAGCATCATCACGGCCGCGGCCGTGATCGGCTTGGTGAGGGAGGCGATGCGGAAGATCGAGTCGCGGGCCATCGGCGCGGTGCCCTCCGCGTCGGTGTGCCCGACGGCCGCCACCTCGACCCGGTCGCCGCGGGCCACCAGGCCCACGGCGCCCGGCACCGGCCCTTTCGTCACGTGCGGAGCCAGAACGTCGGTGAGCGTGGTGCTGTCGGTCATCGGGGTCACCCTCCGGTCGGACGCGGATGCGTACGAGAAGGGTGACTCCCGAAGCGTGATCAACTCATCGGTTCGCCGTCGGCGTCCCACAGCGTGTCGTGGGCGCGGTGCGCGTCCGTCAGACCGTTCGTGAAGAAGCGCTCGTAGTACTCGCCCTCCACGTGGTGGGCCTGGAGCCAGATCCCGGGTACGTGGATGGCGTCCGTGTGCGCGGGGAAGCGGCGGTGCGTCGACAGGATGTACGTACAGATGTCACGGGCGCAGTCGATGACGCGCTCGTCGTACTCGCCGGCCTCCGCGAGGTACCGCTGGCCGTAGTCCTCCTTGTAGATCCGGGTGAAGACGTCCTTGTCCCCGTACGTGCCGCCGGAGCCGAACTTCCCGTCGATGACCGCGTCCACCGCGTCCGACATCGACGCGTGCGCGGGCGGGCAGGCCGCGGCGATCAGCGGCTCGCCGGTCGCCGGGTCGGCGATGCCCACCGGGTGCGAGCGCAGCGTCGCGTACTTCGGCAGCGGGACGTGCCAGCGCCACAGGTCGGCCGGGCGCCAACGCGGCGTGACGTACGTGAAGCCGAGCATGTTCCCGTACGTCTTCCTGAACTTCGGGTCGCCCAGGGCGATCTGCGGGTTGATGGAGGCGTGGATCCAGGCGCCGAGGCCCATCGCCTCCGCCGTCAGCATCACCGTCTGGAGGAGGAGGTCCGCCTCGATCTGGGTGCGCATCGGGCCGAGCGCGCCGAGCGGCAGTTTCAGCTCCTTGTTCAGGAAGCCGTTGTCGATCCACTTCTTCACGCCCGCGGGACGGTACAGGTTGCGGTCGTCCACGACGGTCGGCCGGGCGCCGTCCGGCTGCGTGAGCAGGTACATCAGGGCGTTGATGTACTGGTGCGAGAGGTCGACCACCGGGAACAGGACCGTGGTGCCCGGCAGGTTCGACAGGAAGCGGTTCGAGTCCAGGTAGGCCGGGAAGTCGCGCAGCCCCTCGGCGACGTCCAGGCGGTGGTCGAGGACCTTCACCTTCGCCTGCCGCGCCCGCTCCACCAGCGTCGCCGCCTCGAACGGCTCCTGGGGCGCGGGCGGCAGCTTGCGCAGGAAGTACGTACCGCTGTCGTTGATGAGGAAGAAGTACGTGCCCTGCGCGTTGTCGGGGCTGCCCGCCGTGCGGCCCGTCATCGTCAGGTTGGGCTTGGCCATGATGGGCTCGCCGTCGCGCGGGTCCTCGAACGGGCGGTCCGGCATGGTCAGTCCGGTGGAGCCGGTGACCGCGATCAGCACCGCCTCCTCCAGTTCGCTCAGCGGCTCGGCCCGGTGCGGCGAGCGGTAGCTCATCGATCCGGCCGACACCGAAGCGCCCCGGGAGACCCGGTGGGTACGGCGGCGCCAGACCGTCTTCAGGAACGGGCGGGTGAGCAGGTCGTCCAGGCCCTGGTGGCCCGACGAACCGTCAACTGTCGGCATGGGAGGCCCCGTTCTCGGTCGGCGGCACCGGCCGCCACGGCGCGAACGCGCTCGCCTCGCGCGGCAGCAGACCCGCGAGGTCCGGGCAGTGCCGCAGCACGACGGACTTCATGCCGCCCTTCTCCACCCAGTCGATACCGAGCGGCGTGTAGATCTCCGGGCGGTAGTCGACGTTGAGGAAGCGGTCGCTCTGGAGCCGTCGCGTCGCCATCAGGATGAAGATGCGGAACGCCGTGTCGGAGAAGCCGAAGCCGGTCGGCGGGTTCTCCGCGAACAGGCCGACGACCGTGTCGATCTCGTCGACGGTCCGGTACACGTCCTTCAGGCGCGCCAGCGTCTCGGGCTCCCGCGTCAGGTCCTCGAAGCGGCGGATGCGCTCCTTGTGCAGCCCCGCGCGGAAGTCGTTGTAGCGCGGCACGCCACGGCGCCGGGTGCGCACCAGGTCGACCACCGACAGGTCGATGATCTCGCCCTCGCGCTGGAAGCGCGTCAGCGACTTCGGGTAGTTGTGCAGCGTGATCGCGCCCGGGTGCGCGATGCCGAACGAGTAGAGCGTGTTGGCGAGGCCCGTCTTGCGGATCTGGCTCTCGGCGGCCGTGCCCTGGATGTCGTGGAAGCCGACGGTCTCCAGCCGCTGCCCGAAGTGGTGCTCGCGCAGCTCGTAGTCGTCGGGGATCAGCGGGTGCATCCGGTACACCGTGACGAAGTCCTCGGTGAGCGAGTACGGGGCGCCGTGGTGGTCGGGCAGCGTCTTCGGGATGCCGGTCAGCGAATGCGACTCCAGGAGCCACAGCCCCAGCTGGTTCAGCCAATTGCGCGGCGGGCCATCCCAGTTGGTGCGCAGGCCGACGTCGATCGCCTTCGTCGCGAGGATCGCCGGGGTCCACTCCACCGTATGGATCTTCGCGATGAGCGCCGACACGACGAGCCGCGCCGTGTGGTAGATCCGTTCCTCGCTCATCGACGGGTACTCGGCGCGCAGCGCGTCGCACACCGTGTTGTGCTCCCGCGCGAACAGCGTGTGCATCGCGCTGAGGCCCATCCACCAGTTGTCCTTGAACCCGGTGATCGGAATGCCCGTACGGTCGACGGGGATGTGGCCCGCGTCGAGCAACAGCCGTGCCCCGCCGTCGGGTTCGCGCAGCGACTTCGCCGTCCGCTCGTCGCCGCCGTACACCTCGGAGCCGTCCCACCAGTGCGAGGCGGTGTTCCCGAAGAGGATCGGCGGCCGGTCGCCGGGCGGTTCGACGCCTTCGTTCTCGGCGAACCGCATCACGTTCTCTTCCGGCCCGTTCGGGTGGTTGACCCACGTGCCGCCGCCGGGCGGCAGCGGTACCTCGACCGTCTTGCCGCCCTCGGGGTAGCGGCGGTGGTTGACCCAGTCGTGCACCTGGAACTGGATCCACGCGGCGGCCAGGACGTTGAGGGACGTCGCCGGGACGAAGCTCTCCCGGGTGAGGAGCCGGCGGCTGACCGTCACCGGGTTCGGGGTGTCGAAGAGGTCGGGGCGGTACACGGGTGCGAGGTTGCGGCCGAACGCGGCCCCGACCGCGCCCATCTTCGGCGCCGACAGGTCGTTGTAGGTCCCGTCGTACGAGCGTGAGGTGCGCAGCCGCTCGTCCACCGGGACCGGCACGGACTGCGTCCTCGGCGGCGCCTCGGGCACGTCCGTGTCGATGAGGTTGAGGCGGCGCAGCGCCTTCCGCAGGAACACGAGGTTGAGCAGGCTCGCGTCCAACGGCAGCCGGTGCCAGGGGACATACCGGTTCAGGGCGCGGAAGGCGAGCCCGACCGGCACCCCGAGGACCCGGTTGCGCAGCGGTTCCTGCGAGGTGAACCGGGTGCCCTGGCGCTGCGCGGCGCTCGCCTCGTACGCGACCTTGCGGGCCCGGTTGAGGTTGCCGAGCGGCCTGAAGTCCTCCGAGGTGAACCAGGGGTTGAACGTCAGCTCCTCGACGCGGCGGGCCGCCGAGCGGGCCTCCGCCGTCGTGATGTCCTGCGCGGGGACGGTCAGCCGGGCCACCGGCAGCGGCGGCGAGACCGCTTCCTTCCACTCGACGGAGCCGTCCTCGACGGGCGTGCGGCGCTCGTCGAC
The DNA here is from genome assembly GCF_036967205.1 of Streptomyces sp. Q6. Classification (NCBI taxonomy): domain Bacteria; kingdom Bacillati; phylum Actinomycetota; class Actinomycetes; order Kitasatosporales; family Streptomycetaceae; genus Streptomyces; species Streptomyces citrinus. The sequence continues at coordinate 7,291,957 of NZ_CP146022.1, forward strand.
GTACCGCTGCACGCACAGGTCGAAGGTGACGTCGCCACGGGACAGGCGCTGGGCGAGCTCGGTGTGCAGGAAGTTCGGGTCGCCGCGGTCGGGACGCGGCTCGGCGCCGCCGCCGACGGCCGGGCGCAGCAGGTAGCGGACCGGCCCCGCCTCGCCCCACAGGATCGCGCCGCGGCTCCAGTACGTCTCGCGGGCCAGGCTGTTGACGGTGTGCCGGGTCGCCGCCTGCACATTGCGCCGCATCCGGCTCGCGGTGCCGAGGCCCACGGCGAGGGGCAGTTTCACGAACAGGCCGACGGCCTTCTGCAACGGAGTGCGCGCGCCGGCCATGGCCTTGGCGAACGCCACGAACTCGCGGGCGTTGCGGGCGTGCGACACCGGGAACGAGGTCGCCAGCAGATCGTGGCTCTCGTCGCCGGTGACCTGCACCCGCACGGCCACCCCGTGCAGGTCGGGCGCGCCGTCGGGGCCGCGCACACCGCTCGCGTTGGAGAGCCGTACGGTCGCCGGGTACTCGGCGCCGGCCTTGGCGAAGCCGCTGGTCAGGGCGGGTGGCAGATCATCGAGGAAGCGGAGTCGGGCGTTCTCGACGCCGAGCGCCGCCTTCGCGTGGAAGGCGCGTTCGTAGCCCGCGGCGCCGCTCGCCCGGCGGTTCGCGACCTGGACCCGCATGATCTCGCCGGCGAGGCGCTGGAAGACGAGGCGCTCGGCCTCGGCGCTGCCGCCCTCGTACCGCTCGTACTGTGCGTACCGTTCGGTGTCGGCCATCGTTGCCGTCCCTGTCGTGTGCCGTGCGTCAGGAGGTCGTACCGGAGGGGGCAGCGACGCTATCGGCGTCGTCCGACGTCCCGCAGCGCCGTATCCCGCCATCTGCGACGACCGCCGAGCGACGCGAACTCCCTTACGAATAAGGGCGTTTGGCCCTGTCGGAGGCGCGGCCTCGCGGGCCCGCGACCGCCCCGCGACATCGTGCGCCGCCCCTCCCACACGCGTCCCTCGTGACCGCGCCCGGCGGCCCCCGCGGATGGCCGGTCAGCGACGGCTTGACGACACCCGGCCGCGGTGGTGTGCTCGGCAACCCGCCCAGGGAGGCGTCATGCGCGACACCACCGTGCACGGACCCACGTTCGCCGAGCTGCGACCCCTGAAGGAGGCGACCTTCGTCGAGTCGGGCCGGGCGACCTTCCCCGTCTACCCCGACCTGGCCGAACGGCTCCTGGACGACAAGGCCCACCCCGACCCGGACGGCGTCCTTCCGCACGTCATGGCGGTCTGCTCGGCCTACGCGTACGCGGGATTCGGGCAGGAGAGCGACGCCGGGACCGTCGCCATGATCGCCACACGGCTCGGCCTGGAGTCCAATCGGATCCGCGTCTTCGAGCAGCGCGTGGACGCCCTGTACGTCGCCTCGGCGGCCTACCTCATCCAGGACGAGGACCGCAGGATCGCCATCCTGTGCTACCGCGGCACCCAGCCCGAGGACATCATCAGCATCCTCACCGACGCCGACGTACGCCCCGACACCCTCAGTGTCGACCTCGACGGCGTCCGCCACTCCGTCCACGCGGGCTTCTACCGCAACATGCGCGCCACCCGCTACCTCGTCCTCCAGGCCCTGGAACGCGCGGTGCGCGGCGAGTCCGTCGACCCGAAGGAGCGGGGCGTACGGGGCGGAGGACTCGAAGCGCTCTACATCACCGGGCACAGCCTCGGCGCGGCGATGGCGGCCCTGATGGCCGTCACCCTCGTGCACGAACCGCGCTACGCGCACCTCGCCCGCAGGCTGCGCGCCGTCTACACCTTCGGTCAACCCCTGATCGGCGGACCGGAGTTCGCCCGTGCCTGCGAGCGGGCCACCGACAGCAACGGCACCCATGTGCTGCGCGACCGCGTCCTGCGCTACATCCACGACCGTGACGTCGTCCCCGCGCTGCCGCCCCGGCCGGTCGGCCCGTACGCCCCGTTCGGCCGCGAGTTCCACTACCGCAGGCCGCGCCGGGGCCTGGACGCGGTGTTCGCGGCGGCGGCCGACACGGCGGCGGAGGCCGTGGCCCTCCCCGGTGACGTGCTCGGCGGCGCGAACCCGCTCGACCGGCTGCGCCGCGTCGCGGCCCTCCCGGCCCGGGTCCGCCAGGAGGGCTGGGTGGAGCGCCACGACCCGGCGCGGCCCTACGCCCAGATGGACAGCCTCGCCGGACTCGCGGTGGTGGCCCCGCTCGCCTTCTTCGCGACGCGCCTGGCCCTGACCCGCTCGATCCCGTTCCGCTACTCCTTCGAGGACCACGGGCCGGCGCACTACGTCAACACGCTCGCTCCGCAGGGCGTGCTGAGCGAGTACGGGGACGTCAGGTAGGCCCGCGGGCGCCCACTCCTGAAGGGCTCAACTCCTGGACCGTGCAGGCACCAGGAGGACGGAGCCACCACGGCGGCGACCCTGGGCCGGTGCTCCACGGAGGGCCTGGCGCGCAGGATCGCGGCCCTGGACACCCGGCCGCGCCGCCACTACGGCGCGGCCTGCCCCCTGTCGGCGATGCTCACCCTGATGCTCGTCGGCGGCGCTCTCGCGGCCCGCGAGAGCGGCGGACCCTCCCGGTGCCCCGGCGGCCCGCAGGCGCCGGACCCGTGCGTCCGTTCTTCTCGCGGGCCGAGAACCTCAGGCCGTGACCGGCCCGCTCACGCCATCTGCCGCCGCACCAGCTCGTGCAGCCGCCCGCCCGCGTCCGCCAGCAGCTCGGCCGGGGAGCCCTGTTGCACGACGCGGCCCTGGGACATCACGACGACCCGGTCCGCGTCGAGGACCGTCGACAGCCGGTGGGCGATCACGACGCGGGTCGCCCGGAGCGCCCGGGTGCTGTCGATCACGATGCGCTGCGTCTCGTTGTCGAGCGCGCTCGTCGCCTCGTCGAAGAAGAGGATGCGCGGGCGCCTGATCAGCGCCTGCGCGATCATCAGGCGCTGGCGCTGGCCGCCCGAGATCGCGCCGCCGCCCGCGATCATCGTGTGCAGTCCCATCGGCATCCGCTTGATGTCCTCGGCCAGGCCCGCCATCTCGGCGGCGGCCATCGCCTCCTCCTGCGTGAACGACTCGGCGCCGCAGATGCAGTCGAGGATCGAGCCGGTCAGCGGCTGCGCGTTCTGGAGTACGACACCGCACTGGCGGCGTACCGCCGCCTGGTCGAGCGCCGAGAGGTCCTGGCCGTCGTAGAGGACACTGCCGTACGTCGGTGCGTCGAAGCCGATGAGCAGCCGAAGCAGCGTCGACTTGCCGCAGCCGCTCTCGCCGACGACCGCCACGAACTCGCCGGGCCCGATGGACACGGACACGTCGTCGAGGACGAGCGGTCCGTCGTCCGTGTAGCGGAAGGAGACGCCGCGCGCCTCCAACGCCCCGGTCAGCTCGCCGGGCTGGGTCGCCGCGCCGCGCACCTCGGGCTCCGCGTCGAGCACCGGCTTGATCTGCTCGTACATCGGGAGCACCGCCGCCGCCGAGATCAGCGCGCCGGTCAGCTGCGTCACCGAGGTCAGGAGCATCGTCACCGCCGTGTTGAACGTCAGGAACGCGGCCGCCGACAGGGACCCGCGCGCCGGCCCCGCGAGCAGCATGAACATCACCAGCGAACACAGCGGCAGGTAGACGGCGTTGAGGACCGTCGTCACGTTCTTGATGCGGCCCGCCCGCCGCTGGAGCTCCCTGCTCTGCGCGAACTCCTTCGCCCACGCCCCGTACGCGAACGACTCCGCCCCGGCGACCCGCAGCTTCGGCAGCCCGCGCAGCGTCTGGAACGCCTGGTTGTTGAGCTTGTTGCCGAGCTTTACCAGTCGGCGCTGCCAGCGCAGTTCCATCAGGCCGAGGGTGAGGAAGACACCCGCGACGAGCACCAGCAGGCCGAGCGCCGCCAGCGCCAGCGGCACGCTGTACACCAGCAGTAGCACCAGGTTCATCGCGCCGATCGTCACCGACTGCACGACCACCGGGCCGACCCCCGACAGGAGACGGCGGATCGCGCTGATGCCCATCGCCGCACTCGCCAGCTCACCCGTCGAGCGGGACGCGAAGAATCGTGTGGGGAGCCGCAACAGGCGGTCCCAGACGGCGGGTTGGAGCACGGACTCGACGCGGCCCTCGATGCGCAGCACCGACATGTTCTGCACCAGCATGAACACCGCCGACACGACACCGGAGACGATGATCGCCAGCGACATCTGGGTGATCGGGCCCGTCTCGGCGTTCGGTACGTACCGGCCGAGCACCTGTCCGGTGGCGACCGGCACCAGCGCGCCGAGCCCCACCGTCACCAGGCCCGCGAGGAGCAGCCGCCGGATGTCACCACCCAGCGCGCGCACGCTGAACCGCAGCAGACCGCGCGGCGTCAACTCTCCCTCGGGCAGCGGCCGGTAGAGCATCACGGCCCGCTCCTCGAAGTCCTCCGCGTTGTCCTCGTCGACCCGGCTGCGCCGGTCGCCCGCCGCGTTCACCGCCTCGTAGCCGCCGCGCCGCCACAGCAGCGCGACGGGCGCCCCGGACGCCGCGCGGAAGCCGACCAGCGGCCCCGAGTCCTGACGCCACCAGTCGCCGCTCAACCGCACCGGACGGGTACGGATCCGGGACGCGACCGCGATCTGCTCGACCGGGTCGATCCGGTCGCTCACCGGGCCGCCGTGCCGCGGCTCGACGAGCCGGATCCCGGCGGCCCGCGCCACCACCGTGCACGCCGCGTACGTCGCGTCGACGCCCGCGTCGGCGGGCCGCTCGCGCCGCCGCCGCGTACCGATCGAGGCGAGCAGCGTCCGGTCGGCCTGCTCGCGCACCGCCTCACCCGCCCGGATCCCGGCCGCGGCCCGGTCCTCGTGCGCGCTCTCCAGACGCTCGATCCACCGGTCGAGCGTCGACAGGAGCCGGTGCTGCTGGTTCACCATGCGCTGCCACAGGGCCCCGTCGACCAGCAGATCGGCGGCCGCGTCGGCGGCGTACGCGGACCCGTACTGCACGCTGCCCGGGGAGAGTTGGGGCCACAGCACGTCGTCGTCGCCGAGGAGCTCCGGGTCCGCGGCCCGCCCGCCGTGATCGCTGAAGGGGGCCTCGAAGAGGACCCGCTGCCCGCGCCCCACACCGAGCGCGAACGCCTCCTCCAGCAGACTCCACGCCATGTCGTACGAGCCGTCGGCCGAGGGCCGGGCGCCGGGCGTGTACGGCAGCTCGCGCAGCGGGATACGACGCAGGGCACAGCCCGCCAGCGGCCGCCCGACCAGGGTGTGCCGGGTGCCCTCGACCGGGCCGAGCAGCAGCGTGCCCGGCTCCAGGCGCCCCAGGAAGTTCCAGTGCCCCTGCGCGTACACGTCCACCGCGAACAGGTCGAGGGCGCCGTCCGTGACGAGCCACAGCACCTGCGGGCCCTCCAATGGCAGGCTGCGCACTCCCGCGCAGTCGAGCGGCGCGCCGAGCCCGCCGAACGCGGCGACGACCTGGTCGCCCGCGTGCGGCGAGCCGAACGGGGGCTGCGCGTACGCCTCTTCGTACCCCTCCTGCTGCCCGTACCGCTGCTGCGGCACGTGCTGTGCGTACTGCTCCTGCCGCTCGTACGGTTCGTAGGTCATGTCAGTGCTCCCTGACCAGCTCGGCGTACGGGCCGCCCGCCGCCACCAGATGCTCGTGGCGGCCGCGCTCGACGACCTGCCCGTGGTCGAGGACCACGATCTCGTCGCTGTCGCGCACCGTGCTCAGCCGGTGGGCGATGACCACACAGGCGCAGCCGCGCCGCCGGATGTTGTCCATGACGACCTGCTCGGTCTCGGCGTCGAGCGCGCTCGTCACCTCGTCGAGGACGAGGATGCTCGGCCGGCGCACCAACGCCCGTGCGATCTCCAGACGTTGACGCTGCCCGCCGGAGAAGTTGCGCCCGTCCTGCTCGACCGGGCTGTGGAGGCCGCCGGGCCGCCGCGCCACCACGTCGTACAGGCACGCGTCGCGCAGCGCGTCGGCGACCGCGTCGTCGGAGATCGAGGGGTCCCACAGCGCGACGTTGTCCCGGACCGTGCCCTCGAAGAGGAACACGTCCTGGTCGACGAAGGACACTGACGCGGCGAGCGCCCCGCGGGGGATGTCGTCGAGGCGCCGCCCGTCGATCCGGATGACGCCCTCCCACGGCGCGTACAGCCCCGAAATGAGCCGGGAGACGGTCGACTTGCCGCTGCCCGAGCCGCCCACGAGCGCCACCTGCTCGCCCGGACCGACCGTCAGCGAGAACCCCGAGAGGAGCGGCTTGTCGAGCGGGCTGTAGCCGAACGTGATCTCCTCCAGCTCGACGTGCCCCTTCAGCCGGCGCGTGTCGTGCACCGCTTCCGGGCGCGCGTACAGGGTGTCGACCGGGAAGCTCTCGACGTCCTTGAGCCGGGCCACGTCGGCGGCGAAGTCCTGGATGCGGCCCGCGACCCCGTTCAACCGGGTGAGGGGCGCGGTGAAGCGGGTCACCAGCGCCTGGAACGCGACGAGCAGGCCCACCGACAGATGCCCCTCGACGGCGCGCAGACCGCCGATCCACAGGATCAGCGCGCTGTTGAGCGTCGCCAGCGTCGGCGCGACGACCCCCAGCCAGGCGCTCGGCACCCCGAGCCGCTGCTGCTCCTCCAGCGTCGTCGCGTGCTGTCCGGCCCACCGCCGGAAGTAACCGTCCTCACCGCCGGTGGCCTTCATCGTCTCGATCAACTGGAGCCCGGTGTACGAGGTGTTGGTCAGCCGGGCCGTGTCCGCCCGCAGCTTCTGCGTGCGTGTGGCGCGCAGCCGTACGACGATCCGCATCGCCACCACGTTCAGGAGCGCGATGCCGACGCCGACCATCGTCAGCTGCGGGTCGTACGTCCACAGCAGCGCCGCGTACAGCAGCACCACGATCCCGTCGACGCCGGCCGCCGTCAGGTCGCGGGCCAGCGTCTCGGAGACCCCGTCGTTCGACTGGAGTCGCTGGACGAGGTCGGCCGGGCTGCGCTGCGCGAAGAACTGCACGGGCAGCCGCAGCAGATGGCCGAAGAAGCGGGCGCTGCTGAGCGTCGACGAGATGATCCGGCCACGCAGCAGATTCGCCTGCTGCAACCAGGTCAGGGCGCCGGTGAGCGCCACCATCGCGCCCATCGACGCGAACAGGGCGCCCAACAGGGAGGTCTGATCACCGATCAGGAACAGGTCGATGTACGTGCGGCTGAGCGCGGGCACCGCCGCGCCCACCGCGACGAGCAGCAGGCTCGCGAGGAGCGCGGCGACCATGGTGCCGGTCGTGCCGCGCAGCCGTCCGGGCAGCGCCTTGAGCACGCCCGGACGGCGCCCGCCCGGCCGGAAGTCCGGTCCCGGCTCCAAGACCAGGACGACGCCCGTGAAGCTGGTGTCGAAGTCCTCGGTGGCCACGAACCGGCGGCCCTTGTCCGGGTCGTTGATGTGCACGCCGCGCCGCCCGAAGCGGCGCCCCGTGCCGTCGTAGACGACGTAGTGGTTGAACTCCCAGAAAAGGATCGCCGGGCCCTGCACGTCGGCGAGCGCGCCGGGCTCCATCTGCATGCCCTTGGCGGTCAGGCCGTAACTGCGCGCCGCCTTCAGGAGGTTGCTGGCGCGCGAGCCGTCCCGCGAGACACCGCACGCGATGCGCAGCTCTTCGAGCGGGACGTGCCGGCCGTGGTGCGCGAGGACCATGCCGAGCGCCGCGGCGCCGCACTCGACGGCCTCCATCTGGAGGACCGTGGGGGTACGCACCGTCCTGCGGCGCCTGGGCGGTGGGGGAGCGGGCCGGGAGCGGCGGCGCCCACCGTGTCCGGCGGGCGGCAACGAGGTCGCGGTCACGGCAGCAGCCAATCGATCGGGCGCTGCTCGGCGAGGTGCACGGCGCCGCCGGTGAGGGTCATGGAGGTGAGGGCGTACGGCGGCCCGCCCCGGGACGACCAGGCATAGCCGGACGTCGTCGAGGCGGAGGGGGTGAGCTGCACGAGGACCGGAACCCGCGCCCCGCCCTTGGTGAACTGCGCGGCCAGATCGGCGTCCCCGAGGACGTCGGTGACCTGCCGCTTCGTCTGCGCGGCGCGCCCGACCGCCTTCACGGTGCCGCGCAGCACCCCGTAGCTCTGGGCTGCGGGCACCGTCAGGTCGACGGAGGCGCCCGCCGGGACGGTCGCCGCGCTGGTGGCGGGCACGTACAGCAGGGCGAGCAGCGGATCGCGCGCGGAGGAGGTGCGTTCCAGGGTCGCGACGTCGGCACCGGTGGTCACCACGGACCCCATCCGCGCGACGAGCGCCGTGACCCGGCCCGCGTCGATGGCGCGGACGACCCGATTGCCCTGCTCCGTACGGACTTTGAGCAGGGGCGCGTCGGCCGCGACCCGCTGCCCCTCCCGTACGTACAGGCCGGTGACCTGTCCGGTGACGGGCGTCTGGAGCACGTAACTGCCCCGCCCGTAGGTGAGGACGCCGCTCGCCTTGAGCGTCGAGGAGACCGAACCGGTCACGGCCCACACACTGGCGGCGGCCATCACGACGACGGTGACGGCGAGCGCGAGCAGCCCCTGCGGCCGCGCGAGCCGCACCGGAAGGTCGAGCGCCTCCGGCGACTGCAACTTGGACAGGGCCTGTTGGCGGAACTGCACGCGGTGATTCCCTTACGTTGCCGAGGTCCGGGCGGCGCGCTCCCGCGCGGCCGGACGCCCCGAAGGCCCCGGAACCTGGCTGGTTCCGAGGCCTGGGGTCCGCCGCCGGTCAGGTCGGCGGCGGGTGATCCGTCTGATGCGACTCAGAGGCCGGCGGTGAGGCCGGTGGCCAGGCCCGTGACGGCGCCCGTGTTGAGGCCGGTGAGGCCCTCGACCGTGCCCGTGAGGCCCGAGACGACGCCGGAGACCGGGGCGATCGAGTCCACGGTGCCGGTCAGGTTGGCGGCGAGGCCGCCGACCAGACCGCCGGAGACGTTGTCCAGCTCGGCGTCGGAAATCTCGAGGGTCTCGACCTGGTGGGTGTTGCTCATGATGAGCCGCCCTTCTCATGGGTATGTCTGGGTATTTCGAAAAACGCGTTGGCGTCGGGAATCGGCCGTAACAGCAGAACCGAATCCGGGAACCGTTCCGCGATGCGCTGGATCAAAGCACGCCGACGCGTCGCACAGCCAATCGGAACGTCCCCGGTCGGAGTGATGTGCGGACCCAATTACCGGGACGTGCAGGCCTGTTCACGGCCTGGTGGCAGCTCCTTCACATTCTTCACGACGGGAAATGTGAAGGGGGTGTGCCTGCTTTCACCGAATGGGACACTCACGCATCAAAGGCTCCTGCTGCGTGTATTCGGCAATGGAGTTCTGCGGCCCGACGTGACCGCTCTGCGCAATCGCTGTGCAGGTTTCTGGCACGCCAACGCGGCGGCCGCGAACACGGCAGGTGCGGTGAACCCCCACGCCGGTGCGGCCTCCCGTACGGCGACGGCGCACGCGGCGCCGCCGACCACGGCCGACAACCGCGCGGTCACCCAGAGTTGACCGCGCCCGCGCGCGGAGCCGTCGACCGTGCCCGTCACCAGAGTGGTGAGCGTCCCGGTGAAGTACGTGGTCGGCGCGGCGCCCTCCCCGGCCGCGACCATCGCCGCGGACTGCCCGCCCATCGCGAGGGCGGCGGCCACGAGGAGCACCGTGCGCCGGCCCCCGTCGGGCCGCCCGTCGAGCAGCGCACCCGCCACGGCGACGAACGCGAGCAGCGCCGTCTGGGCCGCGAGCGCGGCCACGACCTGCCCCGGCCACCGTGCGAGGCGGCCCGCGTCCCCACCCGTCGGCACCCGAACGCGGTGACCCCGGCCCCCAGCGCGTACCCGCCGAGCGCGTACAACGGAGCCGCCACGTCGTGCCCCGCGCCGGACCCCGCCGAGATCCCGAGCAGCACGAGGTTCCCGGTCATGACCCCGGCGAACACGGTGCCCAGCGCGGTGAACGCGAGCGCGTCCACGGCACCGGACGCGCCGGCGAGCAGCAGCAGGGAGATCTGGGCGCGAGTGTTCATGCCCAGACGGTAGGCGGACCGGGGCCGGGGCCGTGCACCTGACACGGCCCCGGCCCCGGTCATGCCGAAGGCGGGTGCCCCGGGGGTGCTCACGGTCAGGCGGCGACGCCGACCGTGAGTGTTCCCCGTGTTCCCCGTGTTCCCCGTGTTCCCCGTGTTCCCCGTGTTCCCCGTGTTCCCGGTCGGCGTGAGCGGGCCGGAGGCGGCGCCCCCGCTTGGGGGGCTAGAGGCGCGCTTGGCGCTCTTCTTGTCCTCCCTGATGTCGGAGCGGGCGAGGGCCCCGGCGGCCGTCGCCGCGGGGGCCATCAGCGGGTGCGCCTAATGCGCGAACGGCAGTGAATCCCAAGGGAGGTCAGGTGGGAAGGGATCCACGCTGCGCTGACCCGTGGGGCGCTCCGGTGCCGGTGTCACCGTCACCGGCTTCTCGCCGACCCGGTCGAGCCAGGCGGCGAGCGCCTCGCGCAGGGAGTCCGCGACGCGGCGGTGGGAGGTGAGGCCCGCCAGGTTGTCCAACTCGTAGGGGTCCGCGGCCAGGTCGTACAGCTCGGTCTCGACGTACCGGCCGGCCGAGGCGTCGTGCCAGGGGTCGGCGTCCGGCGCCGCGACGACGTACTTCCAGCGGTCGGTGCGCACGGCGCGGGCCACCTGGTCCTCGCTGATCTGGATGAACACCTCCGGCGGCCGGCCGGGGTCGGCGCCTCCCCCGGTGAGCGGCAGGAAGGACCGGCCCTGGACGCCCGACGGCACGTCGACGCCCGCCGCCGACAGGAGCGTCGGCATCAGGTCGACCGTACTGACCGGGTGACGGACGAGACCGCCGCCGGTGAATCCCGGCCCGGTGAGGGCCAGCGGCACCCGGACCGACGCCTCGTGCCCCGACCGCTTGTACTCGCCGTTCCGTGTGCGGAAGTGCGAGCCGTGATCCGCCGTCCAGGCCAGGATCGTGTCCTCGGTGAGCGCGAGGCTGCGCAGCGCGTCGCGCAGCCGGCCCACGCCCTCGTCGACCCGCTTGATCTGGCCGAGGTAGCCCGCGAGATGCCGGTGGACACCGCCCTGGGGCGCGGACGGGCTGAGCGCGGCCAGATCCGGCGGCAGCCAACTCCCTTGCGGGACGGCCGTGTTCGGCTCAGGAGCCGGATAGTCGTCGGTCGGGTTCTGGTGGTGCGGTTCGAGGAGCGAGACGAAGAGCAGGAACGGGCGGTCGTGGTGGTCGGCCACGAACCGGATCGCCGCGTCGATCAGCGCGTCACTGCGGTACCCCGGCAGCCGCACCGGTTCACCCGCCTCGTCGTACAACACGGTGTGGTAGGCGTCCGAGGTGAACTCGAGCAGCTCGGACGCCAACCACTCCTGATAGCCGCCCCGCGCGTCCTTCGGCACCGGACCCGCTCCCGACGGCGCGCCCGCCAGGTGCCACTTGCCGATGTATCCGGTCGCGTACCCGGCCTCGGCGAAGCCGCTCGCGAGCGTCGGCAGCTCGGCGGGCAGGGCGAGCCCGTTGCGGTGCACGCCCGCCGCCGTCGGCCAGCGACCCGTCTGGAGGGCCGAACGGGCGGGTGCGCAGACCGGGTTGGGCGTGATCGCCTGCTCGACCAGGGTGCCTTCGCGGGCGATCCGGTCGAACTGCGGAGTCAGTCCGGGCGGGCCGCCCTGCACACCGGTCGTGTCCCAGCGCTGCTGGTCGGTGAGGATGACGACGACGTTCGGACGGCGCCGGGCCGGTTCGGGGCGCGGTGCGGCGGTGCTCACGCGACGACGGACGTCGGGGTGCCGGTCGCCGCCGTCGAGGCGCCGGACGCGATGCCGTGCTCCGGCTCGGGCACCGAATCGGGGGACAGGAGCGTGGACGTACGACCGTCGACGCCGACCGGGACGTCGCCGTCGATGGTCACGCGGGCCAGCTTGCGCTCGTGGTCGTCGGAGTCGTCGACGCCGTAGTGCTGGGTGGCCCGGTTGTCCCAGATGGCGACGTCACCGACCTGCCACTGCCAGCGGACGGTGTTCTCCGGGCGCTCGATGTGGCGCTGGAAGAGTTCGAGCAGGTCGCGGGAGTCGCGGCCGGTGAGTCCGGAGATCTTCTGTACGAAGTTGCCGAGCAGCAGGGTCCGTTCACCGGTCTCCGGGTGGACGCGGACGACCGGGTGCTCGGTCAGGAACTTGATCTTGGCGAAGACGTCGCGGAAGCGCTGGAGCTGCTCCGGGATCGCGTCGGGGCGCAAGGCCGCGTAGTCGTAGTCGTTGGAGTGCACGGCGCGCAGACTCGTGGCGAGCTCCTGGAGCGGGGCGGGCAGATTCTCGTACGCCGTCGCGGTGTTGGCCCACAGGGTGTTGCCGCCGTACGGGGGGATCTTGGTGGCGCGCAGGATCGAGAAGGCCGGGTAGGCGGGGACGAACGTGACATCGCTGTGCCACTGGTTGGCGCGGCCGCCGTAGTCCGAGTTGATCGGGAACGAGTAGCGGCCGTCGGCGGACGGGACGGTCGGGTGGGCGACCGGCGTGCCGAGGAGCCGGCCGAACGCCTCGTGGGAGTCGGTGTCGAGGTGGTCCTGGCCGCGGAAGAAGACGACCTTGTGGGTGAGGAGTGCCGCGCGGACGGCGGCGACGGTCTCGGGGGCGAGGTCGCCGGAGAGGCGGACGCCCTCGATGACGGCGCCGAGACGGCCGCCGAGTTTTGTGACGGTGACGGTGGGGGCGGGGGTGGTGGCCGTGGCAGTGGCAGGGGTGGCGGGTGCGGTCGTCATGGGAACGCGGGTCCTTTCGGTGGGGCGCTGAGATCGGTGGGGCGCTGAAGTAGGTGAGGCGCTGAGGCCGGTGGGTGCCGAGCTGGGTCGAGTGCTGAGCTCGGTGGGGAAGTGGGCCGGGTGGGGAGCTGGGCTCGGTGGTGAGCCGGACTCGGTGGGGTGCTGAGGTCGTACGAGCGCTGGGCTCGGTGGGCTGCTGGGCTCGTTCGAGTGCGAGGGCTCGGTGGCCGCGGGGCCGAGGGCCATCGCCTGCGGAGGTGACCGGTACGGAATTCGTCTCGCAGCGGAAGAAATCAGGCCGGACGAACTGTCGGGCCGGACGAACCGGCCGCGGCACCGCGACCGTGGAGAAGTGACGTGGTCAGCCGCGGCAGGCCAGGGAGGCGAGGCTCCGACAGGCCGACGACGCGAGGCGTCCCAGGTCGATGTGGAGCCGCTCGGCGAGCATCGTCGTGGCGGACATGGCCCGACCTTGCCCCCGGCTCCGCGCACACGTCAACCCGGCCCGTCCGTCGGTTCGTTGGGCGCAGTGCGTCCACCAAGCGCGCCGTGACCTGCGGATACGTGACTGTGGAAGCGGAGCCGCGCGGGTCGGCGATTTCATCCCGCGGCAACATTGCGAACTCCGCCGCCCCGACCGGACTACGGTGCGAGCGACCCTCCGCGCGCTCTCCCGAGCCCAGCCGACCACCAGGACGGACGATGACAGCGACCCACTCCGCCCCCCTGCCTGGCGACGGCCGGCGCGAGGCCAACGCCGCGGCTGTCCTGCGGGCCGTACTGGAGCACGGCCCCGTCGCCCGCTCCACCATCGCCCGGGTCAGCGGACTGAGCCCCGCCGCCGTGTCCCGCCAGTGCTCCGACCTCGGCCGCGCCGGACTCCTGCGGGACCTGCCCCACCTGGTCGAGACGCGCGGCGCGGGCCGCCCCCGCACACCGGTGGACCTGCACACCGGGGAGGTCGGCGGGCCGGTCGCCGGGGGTGTCCACATCGGGGTGCCGGGGTCCACGTTCGGCCTGGTCGACCTGCGCGGAAGGGTCGTCGCCCGGCGCACCTTCCCGCACGACGGCATCGCCCGGCGGGACCTCGTGGCCCGGATCGCGGACGCGCTGCGCGACTTCATGGCGGCCGCGCCCGCCACCCGGCCCGTGCTCGGCGTGGGCGCCGTCCTCGGCGGCTGGGTCGACCCGGGCGCGGGCCGCGTCGTACGCCACGACGCCCTCGGGCTGCACGAGCGGCCGCTCGCCGACGAACTCGCCGGGGCGCTCGGCCTCCCGGTGCGGATCGACAACCACGCCCGCGCCATCGCGCAGTCGGAGATCCTCTTCGGCCACAGTGCCGCCCGGCGCAGCCTCGTCCACCTCTTCGTCGGCAACGTCGTCGACGCGGCGATCGGCATCGCGGGCGTCGTCCACCGAGGCCCCGCGTCGGGCGCGGGGACGTGGCCCACCTGCCCGTGCCGGGCTCCGACGTCCCGTGCGACTGCGGCCGTACGGGCTGTCTGGCGGCCACGGTCTCGGACACGTCCCTGGTGGAGTCCGCGGTACGCCAAGGTCTCGTCCCCGCACCGGAGTTCGGGCTGCTGTGGGAGGCGGCCGCGCGCGACGAGCGCGCCGAGCGGCTGCTGCGCGACCGGGCCCGTGCGGTCGGCGCGGCGGTGGCCCTGCTGCTCGACGTGTTCGACCCGGACCTGGTGGTGGTGACCGACCAGAGCAGCTTGCGGGACGAGGGCTATCTGGCCGAGATCCGCGGTGCGGCGATCGGCCACTCGCACGTCTGCGACGACCCCGAACGCATCGTGAATCCACATTCTGGACGCGATGCGCTCCCGGTCGCCGCCGCTACCGTGCTGCTGAATCCCCTGTTCAGAAGCCCTTTTTCGAGCGTCGACGGGACGTCAGGTGATCGCGGGTGAGCAGGGGGCGGGTCCTGCATCGTGGACAAGACCGGTTGACCGTTCGAGAAAGGCGCTGTCATATTGCTCGCATGAATCCGGACCAGCGCCTCGTGTCCCGCAGGCACGTCGACCTCTGTCGACAGGCCAGCGCGGTGTGTGCCGTCCGCCCCTGAAAATCGCTGATCACCGGCTGGGAACACCGGCTGAGAACGCCGGTCGAGAAGACCGGCTGAGCACTCCTGCCGAGAACACCGGCCGGAGCAGGCGCCGAGCCTGTGCGCCCACTCCTCCCGCACCGCCCGTGTGCAGCTTTCGACGCTCTCAACTCCCTCTGTAGCGCCCTGTTCTGACGTTGTGTCACCGAGCGTGGTGGCCGGCCTCCGGGGCGCGCTCTCTCACCTGGGCCCTTGTCGTGCCTCCGTACGTCCGCCCCTTGCATCCAGGCAGGATTCGATGACCGAAATATCCTCCATTGTCGCTACGTCCGTGACCCGCCGCTCCACCCTGCGCGCCGCCGGAGCGGGCGCCGCGCTCCTCGGGCTCGGCCTGTCCGGTTGCCGCAGCGCCGCGACGGGAGGTGCCGCGTCCGCCGACGCGTCGGGCGACGCGAAGCCGGTCAAGGGCGGCACCCTCACCATCGCCTCCCAGCAGGACTTCACGCCCGCCCTGCTGTTCACCATCAGCGGCGCCTGCCTGCCGCAGCGCCTGATCTACAACACGCTCACCGTCTACGACAAGAACTTCGACCCGCAGCCCGAACTGGCCACGAAGTGGGACGTCTCCGACGACGGCAGGACCGTCACGCTGCACCTGCGCGAGGGAGTGACCTTCCACGACGGCAGGGCGTTCACCGCCGACGACGTCGTCAGCTCCATCAAGAACACGCAGAACCCGGACCGCTCCGCCCAGTTGCGCTCCACCGCGCTCGCCATCACCGGCTTCGACAAGAAGGGCGACCACGAGCTGGTCCTCACCCTCGACCACCCGGTGAGCAATCTCTTCGACCTCTTCGAGTTCATGATCATCTCGGATGGCGGCAATGTGCCGGACGCCCTCACCGGCAAGAAGTTCAACGGCACGGGCCCGTTCCGGGCGAAGAAGTGGACCCCGGGCACGTCCTTCACCTTCGAGCGCAACGACGCGTACTGGAAGGACGAGGGCCCCTACCTGGACGCCGTCGAGATCCGTGTCATCTCGGAGACCGACTCCATCGCCTCGGCCCTGAAGACCGGCGAGGTGCACCTGACCTTCCAGCTCGACGGCAAGAACAACAAGGCCTTCTCCTCCCAACCCGCCTTCACCGTCAACCAGTTCAGCTACGGCACCGGCGGCTCGTACTACGTCGGCGCGAACGTCACCCACCCCGAGCTCAAGGAGAAGGCGGTCCGCCAGGCCATCTCCTACGCCGTCGACCGCGACCGCCTGGTCAGCCAGGTGATGTACGGGTTCGGCACCGCCACGGACACCCCCTGGACCAAGGACTCCGTGGCCTTCGCGCCGTCCGAGCCGGTCTCCCGCAAGCACGACCCGGCGAAGGCGCGCGAGCTGCTCAAGTCGGTCGGCGCCACGGGCCTGAAACTGACCATGGAGTACGTCACCGGACAGGACGCCTTCGCCCAGCTCGTCCAGTACGACCTCAAGCAGGTCGGCATCACCGTCGACATCGTCCCCCGCGACCCGGCCGCCTGGCAGAAGAAGCTCATCGCCCAGGACTTCGACGCGCTGTGGTGCGGCGGGCACGGCTTCGGCCAGTCCATCCCGTCCACGCTCGCCGTCTCGGCGTACCCCTTCAACGCGGAGAAGAACACGTCGAAGTTCTCCTCCGCCGCGTACAAGAAGCTCGCCGTCGGCGCCTGGAACACCACCGCCGATCCCACCGGGGCCGCCGCCCGAGGGCTCTACAAGAAGCTCACCGACCTCCTCCTCGACGAGTGCTTCGTGATCGATCTCGCCGCCGTCCCCGCCACCGCGGTGTACACGACCAAGCTGCACGACATCGCGATCAACCGCTACGGCCTGCTCGACCTCGACACCGCCTACCTCGCCAAGTAGGCGGCAGCGCAACGGAACTGAGGAGATCCCACCCATGCGCTCCTATCTCGTCAAACGCGTCCCCTCGGCCCTGGCGGTCCTCGTCCTCGCGTCCGTCGCCGTCTTCCTCCTGCTGCGCCTGATCCCCGGCGATCCGGCGGACAGCCTCGCGGGCGCGGACGCGAGCCCGGCGTCCGTCGAGGCGATACGCCACCGGCTCGGCCTGGACGCGTCACCGTTCACCCAGTACTTCCACTGGCTCGGCGACCTGTTCTCCGGGCACCTCGGCGCGTCGTACGTCATCGGCGGCGATGTCGCCGACCTCATCGGCGCGGGCCTCGGCGCGACCGTGCAGCTGACGCTGGGCGCGCTGGCGTGGGTGCTGGTCCTCGGCCTCACCGGGGGAGTGCTCGGCGCCACCTCGCGGCGCAGGCCCGTCCAGGCGCTCGTCCGGGTGCTGACCACGGCGGCGCTCTCGGTGCCGCCGTTCGTCAGCGGCGTCGTCCTGGTCCTGGTGTTCGCCGTGCTCCTCGGGCTGCTGCCGTCCGGCGGCGCCGGCTCGTTCCTCGACGCCCCCGACCTCGCCGCGCAGTACCTGCTGCTCCCGTCGCTCTGCCTCGCCCTGCCCTCCGCGGCGGTCCTCGCCCGCTACCTGAAGGACAGCCTGGAACGCACCCTCGACGAGGACTACGTCCGCACCGCCACCGCCCTCGGCGTCCCCCGCCGCCGCATCCTGTGGCGGCACGCCCTGCCCAACGCGGCCCCGCCCGTCGTCACCCTCCTCGGGATGCAGATCGGCCATCTGCTCGGCGGCGCCGTCCTGGTGGAGGCGATCTTCTCCTGGCCGGGCCTCGGCCGCCTCGCCCAGGAAGCCGTGCTGCGCCGCGACTACCCCGTCATCCAGGACCTGTTGCTGCTGCTCGTCGTCGTGTTCGTGGTCGTGCAGCTGCTCACCGACGTCGTCTACGCGTGGCTCGATCCGCGCATCCGTTTCGAGTGAGGGGCCACGCCATGACCGCCATCGCCGCTCCGCCGACCACCGGGCGCCCCCGTGAACTCCGACAGAACCCCTACGTCCAGGGCCTCCTGACGCCGCGTGGCATCGTCGGGCTCGTCCTCGTCGGCGGGATCGCCCTCGCCGGACTGCTCGCCCCGCTGCTCGCGCCCGCCTCGCCCACCGCGCAGTCCGCCGACTCGCTGACCGGGCTGCTGGCCGCCGGGCATCCGCTCGGCACCGACGATCTCGGCCGCGACGTCCTCAGCCGCGTCCTGTACGGGATCCGCTCCGACCTGTGGATCATCGCCGCGGCCGTGCCGCTCGGCGCGCTGCTCGGGGTGGGGCTCGCGCTCGCCGCGACGACGGCCCGGGTCGTCGACACCGTCGTCCAGCGGATCTTCGACCTGATCTTCGCCTTCCCGGGACTCGTCCTCGCCCTCGCCGTCACCGCGATCGTCGGTCCGGGCGCGGGCACCGTGGTCCTCGTCGTCGCGCTCGCCGAGATCCCCGTGTTCGGACGGCAGTTGAGGGCGGCGATCCTGGTGCACCGCGAGCGCGAGTACGCGGTCGCGGCCGCCGTCGGCGGAGCCTCCCGGCAGCGCGTCCTCGTCCGCCACATCCTGCCCAACGCCGCCGACCCACTGATCGTGCAGATCGCCGTGTCCCTGTCCGTCGCGGTGTTCATCGAGGGCGGCATGAGCTACCTCGGCGTCGGCGTCGTCGCGCCCGCCCCCTCGCTCGGCAACATCCTCGCCTCGGCCGTCGGCCACCTCGGCGACACCCCGTCCCTCGCCCTGGTCCCTCTCGCCGTGGTCACACTCCTCGTCCTCGGCCTCTCGCTCCTCGCCGAGGCCCTCAACCAGGGAGTACGCCGATGAGCGCCGCCCCCGTCCTCGACGTCACCGACCTCAGCGTGGAGTTCCCCGACCCGACCGGGACCCGGCCGCCGGTCCGTGCGGTCCGCGGCGTCTCCTTCCGCCTCGCCGCCGGCGACACCCTCGGCATCGTCGGCGAGTCCGGCTCGGGCAAGTCCACCACCGCGCTCGCCCTGATGCGGATGCTGCCCGGCACCGGACGGGTCACCGGCGGCTCCGTACGCCTGGGCGACACGGACCTGGCGACACTCGACGACACCGCGCTGCGCGCCGTCCGCGGCGACCGCGTCGGCATGATCTTCCAGGACCCGCTCACCTCCCTGAACCCGGTCCTGACCATCGGCCGCCACCTCGACGAAGTGCTGCGCGCCCACGGCCGCGGCGACCGGGCGGCCCGCCGCGCCCGCTCCCTCGAACTCCTCGACCTGGTCGGCATCCACGACGCCGCGGGCCGCCTCGACGACCACCCCCACCAGTACTCCGGCGGCATGCGCCAGCGCGTCATGATCGCCCTCGCCCTCGCCAACGACCCCGAGGTGCTCCTCGCCGACGAGCCCACCACCGCCCTCGACGCCACCGTCCAGGACCAGATCCTCGGCGTCCTCGACACAGCCACCAAGGAGACCGGCACCGCGCTGGTCCTCATCACCCACAACCTCGGCGTCGTGGCCCGCGCCTGCGACCGGGTCGCGGTGATGTACGGCGGCCGCATCGTCGAGGAAGGCCCCACCCGCGACGTCCTGCACGCCCCCCGCCACCCCTACTCGGCGGGCCTCCTGGCGGCGGTCCCACGCCTCGACCGTCCGGCGGGCACCCGCCTGGAGGGCATCGCGGGCAGCCCGCCCGACCTGTCGCTGCCGCTCGCCGGCTGCGCGTTCGCGCCGCGGTGCGCGCGGGCGACACAGGAGTGCGGGACGACGGAGCCGCCCGTCACCGAGGACCGTACGCGCGCGGCCTGCCTGGAACCGATCGCCGCGGCGGACACCCCGGGACCGGCGCGAGCGACCACCGACGCTCCGCGCCCGGCACGACACGAGAACGCCGCGCGGCGGGAAACCGTCCTCACCGCCGAGAACCTCCACAAGCACTTCCCGGCGTCGTCGTCCCGCCGCCGCGCCGACCGCAGGGAGACCCGAGCCCTCGACGGAGTCGACCTCACCCTCACCGCGGGCGAGACCCTCGGCGTCGTGGGCGAGTCCGGCTCGGGCAAGTCCACCCTGGCCCGCACCCTCATCGGCATCCACCCGGCCACCTCGGGCACGGTCACCTTCCGAGGCACCCCGGTCGCCCCGGCCGACCGGCGGCAACTCCACGACCTGCGCCGCCAGGTCCAGCTCGTCTTCCAGGACCCCTACGCCTCGCTCAACCCCCGCCTCACGGTCGGCCGGATCATCGCGGAACCGCTCATCGCCTTCGGTATCGGCACCGAACGGGACCGGCCGCGCGAGGTGGCGCGGCTCCTGGAGCAGGTCGGCCTCGATCCGAGCGCCGCCGACCGCCACCCGCGCGACTTCTCCGGCGGCCAGCGCCAGCGCATCGGCATCGCCCGCGCCCTCGCGCCGTCCCCCGCCGTCCTCATCTGCGACGAACCGGTCTCGGCGCTCGACGTGTCGGTCCAGGCCCAGGTCGTCAACCTCCTCGCCGACCTCCAGCGGGACCTCGACCTGGCCCTGGTCTTCATCGCCCACGACCTCGCGGTGGTACGCCAGGTCTCGCACCGCATCGCCGTCATGCGGCACGGCCGCATCGTCGAGACCGGCCCCGCCGACGACCTCGTGGAGAACCCCCGGCACCCGTACACACGGACGCTGCTGGCCGCCGCCCCCGAGCCGGTCGTCCGCGGCTCGCTCACCGACCCGCACACCCGATGGGAAGCCACCGCATGAGCACCACCGACGCCCCCGACCAGCGCCGCCCCGACCCCTACGCGGACTTCCCCGGCACGGTCGGCCGCACCTTCGCCGAGTCGACACCCCACTGGGCGCCCCGCCCCGACACCGAGGGCAAGCCGAACATCGTGGTCGTCCTCGTCGACGACATGGGCTACAGCGACACCGGGCCCTACGGCTCCGAGATCGACACCCCCGTCCTCGACCGCCTCGCCTCCGACGGCGTACGCCTCACCAACTACCACACCGCCCCGCTCTGCTCACCGTCCCGCGCGGCCCTGCTCACCGGCCTCAACCCGCACCGCGCCGGCTACTCCTTCGTCGCCAACGCCGACGCGGGCTTCCCCGGATACGCCATGGAGATCGCCGACACGGTCCCCACCCTCGCCCAGACCCTGCATGGTGCGGGCTACGCCACGTACGCCGTCGGCAAATGGCACCTGTCGCGCGACTCGGCGTCCCACGCCGCCGACAGCCGCGGCAACTGGCCCCTCCAGAAGGGCTTCGACCAGTACTACGGGGTCCTCGAAGGTCTCACCTCGATCTTCCACCCGCACCAACTCGTGCGTGACAACAGCCCGTTGGACATCGACTCGTTCGCGGACGACTACTACTACACCGACGACATCACCGACCAGGCGATCTCGATGCTGAAGTCGCTGCGCGCCCACGACCCCGACAAACCGTTCTTCCTCTACTACGCGCACAACGCGGTGCACGGCCCGCTCCAGGCCAAGCCCGCCGACATCGCCAAGTACCGCGGCCGCTACGCCGACGGCTGGGACCGGCTGCGCGCCTCCCGCTTCGCACGCCAACTCGCCGCCGGACTGTTCCCCGAAGGCACCCGGCTGCCCGACCGCAACGCCGAGGCGGGCCACGACGTGCCCGCCTGGGACGAGCTCACCGACACCCAACAGGCCCTCTACGCCCGCTACATGGAGGTGTACGCGGCGGTCGTCGACAACGTCGACCAGAACCTCGGCCGGCTCGTCGACACCCTCGACCAGCTCGGCGAACTCGACGACACCATCATCCTGTTCACCTCCGACAACGGCGGCACCGGCGAAGGCGGCCGCGAGGGCACCCGCTCCTACTTCTCCCGCTTCGCCCACCACCCGCGGCTGCCCGACGACTGGAACCCGGACGTCGCCCGCGACATCGACCTGATCGGCGGCCCGCGCTCGCTGGTCCACTATCCGCGCGGCTGGGGCATGGCCTCCAACACCCCGTTCCGGCTGTACAAGGGCAACACCTACGCGGGCGGCGTACGCGTCCCCTCCGTGCTCACCTGGAAGAACGGACTGCCCTCCGGAGCCACCCGCCACCAGTACCAGTACGTCACCGACATCGCGCCCACCCTCCTCGAACTCGCCGGCGTACAGCGCCCGACGGAGATCCACGGGCGGCCCACGCTCGCCGAGGACGGCACCTCCTTCGTGCCCGTCCTCAAGGACGCCGCCGCACCCTCCACCCACGGCGAGCAGTACTCGGAGATCACCGGGGACCGCTCCTACTACCGCGACGGCCTCAAGCTCGTCACCCTGCACCGCCCAGGCACGCCCTACGACGACAGCGAATGGTCCCTGTACGACATCACCACGGACCCCACCGAGACGACCGACCTGGCCGACCGGCACCCGGAACTGGTCAAGGAGCTGGCCGCCGCCTGGGACCAGGCGGCCTGGCGCAACGGCGTCTTCCCCCTGGTCGACACCAGCGGCGGCTTCCTGCGCCGCCACCCCGCCGACGAACGCTACGAACGCCCCCTGCGCCTGCTCCCCGGCACCCCGGAACTGGAGCGCTACCGCAGCTCCCGCCTCATCTCCTTCCGCGACTTCCGTGTGGATGTCGACCTGGCCGGCCCACCCGCCGAGGGCGTGCTCGTCTCGCACGGCGACCAGGGCGGCGGCTACAGCCTCTACATCGAGGACGGCCGCCTGAACTTCGCGTTCAACGAGTACGGCGAACTGGTGACGGCCGACGCGGGAGCGGTGCCCGCCGAGGCCCGCACCCTGAGCCTCGTCGCCACCGCCCAGGAAGGCATCCGCTGGGGCTTCGACGTCTTCGTCGACGGGGAGCGCACCGGCGGCCTCGACAGCGTCCACCAACTCCTCGGCATGGCCCCCCTCCAGGGCATCAGCGTCGGCATCGACCGCAAGTCACCGGTGTCCTGGCCGGTGTACGAGCGCCACCGCACCTTCCGGTACACCGGCGCACTGCGCGCCGTGACCTACACGCCGGGCCCGAAAGCCGCCTACGACCCGCAGGTCATCGCGCGGACCCTGAACGAGGCGGCGGCGGCCTTCGAATGACGGGCCCGCGGACGTCAGGCGGGGTCCAGGCCGAGCGGGTCGAAGGCGTGCTTCTCCCAGATCCGGCGCGAGGACTCCTGCGGATACGAGGCCGTGGTCGACGGCGCGTCGAAGATCCGGGTCAGCCGTTCGCCGGGGAGGTACGGCGCCCACCCCGGCTGCCCGTGCTCGGCGAACGCCGTCCACGCCTCGCCCATCTCCGCCGACAGGGCCACCGCCTCGGCCGGGGCACCGCCGCCGAAGAACATCCGGGAGAAGTCGTTGTCCAGCGTTCCGAAGACGAGCGGCACGTCGAGCGCGTGCGCCGCCCCCAACGTCGGTGACCGCCAGGCGAGTTCGTACAGGTACGCGGTACCGCCACCGGCCGCCTGCGCCTCGGCGAGCCGCTGGCTCGGCATCCGGAACAGCCAGTCGGACATCACCAGCTCCTGCAACGCCGACGGGTCCGCGGACGGATACGCCGCGCGGTAGTCGTCCTCGGCCTGCGGACCCGGGCCGAAGCGGCGCAGCGCCAGTGACGCCTCGTCCGCGGTCGTCGCCCCGTACCGCCCGGCCAGGACCGTGAACAGGCGGTACTCGTCGCGGTTGTGACCGACCATCAGGTGCACGTCGCGCGCGGCGCCCGCCGCCAGTGCCGTCCACGGGTCCTCGGGCAGCACCTCGCCGTCGACCACCGGGGAGAACGGCGTCAGCGTGTGCGCGACGCGGCCCCAGCGGCCGGCGTACGACGGCAGGTCCCGGATCAGCGCGTCGGTCGCGTCGCGCAACGCGTCGGGGAGTGGGCGGCGAGGTCGGCCGCCGACGCGCCCGGTGCGCCGAGCCGCTCCGCTATCCGTGCCCCGATGTCCCGCGCCAGCTCCCGCGTGAAGAACGTGCCGGGCACGCTCTGCGCGATCGCCGCGCGCACCAGGCCCGCCGCCGACGGCATCGCGAGCAGCGACGCCACCGCGCCCGCGCCCGCCGACTCGCCGAACACCGTCACCCGGTCCGGATCCCCGCCGAACGCCCCGATGTTCTCCCGCACCCAGCGCAGCGCCGCCACCTGGTCGAGCAGGCCGCGGTTGGCCGGCGCGCCGTCGAACACGCCGAACCCCTCGGCGCCGACCCGGTGGTTGAACGTCACGACCACCACACCGCGCTCGGCGAGCGCCGCCCCGTCGTACGGCGGCCCGTCCGCGGACCCGGTGAGGTAGGCGCCGCCGTACACATAGACGAGGACCGGCAGCCGGGCCGCACCGAGCTCCGGCGACCACACGTTGACCGTCAGCCAGTCGTCGCCCTCGGGCGCGGCGGTGCGCGGGACCGCCGTGGCCAGCGACTGCGGAGGCGGCGGCCCGAAGGCGACCGCGTCCCGCACGCCGTCCCAGGTCAGCGCGGGCACCGGGGCCGCCAAGTGCAGTGCTCCGACCGGGGGTTGGGCGTACGGGATGCCGCGAAAGACATGGAGCGGCCCACGGGTGCGCCCGCGGACGAGTCCCGTCGTGGTGCGTACGGGAGCGGTGGCGGTGGCGTCGGTCATACGGTGTGTCCCTCCTGGGGGGCGAGGCCGCCGGGCGTGGTGGCCGCCGTACAGCATCCACGATGACACGAGTCATCGGAGTATCTGTCCCGTACCGCGGAACGCCGCTGATCCGACCGCGCGCCGCGGGCTCCCGGGAACCTCAGCCTTCCCGGTGGTGGACCCAATCCGCCCTGGTAGCAGTAGAGTTGACGTGGTAGCTTCGCCCGAAGTTCCGACGGGTGGGACCGACGCACGGGGGATGGTCGGTGGATACAGGCGCGGCACACGGGCCGCGGGGCGTCCCGGTGCGCCTCGTGACGCTCCTCGCGAAAGAACTGATCGCACTGGGATGCATTCGCGATGCCGGTCAGCGTTCCCTGTTCATCGAGCTCGTCGCCTCGGAGACGGGTCTCGAAGTGAGCGAGCGCGGCCTCGAACCGCGCGCCGAGATGGTCGCCCTGCTGAACAAGGTCCTGCCGCACGAGCGCGGCCTGCCCGCGCTGAAGGGCGCGGTCGAGGCCCTCGCGTCGCCGGAGGCGGCCGAGAGCCTGGCCCGCATCGCCGTGCGCGAGGCGCGCGGTGTGGAGACCCGGGGCACTCCGTCGTTGCAGCCGGTGCTCAGCGTCAAAGTCGCCCGCCAGGCACGCGAGTTACTGGCCTCGGGCAGCCCCGTTCCGCGCGCCGCGCTGCACACCGCGCTCGCCCGGGAACTACGCATCGAACTGCCCGACTGCGACGACGCCGTGGACTTCTTCGACCATCTGCTGGAGCAGAACGCGCAGTACGACGGGCTGCCCCCGGTGGTCGTCCTCGTCGAGGTGGCCGCCGACCTCGGCGCCGCCCGCGCCCCGGAACTGCGCGCCTGGTCGGACGGTTGGGCCGAGGACGCCGGACACGAGGCGACCCTGGCCGAGCGCCGGGAGCGGATCTCCGGGCGGGCCGCGGTCGACCCGACCGTGCCACGCGCCCTCGTCGTCATGATCGACCCGGCGGACGACAGCTCGGACCGGGTCTTCGTACGGCACTGGGTGAACGCGGCGGCGGGCATCTGGCAGCCGATCGCCCTCGGCGTGGAGTCCGCCACGCTCGACACCCTCGCCGCCGTCGTCGACCGGGCGCTGCGCCACGGCGAGGCCCAGTGGGCGCACCGCCCGGACGACGGACCCGTGCACATCGAATTCGTCCTGCCGCACGCCCTGTTGAACCACGACATGGCCCGCCTGGAGATCGACAGCGACACCGCGCCGCTCCCGGTCAGCCTGCGCTACTACGTGCATCTGCGCAGCCTCGACCGGATGCGCGCCCGCGACCCGGCCCAGCTGCGCCGCTGGCGGGCCCGCTGGGGCACCTTCCAGTCGGCGACCGCCGCCGAGGCCTACCGGTGGAGCGCCCAGGGGCCGCTCGACCTCGGCCGCTGGCGCGCCCGCCTCGCCGCGCGGCCGGAGAAGACCGCCGTGATCCTCCAGCACCCCGCCGTGCGCGAGCAGGGCCTTGAGGCGCTGGCCGCCGCGCTCGCCGAGGGCGTCGGCCTCGCCGCCTGGGACCGGCGCGAGAACATGCCGGGCTCCGTCGAGGTGCTCCAGCTCATCCTCGGCACGTCCCCCACCCAGCTGCCGGCCAAAGTCCACCAATTGCGCACACAGGCGGAGACGGACGATGTGGGACCGCTCCTGGTGGGCAGACATATCGCGTTCCTGTGGGACGACCCCAACCGCCTGGTCGACTGTGAGGAGATGCCGGCATGACGGAGCAGTACGGTGCCGCCGGGGCGCCGCCCGCCTGGCGTGTGTTCCGGGCCGCCGGTGACCGGGCCCCGGTCGGCCAGGGACCCCGGTTGCCCGACCCGCCGCAGTGGCGCCGCTTCGCCGGCGGCCCGCCGATCCCCCTGCCCGATCTCGACGACACCCGGGCCGCAGAGCGCCGCCTGGGCGAGGCCCAGGACCTGGTGCAGCTGCGCGACGAGGAGATCGACGTCGTGAACGCGGCGATCCTGCTGCGCCGCCCGCTCCTGGTGACCGGGCCGCCCGGTGTGGGCAAGTCCACCCTCGCGTACCTCATCGCCCAGGAACTGGGCCTCGGCCGCGTCCTCCAGTGGGGCATCGTCTCGCGCAGCAGGCTGTCCGGCGGACTCTATTCGTACGACGCGATCGGCCGCGCCCAGGCCGTCGCCGCCTGGCGGGCGGGCGCCGACCCCGGCCAGGACGGTGAACTGCCGCCGCGGATGGGTGACTTCCTCACCCTCGGGCCGCTGGGCACCGCGCTCCTCCCGTATGAACAGCCCCGTGTCCTGCTCATCGACGAACTCGACAAGTGCGATGTCGACCTGCCCCACGACCTGCTGCACGTGATGGAGAACGGGTCCTACGAGATCCCGGAACTGATGCGCAGCGCCGAACCCGAGGCGAGCGTGTTCACCGACGACCCGGGGGTGCGGACCACGGTGCGCCACGGCCGGATCGAGTGCCGCGCGTTCCCGATCGTCGTGATCACCAGCAACGGCGAACGCGAGTTCCCGCTGCCGCTGCGCCGCCGCTGCCTCCCGCTGGAGCTGCGGCTGCCCTCGCGCGAACAGCTCGTCGCGATCGTGTCGAGCCATCTGCGCGGCAGCGAGGACGTCGTGGGCCCCCTGCTCGACCAGTTCGAGCGCCGGGTGAAGGACGGAGGAACCCACTCGGTCGACCAACTCCTCAACGCCGTCCAGCTGGTGACCTCGCGTGGTTTTCAGCACGACACCCACGGGCGTAAGCTCGTCGAGATGCTGCTGCGCGACCTCGCGAAAGGCCGCTGATGACCGGCTTGCCCAGGGAGCGTGCACCCGACCCGAGCGACGGCGGACACGGCGAGGCCACCGGGCACGACGAACCGGACTGGCGCGATCTCGCGGACTCCGCCTGGCTCGCGGCCGCGTGGCTCGCCTCAGGACGGCGCGACCCCGCGGAATCGCATCGGACGGAAGCGGATCATCCGGATGGCCCGGCGGAGCGGGACGAGATCCCGCCGCCGCGCTCCGCACCCGTTCGACCTCCCACCCCGCCCTCATCCCTGCCCGGGTCCCGGGCCACACCGTCCGCCCCCGACGCGGACGAGGAGTCGCACGACATCCGTATGCCCCTGTTCAAGTCCGCCCCCGAAGGCGCGGGCGCCGAATCCGTCTTCCAGCTGCCCCCGCTCCCGCCGCCCGACCCGCCGCGACCCCTGCGGCTCGCCCGTGCCCTGCGCGTACTCGGCCGCCGGGTGCCCTCGCGCACCCTGAACCTCCTCGACGAGGAGCGCACCGCCGAGCACGGCCTCAGCGACGGGTTGTGGATCCCGTACCTGCGACCGGAGCGGGAACCCACGTTCGACCTGGTGTTCCTCGTCGACGACACCCTCACCATGCGGGCCTGGCGCGGCACCGTCCGCCGTATCGCCGAGGAGGCCACGCAGAGCGGTGCGTTCCGTGACGTCCGTACCGTGCGCGTCTGCGTCCCCGCCACAGGACCCGCCGTCCTGCGCTGGCCCGGCGGCCGCACCGGCGACCCGCGGGAACTGCTCGACGGCAGCGGCAGGCGGCTCTGCCTCGTGGTCACCGACGGACTCGGCGCGGGCTGGGCCACCGCCGGCGCCGACACCCTGCTCACCCGGCTGGCGGGCGGCGGACCGACCGCCGTCGTCCACCTGTTACCGCCCTATCTGCGCCACCGCTCCTCGCTGTACCCGTTCCGCGCGCAGCTCGGCGCGGCCGGATTCGGCGCGCTCAACCGGCAGTTGACCTGCCGGCCACCGCACCCGCTCGCCGACCCGCTGCCCGAACCGGACGACGGCGGCGTCCCGGTGCCCGTGCTCAGCGCGCACCCCGCCTCGTTCGCGGCCTGGGCCGACCTCGTCACCGGCGAACCCGGCGTCCGGCGCACCCTGCCCGTCGTGCTCGCCGGCGGCCTCGCCAAGGGCGCCCCCGCGCCCGGACTGCGCACCCCGAGGATCGACGGCCCGCGCGCCGCGGCTGCCGTCGTCGCCCGCTTCCTCGGCCTGGCCAGCCCGATCGCCCGGCACCTCGCGCTGCTGCTCGCCGTGATCCCGCTCGACTTCGACCTCATCGAGGAGCTGCGCGAGCGCGCCGTCCCCGAAGCGGGCCCCGACCACGTCGCCGAGGTCATGATGGGCGGCCTCATCGACTGGGACCACGACGGCGGCGGCAGCCCCGAGTTCGCGGACGGCGTCCGCGAGGCGCTGCTCGCCACCGGGAACCGCAGCCAGCTGGCCCACGCCGTCGACCTGCTGGCCGACCTGCGCGCGGGCCAGGGCGCGGCCGCCCCGCTGCGAGCCGCCGTACGCGACCCCGAGCGCACGGCGCTGCCGGACCCCGAGACCTCGGGCCGCCCCTGGCTCCGCGTCGAACTGGCCGTGCTGCGGGCCCTGTCCGGGCCGCACGCCCGGCGCGCCGCGCGGATCATGGCGGGCATCACCTCCGGCGCACCCGTCGCGAACGGGGGTGGTCCGGGGGCGCACAGAGATAACGGTGCGCCTGGTGGGGAAGGGCTGGTTGCGGACAGCACCACCGAACCAGGAGACGATGTGCCGCCGACGGCGAGGCCTGAGACAACCGAACACACTGATGCTGGGAAGGCTGACACGACCATGGACCTCAAGGCTCCCGAACACCGCTTCGTCCGGAGCGGTCAGCCGAAGATCATGGGAAATGTGCCGCCCAAGAACCCCAACTTCACGGGGCGCGAGATCCTCCTGGAAGCGGTCGAGGAACAACTGCGGCAGAAGGAGACCGCCGCCGTCCTGCCGCACGCGCTGCACGGCATGGGCGGCGTCGGCAAGTCACAGATCGCGATCGAGTACGTGTACCGGCACAGCGCCGAGTACAACGTGATCTGGTGGGTCCCCTCGGAGCGCGAGTCCCTGATCCTCGCCTCCCTCGCCGAACTCGCCGGCGTCCTCGGCCTCAACACCGGCCCGCAGGCCAACACCGCGGTGCCCGCCGTCCAGGAGGCGCTGCGCACCGGGAAGCCGCACGACAACTGGCTGCTGATCTTCGACAACGCGGAGGACATCGACGCGGTCCGCGCCTACTTCCCCAGCGGCGGCCCCGGGAAGATCATCGTCACTTCGCGCAACCGCGACTGGGAGCGGGTCGCCACGCCGCTCAGCGTCGACGTCTTCGACCGGTCCGAGTCCATCGCCCTGCTCCAGCGGCGCGCGCCCGATCTGAGCGACCAGGACGCCGACCAGCTCGCGGAGGCCCTCGGCGACCTCCCGCTCGCCATCGAGCAGGCCGGAGCCTGGCACGCCGCCACCGGCATGCCCGTGGCCGAGCACCTCGAACTCCTCGCCCAGCGCCGCCTCGAGATCCTGGACCTGGACCCGAACCCGGACTACCCGGTGCCGGTCGCCGCGGCCTGGAACCTCTCCCTGGACCGCCTCGCGGAGGAGCACCCGGCGGCCCGTCAACTCCTGGAGATCTGCGCCCTGATGGCGCCCGAGCCGATCCCGCTGAGCCTGCTGCGCGGCGGCCGGAACGTGGTGATCAGCCCCGAACTCGACCCCGTCCTGCGCGACCCGGTGCTGCTCGCCCGCGCCACCCGTGAACTCAGCAAGTTCTCGCTGATCCGCCTCGACCACAAACGCGGCACGCTCCAGATGCACCGTCTGATGCAGAACGTGCTGGCGACCGGCCTCGACGAGGCCGCGGAGGCCACGATGCGCAAGGCCGCCCACCAGCTCCTCGCCACCGCCAAGCCCGGCGAGGGCGCAGCGCCCGAACTCTGGCCCACCTACCAGGCGTTGCTGCCGCACGTACAGGCGTCGGGGGCGGTGCGCAGCTCGGACCCCTGGGTCCGCGACTTCGTCTACGACGTGGTGTTCTTCCTCTACTTCTGGGGAGCCCACGACACCTCGATGAGCATGGCCAGGGAGGCCTGGACGGCCTGGCAGGCCCAGTCGGGCGACGACGACATCCTGGTGATCAGGATGGCGAAGTTCCTGGCGTTCATGCTGCGCAAGTTCGGCAGCCCGGCAGAGGCGATGCGGCTCAACGAGACGGCCCTGGAGCGCTCCCGGGCCGGGCACGTCCCGGACGAGGAGCTCATCGGCTCCATGTGGCAGATGGCCATGGCCCAGCGTTATCAGGGCGACTTCGAGGCCGCCCGCGGACTCGACGAGGAGGCGCTGGCGATGGCCCGGCGACTCTTCGGCCCGGACGACCCGCAGACCCTGGAGGCCGCGCACAACTACGGCGTCACCCTGCGCTGCTGCGGAGCGTTCGGCGAGGCGCGCGCCGTCGACGAGGAGACGGCCCGCCAGTTCGACCTGCTCTACGGGCCCACGAACGGACTGACGCTCAACTCGCTCAACGGCCTGGCGATCGACATCCGCGAGTCCGGCGACTACCGCGGTGCCCACCTCCTCCAGGAATCCACCTACGAGACGTACGTGACGAACTTCGGACCCGACAACGCCGCCACGATCAAGGCCGCCCGCGACCTCGCCGTGTGCCGCCGCCGTGCCGGAGCCGTCGCCGCGGCGCGCGAGCTGACCGAGGACACCCTGGTCCGCTTCACCGAGCGCTACGGAACGCAGTACGAGGACACCCTGGCCACACAGATGAACGCGGTGGTCGACCGTCGGCTCAGCGGCGACCTGGCGCTCTCGCGCGAACTGGGCGAGAAGAACGTGACGCGCTACCGCACCGTGTTCGGCGAGAGCCACGCGAGCACGCTGAGCGCCCTGGTCAACCTGGCCGCGACGCTGCGCGCCCTGGGTGAGATCACCGCCGCCGAGCAGCACGACGTCGAGGCCGTCGAGCAGTTCACGGCGACCGTCGGGGAGCGGCACCCCTTCACCCTCACCGCGCGTCTCGGCCGAGCCAACGACCACTACGCGCGCCTCGGGTTCGCGGCGGCCCGTGCCGTCGACGAGGCCGTGCTGCCGCTGCTGACGGACGTGTTGGGTCCGGAGCATCCCCTGACCCTGTCCTGCACCGCCAACCTGGGCCTGGACCTGCGCGGCCTCGGCGAGACGGCCGAGGCGGACCGGCTCCACGCGCAGGCGGTCGAGGGCCTCACCCGGGTCCTGGGCGTCGAACACCCCTGGCGGATGGCGGCCCAACTGCACCAGCGCATCGAGGTGGACATCGCCCCGCTGCCGATGTGACAGCGGGGTGAGCACAGGCGTCGCGGGCGACCGGCCGTAGCCGGGCCCCGCGGCGCACAGGGGCAGGGCGGGATTCGGGACCGGCACGGGGGCTGAACGCATTGACCACGGTTGTCTTCATTCACGGTACGGGCGTCAGAGAGCCACGCTTCACGCACCTGCGCACCCGGGTCACCACGGGCATCGACGAGGTCGCGCCGCACGCGCGCGTCGTCCCCTACTACTGGGGCGAGGCGCACGGAGCCACGCTCGCGGCCGGTGGAGCGAGCGTGCCGGAAGGGCCCGGCGGCACCGGTCGTGGCCTCGACGACGGCGACGAGGACGAGACGGAGCGGTGGGCACTCCGGTACGCGGACCCGGAGGCGGAACTGGCGCTGGCCGCGGTCGGCGCGGGGGCCACCGTCACGGCCCCCGGGTCGGCGTTCCCCGACGAACGGCCGCGCCGCCTGTTGCTGCGACTGGGCGACATCGCGCCGGAGTTGGGACCCGGTCTCACCGCGTGCGCGACAGCTCTCGCCCGTTCCCCGCTCCTGCCGCCCGCCGCCTCGGCCCTGGACGC
Source organism: Streptomyces sp. Q6 (assembly GCF_036967205.1). Classification (NCBI taxonomy): domain Bacteria; kingdom Bacillati; phylum Actinomycetota; class Actinomycetes; order Kitasatosporales; family Streptomycetaceae; genus Streptomyces; species Streptomyces citrinus. Next base: position 7,323,911 of record NZ_CP146022.1, read on the forward strand.
CGACGAACTCGCCCGGGTGCTCGCCCGCGCCCTCGCCGCCGGCGTCATCGGCGCCGCCCTGGCGAGCGACGCGCCCGTCCTGTGCACGGGAGACGCGCGGGACGCGGCCGTCGACCGTATCGCCGAGGCACTCGGTGCCACACCCGCGGGCGCCGACCGCGGACTGATCCTGCGCGCCCTCAAGCGGCCCGCGCTCAGGGCCGGCTCACGGATCGCGGTACGGCGCCGCCGGGCGCTCACCGACGCCGCGCACCCCGCCGCGGGCGACATCCTGCGCTACCTGGCGCGCGGCGACGGCGTACGCCACGGCCTGCGCGAGCTGATCGCCGCGCAGCGGCCCCCGATCGTGCTCCTCGGCCACAGCCTGGGCGGCATCATCGCCCTCGACACCCTGATCCAGGGCCCGCAGCCGGGCGTCGAACTCCTCGTCACGGTCGGCTCCCAGGGACCCTTCCTGTACGAGACGGGCGCCCTGCCCTCCCTCGACCATCCGGCGGAGCTGCCCGCGCACGTCCCCGCCTGGCTGAACCTCTACGACGTCCGCGACCTGCTCGGCTACCGCGGCGCCCCGCTCTTCCCCGGCCGGGTCACCGACATCGCGACCGACAGCCGGCAGCCGTTCCCCGTCGCGCACAGCGCCTACTGGGACGACCCGGCCGTCTACCGCGCCATCGCGGACCAGCTCCCGTGAGGCACCCGGAGATCGACCCCGCTCGCGTGACGGCGCTCGTCGTCGGCATCGAACGCTACCGGGCCGGCGACACCTGGCGGCTGCCCGGACCCGCCCACGACGCCCTGCGCTTCCACACCTGGCTGCGCGAGCGCGGCGTGCCCGAGCGCAACATCCTGCTGCACCTCGCGCCCGTCGACGACGAGCGGCCGTGGCCCGCGCACGAACCCGCCGACCACGCCACGCTGCGCGACGCACTCGTGCGCGAACTCCCCGCACGCCAGGGGGACTTCCTGTGGGTGTGGTGGGGCGGCCACGGAGTCCTCGACCAGGACGAGCGGATCCGTCTCTACTGTTCCGACGCCACCGCCGACGACCGACGCAATCTGGACCTGGAGTCCGCCCGCAGACGCCTGTCCAGCGACTCCCTCACCGGATTCGGGCGGCAGACCTGGGTCGTCGACGCCTGCCAGACCTTCGACGAGCGGCACGGCTTCCCGCACTCCCTGCCCACCGAGCACCTCCCCGCGGGCGGCCGTACCGACGTGCACGAGCAGGCTCTGCTGCTGGCCGCGACGCGCGGGCAGCGCGCCGTCAACGACCCGGAGCGACGCACCGGACTCTTCTCCGACCTCGTCCTCACCTCGCTCGCCCGGACCGGCGGCGGCGCGGCACCCGACCCGGTGCCGCTCTTCGCCGACGTGCGCGACCTGGTCGAGAAGGAGTGGAGTTCGGGACGCACCGAGCAGCTGCCGACACTGATCCTCAACCGGCCGGGACACGCGGAGACGGTGCGGCCGCGCCCCGTACGGGCCGCAGGCCGCGGCACCCTCGCGGCGCTCACCCGCGTCGTCGAGGCGCTCCTCGCCTATCCGCTGGCCCACAGCCTCGACGAGCGCCAGACCCTGGTGCTGCTGCTCGACCCGAGGCTGACCGCCCACATGCGGCGCAACCCCGCTCCACGCCCCGACCTGGTCGCCGTCGTGCGCGCCCACGGCACCCGGAGCGACGATCTGTGGACCTTGTACGAGGCGGTCACCTCGCTCGACGACGACCCGGGCAGAGCCGCCGAACTCCGCGACGCGATCGAGGGGTTGGCGGCCGACTGACCACCGCGCACCCGACGGGAATCGGCCAACAGGACGTTCCCGATCTTCGGCCGGGTCTGCGGGTTCCGGGACCGGGCAAGCTTCGTCATGATGGATACAGGACGGCGGCGGCATCGCGTGCCGTCGTAGGTGAAGGGGGAGCACACCTTGAAAGAGCCGGTACGCGCCGACCGTCCGGCGGACCATGTGGAGTCGGACCTGGTGGACCTCACCGCGGTCAGCATCGTAGAACTCCGCCGGGACCCGGCCCTCGCCCCCAACCGCAGACTCCTCGACGACACCCGCCGCCCCCGCAGCAACGCGATAGGGAGCGGCAACCCCCAGGGCCGGGCCGAGTAGCACGTGACGACACCGTCCGTGACCGGGCCCGGCGCACGGGCCGGCTCCGGTCACCCCGCGCTGCGCATGCCGGGAGCACTCTTCGACGAACTGGCCACCGGAGGCGGCTCCGAGCAGGCCGTGGCCTTCCTGGCCAGAGGTGAACGGACCCGACGTCTGCTCCTGCTGCGCGAGCTGCTCGACCGGCTCGACGAACTCCCGGGCCTTCTGGGCCCGTTGGGGGACAGTGCCGATGCGTGGGCCGCGGTCGAGGAGGCGGCGCGGCGGGCACCGGCCGCGGTGGACGCCCTGCTCATGAGCCCGCAGTGCGGAGCGTGGATCGCGCACGCGCTGCGCCGGCTGCACGGCGCAGCGTCCGGGCCGCCGCTGTGGGCGGACGTCGGACACCTCGTGTGCGTCGCGCTCGCCGCCTGCGTACGGAGCGGCGTCGATGCCGATCTGACGGTCCCCGCGCGGCACGGAGCGGTGAGCCTGCCCACGCTCGGACTCCTCCAACTTCCCCGGACCGCGCAGGAGTTCACCGCTGTGCGGGTCGCCGTACGCGCGGGACGGGTGGCGGCGGGGACGGTCGCGGTCCGCCCGCTCGCCGATGCCGAATCGCCGGTGTGGCATCGGCTGCGCGCCCTGGGGGGCGACGCCGTCCACCTCGACGACCTCGACCCCTACCGCGACCTCGACGAACCCGTCGCCCCCTCCAGGCTGCCCGCCGAGGAGGTCGCCCACTGGGAGCGGGCGCTGGACGAGGCGTACGCCATCCTGCGCCGACCCGGGCGGGCGGGCGGTGTCGGGACGATCCGGCCCGGCGACATCACCCGTATCGTCCCCTGGGGTGTCGAGGACCGTGCCGGAGCGCGGCTGAGCGCCTCCACCGCGGACGCCTTCGGCTCCATGCTGGTGTCCCGTCCGCAGACCGGACTCGACCTCGCCGAGTCCCTCGTCCACGAGTTCCAGCACAGCAAACTCGGCGCGCTCCTCCATCTGTTCCCGCTGCTCGACGACGACCGGGCCGAGCGGTACTACGCGCCGTGGCGGGCCGACCCGCGCCATCTGTCCGGCCTGCTGCACGGCGCCTACGCGTTCACCGGGGTCACCGGTTTCTGGCGGGCCCGCATCGGGGACCGCCGGGCCGATCCGGAGAACACGGCACCCTTCCATTTCGCGCTGCGCCGCCTGCAGACCCGCCTCGTGGTGCGCACGCTCGCCACCCGCGGCGACCTCACCCCGGCGGGCAGCCGCCTGGTGACCGGTCTCGCGGCGACGCTCGACGGCTGGCTGCGCGAGCCCGTGGACCCCGACGCGGGAGCCCGTGCGCGGGCGGCGGCCGTCAGCCACCGGGTCGAATGGCGGCTGCGGAACCTGCGCTGCGCGGCGGCCGAGCGCGCGGACCTGGACCGGGCCTGGCGGGAGGGCGCGGAAGCGCCCGTGGCCCGGCACGAGCCCGTCATCGTCCCGGGGGCGTCCGCCGTGCACTGGTCGGACGCGCGGGGCGGCCTGTATCTCGCGCCGCGGCCGGGGCCCGGCGCCGACGCGTGCCTCGTGGCGGGGACCCGGAGCGGGCGCGCGCCCTGTACGCGGAGCGTCTGCGGCAGGCGCCCGGCGACGCGCACGCCCTGGCGGGGCGGATGCTGGCCGAAGCGGGGGCGCGGCCGGGGCTGCGGCGGCTGCTCGCCCGGCCCGAGCGGGTCGCCGCGGCGTGGGCCGCGGCCGGGGTGGAGCCCGGGGACGCGGCGGGCACCGGCCGGGTGATGGGGTGGCTCTGCGGCGAAGGCCAACGGGCGTGAGGAGGACGGGAGTCGGTTGTCGGCCACCCGGCACGGAGACGGCATCCTGTCAGTACTCTGTGGGGGACGACTCGCCGTCCTCACCCTATCGAAGCGCTTCGACGGACTCCTGGACAGGTGCCCGTCACCCCCCATAGGGTCGGGATGTTGCACGGTCATAGACACCCCGCCGGCGTCGAACCGCTTCGCCTCGGCGCCCTCGTCCCGGCTCAGGAGAACGACATGGTCACGCTCGCAGAGGTCGCCCGGCACGCGGGAGTCTCCGCCAGCACCGTGAGTTACGTCCTCAGCGGCAAGCGGTCCATCTCCGCGGCCACCCGTGAGCGCGTCGAGAGCAGCGTCCGCCAGCTCGGCTACCACCCGAACGCGGGCGCGCGGGCCCTGGCCAGCAGCAAGTCGAACATCATCGCGCTGATGGTGCCGCTCCGCACCGACATGTACATGCCGGTGATGATGGAGATAGCGATGGCCGTCGCCACCGCCGCCCGCACCCACGGCTACGACATCCTGCTCCTCACCGGCGAGGAGGGCGCCCAGGCCGTACGCCGCATCGAGGGCAGCGCGCTCGCCGACGCCGTGATCGTGATGGACGTCGAGCTGGACGACGAGCGGCTGCCGCTGCTGCGCTCCGCGAGCCGCCCCGCCGTGCTGATCGGTCTGCCGGCCGACACCACCGGGCTCACCTGCGTGGACCTCGACTTCGCCGCCGCGGGCGCCCTGTGCGCCCAGCACCTCGCCGACCTCGGACACCGGGAGATCGCCGTCATCGGCGAGGCCGCCGCCGTCTACGAGCGGCGCACCGGGTTCGCCGAGCGGACCCTGACCGGCCTGCGCGAGCGCAGCAACGAACTGGGACTGCGCCTGCTGCACCGGCCGTGCGAAGGCTCGTACGCCTCCGTCTCGGCAACGTTGTCGAGGATCTTCGACGAGCGGCCGGGCACCACCGCCTTCGTCGTCCAGAACGAGGCGGCGACCGACCCGCTGCTCGCCCTGCTGCGCCAGTCCGGGCGCGCGGTCCCCGAGGACATCTCCGTCGTCGCGGTCTGCCCCGACCAGGTCGCGGCCCACGCGTCGGTGCCGCTCACCTCGGTCGCCGTGCCCGCGCAGGAGATGGGGCGGCGCGCGGTCGAGCAGGTCATCGCGCAGATCGAGGGCCGGGGCTCGGACGAGGAAGTCGTGCTGCTCAAGCCGGAGTTGACCCTGCGCGACAGCGCGGCCCAGGCCCCCGCCGGGGTCTGAGCCGCGCCCTCTTCGGCGTCGTACCGCGTCAGCTGCTGGAGACGCCGAAGCTGTTCGTCCTGAAGTCCAGGCCGCCGGACGACGAGGTGATCTCGTAGCCGAACTGGACGTCACCGATCGTCTCGTCGCCCCACCAGCCCTTGGTGTCCTTGATCCACTTCAGGATCGGCAGGATGTTCACCGTGCCGGACGTGGAGTCCGAGGTGCGCAGGAACGAATAGACCTCGTTGGCGCCGTTGTCGCCCTTGTAGACGGTCCACGTGTGCCCGCCGAGTGTGAGGTTTCCCTGCGAGGTGCCGAGCGGGCCGACCGCTCCGTTGTAGTTGACCCAGAGCATGACCTCGTGGTCGTAGTCGCTGTCCCAGATGTCGTACGACGTGTTGTACGCGCCCGACGACGGCACCGTCACGTTGTAGCTGCTGGTGAGGGAGGACAGCGAGCTCAGCGGCTTGTTCACGACCTTCTTCGCGTTCGGGTACGACTTGATGCCGCCCGTGTTCGGGTGGTTCGCCCAGACGCCCCAGTTCGACGAGGAGTTGGCCCAGATCGACTGGGAGCCCGCGCCCGAACCCCAGATGTTGTTGTAGAGCGTGTAGCCGTCCGATGTCGTGTAGTTGCCCCACTGGTCGGACGAGGACCAGATGAGCGCCTCGGCGGGCGAGGCGGTCAGGGCGATCACCGCTCCGGCCGCCAGGGCGGAGCCGAGGAGCGTGCGGCGGGGGATCGAGCGTCGTGCGGTGGCTGCCATGGTGTCCCTTTCCATGGTCGGTCTCGCTCGGGTGGGGGGAACTACCGCGTCCTCAAGTTGAGTTCGCGGTCCTCGCCGGCGGTCAGGCGCAGGTGCCCGTCACCGCCGTCCGGGGTCTTGAGGCCGATGTCCGCGTCACGGTCGGGGCGGACCAGGGCCGTGCAGGTCGCGCCGCTCCAGGTGAGGTCGACGCGGGCGCCGAACCGTGTGCGCAGACCGCGTACCTCGCCGCGCCGCCAGGCGGCGGGCAGCGCGGGCAGCAGCACGAGGCGTTCGGGCGTTGACTGGAGCAGCGCCTCGGTGAGCACGGCGGGCAGGGTGTGCGCCGCGTCGGCGTTGTACACGTCGCGCGCCGGGTAGTGCGCGCTCATCAGCGAGGGGTGGAAGTAGTCGCCGGTCAGGACCTGCCGCAGCGCGTCCGCCACCCGAGGGGCGTCGCGCAGCCGGGCCGCTATCAGGGCGTGGTGCAGATGGCCGTGCGCGGAGTGGTTCTCGGCGCCGCGCAGCTCCAGCGCGCGGTGGGCGGCCTTCGCCAGCTCCGGGGTGTCGTACGGGGTGATGTCGTGGTGCGGCCACACCGGGTAGAGATGGCTGAGGTGCCGGTGGTCGTAGGCGTCGTCGAGGCCCGGCCACGCCCACTCGGCGAGGGCCCCGTCGGCGTTGATCCGGTAGTCGGGCAGCCGCTCGGCGAGCGCCGTCCAGCGCTCCGCGTCCGGGCCCGGGTGCCAGGCGGCGGCGGTGCGCAGCGCGTGCCGGGCGGCGGCGATGTCCATCGTGGCGTTGAGCGTGCCCCAGCTCGCGTTCGCGGGCCGGTTCTCCGGCGAGTACGACGGCACGATCACGATGCGCCCGTCGGGTCCGGTCCGGGTGAGGAAGTCCTCGTAGAACAGGGCGACGTCGGCGAGGGCGGCGGCCAGCCAGGCGGGCCGTTCCCCGCTCGTCTCGGCCTGCTCCACCAGCGGCGTGAGCAGCCAGTCGGCGCCCGCCGTCCACAGGTGCATCGGCCACCGCCGCTGGAAGTGGAACGCGTGCCCGGACTCGCCGTCGGTGTGCGCGGGCGCGACGACGCCCCGCGTACCGAAGACGCTCCGCGCGTTGTCCCGCCAGTGCGCCAACTGGCCCTGGACCAGAGCGCTCTGGGCCTCGGTGACCTCGGGCAGTGCGCAGGCCGGGGCCGATGCCGTCTGGAGGTTGAGGTTGGCGTCGGTGGTGAACGCGCCCGACCAGGCCGTGTCCCACTCGCCGGTCCACAGTCCCGTGAGCCGGGGCGGCAGCGCACCCGACGCGCTGAGGAGGTGATAGCGCCCCGCCGCGAACAGGCGCTCCAGGAGGGCTTGACCGTCGGTCCTGCCGAGCAGTTCGCTCCCCGGCAGACCGCGTTCACCGCGCGGCGCGTCCAGGGTGAGCGACACCCGCTCGTACGCGGGACGGTGCAGCGCCTCGTGCCGGGCGAGCAGGGCCGTGTACGTGTCCTCGGCCGGGTCGTCCCCGTCGATGAACTCCGCGAGCGCGGCGGCCTCGGCGACCGCGTCGAGCTCGCCGAGGTGCCGGCGCACGCGAGTGAGCAGCAGCAGCCCCTGCGCGCCGTCGACCCGCAGCCCGCAGGCGCCCACCGACGTCCGGCCGCCGCGCACGACGGCGAGGGTGGTGCCCGTGTACGCCAGATCGCTGTCCGGGTAGCGGCAGCGCAGCGTCAACTGGGCCCCGTACGGGGTGAGAACGACCCCGCGCCCGACGCCGAGCCCGCCCGGCACCCCGGCGAGCCGGGGGTCGGGGAACACCTCGCCGTCGAGTCCCTGACCGGTGACGTACTGCACCACGACGTCGTCCGCCCGCGACACGAACACCCGCCCGCGCCACCCGCCGCACCACGCCTGGGCCACGCCCGTCGCGAAGTCGACGGCGCGCCGGTAGCCGCGCCACACCACGGTGTCGCGCACGAACCGGACCTGGAACGCCGGATGGAACGCCTGGACCCAGCGCAGCGGCCGCCCGTCCGTGAACGACTCGGCCGCGTCCGTCTCGCCGGCCAGCAACCGGTCCTGGAGGTCGGCCAGCCGGGAGGCCAGGGCGGGGGGACGCGGCCGCGGTTCCCCGTCGGGGCGGACCAGCGAGTGATGGGTGACGACCACCCGGTCGTCGTACGGGTCGCCGAACGCGAGGGCGCCGTGCCGGCCGTTGCCGCTCAGAAAGGCGTCCTCCCAGCGGGCGGCCGGACTCGTCTCCCAGGTGCCGTGCGGATGTTCAGGCAGCACCGCGACCTCGCGTCTGCCGGGCGAGCGCCACCACGCCGAACCGGCCCAGGGGGACGGATCCGGTGTGCAGGTCACCGGTCAGCACGTCCCGGTACGGTCCGTCGCCCGGCAGCTCGACCGTCACCTCGCCGCGCCCGTGGTGCAGCAGGAACAGCAGCTCGCCACGGCGTACGGCCTCCACCCCTGCGGGGAGGCCGGACAGCGGAGGCCGTACGCCCGCCTCGGCGGCCGCGCCCGCGAGCAGCGAGCGCAGGGCCAGAGGATCGGGGAGGGTGGACAGGTACCAGGCGCGGCCGCGGCGCAGCACGGCGGGCAGCCCGTCGAGCTCCCCGCCCCGATAGGCGGCCACTACGTCGGCGTCGTCGGCGGCCGTCAGCTCCTCCGACCACAGTGTCCCGCCGAACTCCCCGCACTCCACCCGCTCTTCGGCGTCAAGGGGCCACCACTCGTGCAGCGTGCGGATGCCGAACACCTCACGCAGGCGTACGTCCATGCCGCCGTCCCGCACCCGGTCGTCCTCGTCGGCGACGCCCGTGAAGAACCCGGCCACGAGCGTCCCGCCGCCGCGCACGTACGCCACGAGGTTCTCGATCGCCGCGTCGTCCAGCAGGTACGACTGCGGTACCACGACCACCTTGTAGCCGCTCAGGTCGTGCGCGGGATGCGCGAAGTCGACGGTGAGGTGCGCCTCCCACAGGGCGCGGTGCCAGGCCCGTACGACGTCCTCGTACACGACCCGCGTCGAGGGCCGGGCGTCCTGGCCGCCCGCCCACCAGGAGTTCCAGTCGTGCAGCACGGCGACATCGGCCACCAGGTGAGTGCCCGTCACGTCCGGACCCAGCGCGGCGAGTTCGGCGCCGACGCGCTTCACCTCGGCGAACGTCCGCCCCTCCTCGCCCGCGTGGCCGAGCATCCCCGAGTGGAACTTCTCGGCGCCCTGCCGCGACTGCCGCCACTGGAAGTAGCAGACGGCGTCCGCGCCGCGCGCCACGGACTGGAGCGACCACAGGCGGTTGAGCCCGACCGGCTTCGGATGGTTCACGCCGCGCCAGTTCACCGGGCCCGCCGCCTGCTCCATCACCATCCACGGGCCGCGCGCCTGACTTCGCGTCATATCGGCGATCATCGCGTTGTACTGCCCGCCCAGCGGGTCCCGCGGATCCGGATAGACGTCGACCGAGACGACGTCCTCCCGCTCCGCCCACGCCCAGCCGTCCTGCCCGGTCCAGAACGCCATGAAGTTGGTCGTCACCGGGATGTCGGCGGGGGAGTGGCGGCGCACCAGGTCGCGCTCGGCGACGAAGCACTCCATGAGCGCGTCCGAGGTGAACCGCCGGAAGTCGAGGACCTGGGTGGGGTTGCGCAGGTACTGCGCGCGGCGCGGCGGGATCACGTCCTCCCACGTCTCGACGTGCTGGCTCCAGAAGGCGGTGCCCCAGGCCTCGTTGAGGGCGTCCAGCGTGCCGTACCGCGCGCGCAGCCAGTCGCGGAAGGCGCGCGCCGCCTCGTCGCCGTGGTCGACCGTGCAGTACTCGTTGTTGATGTGCCACATCCGCAGCGCAGGATGCCGCCCGTACCGCTTCGCCAGATCCTCGGTGATCGCGGCGGCGTAGCGGCGGTACGCGCTGGAGGAGTGCGCGAACTGCTGGCGCGAGCCCCACCACACCGTGCGCCCGTCCTCGTCACGCGGCAGTGTCTCCGGGTGCAGCCGCCCCAGCCACGGCGGCGGGGAGGCGGTCGGTGTCGCGAGCACCACCCCGATGCCGTGCGCGTGCATCAGGTCCATCAGCCGGTCGAGCCACCCGAACTCCCGCGCCCCCGGGCGTGGTTCGAGCTTCGCCCAGGAGAAGACGCCCAGGGTGACCGAGGTGACGCCGGCCTCTTTCATCAGGCGTACGTCGTCGGCCCACACCTCCTCGGGCCACTGCTCGGGGTTGTAGTCGCCGCCGAAGAGGAGGCGGCCGTCGCGGGCGATCATGATCTGCGGCTCCGGGAGGTTCGAGGGTGGTGGTGCGCGCCGTCAGCCCTTGACGGCGCCGGTGAGCATGCCCTTCTTGAAGTGGCGCTGGACGAAGGGGGAGGCGAGGGCCACGGGGACCAGGGCGAGGACCATCATGGCCATCTGCAGTCCCAGGGCGGAGAGTTCACCCGCGTTGACCCGCTGGCTCAGGCCCGTCGGGAGCGCGGTGTTCTTCTGCACGAGCTGCATCAGCACGTTCTGCAACGGCAGCTTCGCCGGGTCGTCGATGTAGATCATGGCGTTGAACCAGGCGCTCCAGTAGGCCACCGCGTAGAACAGCGAGATGACGGCGATCACCGCGCGGGACAGCGGCACGATGATCGTCCACAGGATCCGCAGTTCGCCGGCGCCGTCGATCCGCGCGCTGTCCGTCAGCTCCGGCGAGATGCCCATGAAGAACCCGCGCAGCACCAGGATGTTGAAGACGCTCACCGCGCTCGGCAGGATCAGCGCCAGGTACGAGTCGGTCAGGCCGAGCGTCTGCACCAGGAGGTACGTCGGGATGAGCCCGGCGCTGAAGAACATCGTCGTCATCAGGCCCATGAGCAGCGCCCGGTGCGCGAACGACCCGGGCCGCGACAGCCCGTAGGCGGCGAGGACCGACACCGCCATGGAGAACAGCGTGCCGACCGTGGTCACGCCGAGCGAGACCAGCATCGCCCTGCTGACCTGGCCGCCGCTGAGCAGCTCCGTGTAGTTGACGAGGGTGAAGCCCTCGGGCCACACCACCAGACCGCCCACGGAATCGATGACGTGCCGGGGCGACAGGCTCGTGACGATCACCACCCACAACGGGCCGAGCACCGCCAGACAGCACAGGGCGAGGATCAGACCCTTGGCGCCGAGGCCCGCCTTCGTGGGCGGCTCCTCCCACACCGGGCGCTCGGGGCCCTGCCACACCGAGCGCGGACGCGTCCCGGAGCGGGGTCGTTCGACCGTGGCACTCACTTCTTGTACACCCCCTGCTCGCCGAGAAGATGCGCGAACTTGTTGGCGAGCAGGACGAGACACACCCCGACCACACCCTTGACCAGGCCGACCGCGGCCGCGTAACTGAAGTCGCCGTTCTGGATGCCGGTGCTCCACACATAGGTGTCGAGCACTTCGGACGCACCCACTCCCACGGCCTTGCGTTGCAGCAGGATCTGCTCGAAGCCCACGGTCAGCGCGTCGCCGACCCGCAGGACGAGCAGCAGGGCGATCACCGGGCGCAGCGCGGGCAGCGTCACGTGCCACATGCGGCGCCACCGGTTCGCGCCGTCCATCGCCGCCGCCTCGTACAGCTCGGGGCTGACGGAGGCGAGCGCCGCGAGGAAGACGATGACGCCCCAGCCGGCGTCCTTCCAGACCATCTGCGCCGTCAGCAGGTACTTGAAGATCCCGGAGTTCGTCATCAGGTCGAACCCGTCGACCCCGTGGTCCTGGAGGATCTGCGCGATGAGACCGGCGCCGCCGAACATCTGCTGGAAGACGGTGACGACGAGCACCCACGAGAAGAAGTGCGGCAGATACATGATCGCCTGCGACAGGGCTCGCACCCGGGGCCTGACCACGCTGTTGATGAGCAGCGCGAGCGCGATCGGGATCGGGAAGAACAGGAGCAGCTGGATCACGAAGAGCAGCAGCGTGTTCCGCAAGGCGTTCCAGAAGTCGGAATCCTCGATCATCCGCTGGAACTGTTCGAGCCCCACCATCGGCGAGTGCAGGATCGCGGTGACACCGTTGGTGGAGACGTACGGGTTGTAGTCCTGGAACGCGACGACGTTGCCGAGCAGCGGAAGGTAGTTGAAGAGCAGCAGCAGCCCGATCGCGGGCAGCGTCATCAGGATGAGCCCGCGGTCGCGGCGCAGCCGCAGCCGCCAGGTGACGCCGCCGGCCGGTCGTGCCTTCTTGCGTGTGCTGCGCGCCCGGCCCGGGACGGCCTTCTCGGAAGCGGTCCGGGGCGGTCGCTCGGCCTGGAGAGCCATCAGGACGCGCTGCCGTTCTCGTCGAGGAGCTTCTTGTACCAGTCGCGGAGCTTGTCGCCGCCCTGCGACTTCCAGTCGCTGATCGCCTGCTGGACGTCGCCGAGCTTCTTGTTGCCGCGGACGAAGTCGTTCTCCAGCTCCTCGAACTTGTCCTCCAGCGTGGCGTACCGGGAGGGCTCGATGATCGTCATTCCGTAGAACGGCGTCTTCTTGACGAACGCCCCCATGCGCTGCTGCCACTCGATCATGCCCCGGGTGACGTCGGGCAGATCGGGATAGGCGAAGAACGGCGCGGGTCCGCCCAGCATCTGCCAGGAGTTGAGCGCCTGGGCGTTGCCCTTCTCGGTCTTCTTCGGGACGCCGTCGGTGATCGTGAAGTGGACGCCCTCCTTGCCGTAGTAGGCGAGCATGTGCTCCTTCGTGCCCACGGGCGCGGCGGAGTAGTTCGCCGCGGCCAGGACGTTGCGCACGACCTCCTTGGACGCGTCCTTGCGGACGAACGCCCAGACGTTGGCGGGCGTGCCCGCGTACAGGGTCGGGTCGCCGCCCTCGGCGCCGAAGATGTCCATGGCGGCCATCTCGAAGTCGGGGTAGGTCTTGCTGCCCTGCATCTCGGCGGTCTTGCCGTACCAGTAGGCGATGTCGCCGTTGCACATCATGACCTTGCCGCTGGTGAAGCGGAGGAAGCCGTCGCCGGTCTGCGCCTTCGCGTCCGGGTGCACGACGCCCGCCGCGAACAGCTTGCGGGTCCACTCCAGGGCCTCGAGGTACTCGTCCGTCTCCAGGCGCTTGACGAGCTTGTCGCCCTCCAGCTTCCAGCCGAGTGCCTTCTCGCTGCCGCCGAGCGAACCGAAGAAGTTGAAGGCCGACCACTTCATGTCGTCGCAGCCGTAGACCCCCGCCTTCTTGTCCGTCATCTCCTTGGCGAGGTCGAAGAACTCCTGCGCGGACGTGGGTACGGAGTAGCCCTTCTTCTCGAACAGGTCCTTGCGGTAGAAGGGCGCGATGTTCGGCAGGTACGAGTACGGGTACGGGATGCCCCGCAGCTTCCCGCCGAAGATGCCCCGCCGCCAGGCGTCCGTCGGCATCGCCGCCAGGTTCGGGTACGCCTTGGCCTTGTCCCCGGCCAGGTACGGGCCGAGGTCCATCATCTTGGCGACCAGCGCGGAGGGGATCTTCCCGGACAGCTCCCAGCCGGGGACGATCATCACGTCCGGCAGCGAGCTGGAGGCGAGCACGGCGCCGATCTTCTCGCCGTAGGTGTTGCCGTCCTGGTTCTTCCAGGTGACCTTGACGCCGGACGCCTCATTGAGCGCGGTGTAGTACGCGCAGTCGGTCTTCGGTGGCGGACCCCAGAACGGGGCCATGATCGTCACCTCGGCGCCGGTGCCGAGCTTCTTCGGCACGGACGTGGCGAGCTTGTCCAGGTCGACCTTGGCCGTGTAGCCGGCGCAGGAACCATTCTTCGACGCGATGTCGGGGGTGACGATGCTGCGCGCGGCGAAGGTCGGCAGCAACTTCTCCGCGGACTTCCCCGACGTCGTCCCCTCGCCCGAGTCGGTGCTCCCGCCGCAGGCGGCGAGCAGGGGCATTCCCCCGGCCACGGCCGCGGCGGCCACGGCGGTGGAGGCGAGGAAGCTTCTGCGGCTGGGGGCGGAAGCGGAGGGCGAGTTCGGCGTCATTGCGGTAACCCTTCGGGGACTTCGCGTCGCGCAAATGTCGAAGCGCTTCGATGTTGCAGCGAGGTTAAGGGAGCGCTCCCACGCCCACAAGACTGGTGCACGGATTTCCTGAACGACCTTTCTCCGCTGCCTACTTGACACCTGACAACCCCACTACCGAGCATCGAAGCGCTTCGAAAACCTTCCGATCTCCATCGCCAAGGGACCCGTACGTGACCGAAAGACACCCGTTCCGCCCCGACACCGCAGCGGCCGTGGACAAGCGCGTCGACGACCTTCTGGCCCAGCTCACGCTCGACGAACGCATCGCGCTCCTGCACCAGTTCACCCCGGGCGTGGACCGGGTCGGCCTCGCCGCCTTCCGCACCGGACAGGAGGCGCTGCACGGCGTCGCGTGGCTGGGCAGGGCCACCGTGTTCCCGCAGGCGGTGGGCCTCGGCGCCACCTGGAACGAGGACCTGGTGCGCCGCGTCGCGGACGCCGTCTCCGCCGAGGTCCGCGCGATGCGCGAACGCGACGACCGCGTCGGCCTCAACGTCTGGGCGCCCGTGGTCAACCTGCTCCGCAACCCCCTGTGGGGCCGCAACGAGGAGGGCTACTCCGAGGACCCGCACCTCACCGCCGCGATCGCCACCGCCTACACCCGCGGCCTGCGCGGCGACCACCCCACGTACTGGCGCACCGCCCCCGTCCTCAAGCACTGGCTCGCCCACAACAACGAGACGGCCCGGGACACGTCGAACTCCTCCGTGCGCCCACGCGTCCTGCACGAGTACGACCTCAAGGCGTTCCGCGGCCCGGTCGAGGCGGGCGCCGTGGCCGGTGTCATGCCCGCCTACAACCTGGTCAACGGCCGCCCCAACCACGTATCGCCCTACCTGCGCGAGCAGTTGAGGACGTGGACGGACCAGGAGCTGCTCGTCTGCTCGGACGCGGGCGCGCCCAGCAACCTCGTCGACTCCGAGCACTACTTCGCCACCCACGAGGAGGCCACCGCCGCAGCGATCGTCGCGGGCGTCGACAGCTTCACCGACCACGGCACCGACTCCTCGGTCATCACCGGCCGCGTCCGGCGGGCTGTCGACCGGGGGCTGCTCACCGAGTCCGACATCGACACCGCGGTGCGCCGCCAGCTCGACGTGCGGGCGCGGCTCGGCGAGTTCGAGGACTTCGCGGGGGCGGACCCCTTCGAGGACGTCCGTGCCTTCGACACCGAGGAGCACCGCGCCCTCGCCCAGGAGGCCGCCGAGCAGGCGATCGTGCTGCTCAGGAACGACGGTCTGCTGCCGCTCGCCGACGACGCCCGGATCGCCGTGGTCGGCCTGCTCGCCGACGAGTGCAAGACCGACTGGTACAGCGGCACCCTGATCCGCCGCTCGACCCCGCTCGACGGGCTGCGGGAGCGGTTCGGGAACGTGGCCTTCGCCGAGGGCGTGGACCGCGTCCGACTGCGCTGCGCGCAGGGGCAGTTGCGCGTCCCCGACGCCCCCGCCGGGGACGTGGTGAGCGAGGGCGACGGCTCCGCCCTCGACCCGGCCCTGCTCGCCGGCCGCACCGACCTGCCGCCGCTCACCGTCTCCCCGGACGCCGGCAGCGAACTCGCCCTCGTGGACTGGGGGAACGGGGTCCTCACCCTGCGCGCGCCCGACGGCCGCTACCTGTCCGTGGCCGAGGACGGTTACGTACGGGCGTCCGCGGAGCAGCCCGGCGGCTGGATCGTGCGGGAGACGTTCACCCTGGAGCCCCAGGGCGGCGCTGCGGGCATCGAGCACGGGCACAGTGGTGGTCACCTCCTCAGGCACACGGGGACGGGCCGGTATGTCGTGGTCGCCGCCGACGGCGTGAAGGTTGCCGACGAGGGCACGGAATTCCTCGTCGACGTCGTGGAGCGCGGTGAGGACGCCGTCGCGCGGGCGGCGGCCGACGCGGACGTGGTGATCGTCGTCGCGGGCAACGACCCGCACATCAACGGCCGCGAGACCGAGGACCGCACGACCCTCGAACTCCCGCCCCACCAGGACCGGTTGTGGCGCGCCGCCCGCGCCGCCAACCCGAACACCGCGCTCGCCCTCGTCTCCGCCTACCCGTACGCCGTCCCCGACGCGGACGCCGCCCTGCCCGCGCTGCTGTGGACCGCCCACGGCGGACAGGCCGCGGGCCGCGCCCTGGCGCGGGTCCTCGCCGGTGACGTCAGCCCCGCCGGACGCCTCCCGCAGACCTGGTACGCCGCCGACACCGACCTGGCCGACCTGCTCGACTACGACGTCATCGGCTCCCGGCAGACGTACCTCTACTTCGAGGGCGAGGCGCTCTACCCGTTCGGACACGGCCTCGCCTACAGCGACTTCACGTACGACGGACTGTTCCTGCGGCACGCGCGGGACACGCTGGAGGTCACCTTCACCGTCACCAACACCGGCGGGCGCACCGCCGACGAGGTGCCGCAGCTCTACGTCCGGCCGGTCGGCATGCCCGTGCCGCGTCCGCGCCGCCAGCTCGTCGCCCACCGGCGGGCGACGCTCGCGCCCGGCGCCGCCGAGCGGGTCACGTTCACCGTGCCGCTCGCCGACCTCGGCCACTGGGACGTCGCGCGCGAGCGGTGGAGCGTCACATCGGGGACGTACGAACTGCTCGTCGGCGCCTCCAGCGAGGACATCCGTCTCACCGGATCCCTCACGCTCGACGCCGACGAGCAGGCCGCCCGCCCGGTCCTCGCGCGGGGCCTGGAAGCGGTGGCGTACGACGAGCAGCGGGGCACCGAGATCGTCGACCGTACGAAGAGCGCCGGTGACGCGGTCACGCCGTGCGCCGACGCCCGAACAGGCTCCGGATCCGGCGAACTCCTCTACCGTGCCTGCGACTTCGGCCCCGACGGCGTGATCGGTGTACGGGCCGAGGTCGCGGGCGAGGGAGTCCTGGAGATCGGGGACGGGTGCACACTCGACGTACCGGCAACCGATGGCCCATACAGCTACGTCACACTGGACGCCGACTTCGCCGCCACGGGGGTGCGTGACCTGCGCGTCCGGCTGCGCGGTGCGCTCCGCATCGCCCGGCTCACCTTCATCACACGGGGGACCACCACATGAAGTTCACCGACGGTTTCTGGCTCATGCGCGAAGGGGTCCGTGCCGCGTACGCCACCGAGGTCCGCGAGGTGCGGGCCGGCGCGGACCGGTTCACCGCCCACGCCGCCGTGCGACATGTGCGCGACCGGGGTGACACCCTCAACACCCCGCTCATCACGGTCGATTGCTTCTCGCCCGCCGAAGGCGTCATCGGTGTCCGCTTCACCCACCACGCGGGCAAGAAGCACCGCGGACCCGACTTCGAACTCGCGGCGGCCGACCGTGCGGGCGGCGCGCGCGTCACCCGCGACGGCACGGTCACCGAACTCACCACCGGACCGCTGGGCGTCCGCCTCGACACCGCGGGGGAGTGGGGCCTGGAGTTCCACGACACCGCGACAGGCCGCCGCCTCACGGCTGTCGAGCGCAAGGGAACCGCCTTCGCCACCACCCCCGACGGCACGCACCACATGGTCGCCCAGCTCGCGCTCGGCGTCGGCGAGCACATCTACGGCCTCGGCGAACGCTTCACGCCGTTCGTCAAGAACGGCCAGACCGTCGACATCTGGCAGGCCGACGGAGGCACCAGCAGCGAACTCGCGTACAAGAACGTGCCGTTCCACCTCTCCTCGCGGGGCTACGGCGTCTTCGTCAACCACCCCGGCAAGGTCGCGTACGAGATCGGCTCGGAGTCCGTCGGGCAGCTCCAGTTCAGCGTCGAGGACCAGTCGGTCGAGTTCTACGTCGTCGCCGGGCCCGCTCCGAAGGACGTGCTGCGCCGCTACACGGCCCTCACCGGACGCCCGGCGCTCCCGCCGGCCTGGTCGTTCGGCCTGTGGCTGACGACGTCATTCTGCACGGAGTACGACGAGGACACCGTCACGTCGTTCGTCGACGGGATGGCCGAACGCGCCATCCCGCTCTCCGTGTTCCACTTCGACTGCTTCTGGATGCGCGAGTACCAGTGGTCGGACTTCGCCTGGGACCCGGACGTCTTCCCCGACCCGGCGGGCATGCTGCGCCGCCTCAAGGCGCGCGGACTGCGCATCAGCATGTGGATCAATCCCTACATCGCGCAGAAGTCCCAACTGTTCGCGGAGGGGCGGGAGTTGGGGCACCTGGTCCGCCGCCCCAACGGTGACGTGTGGCAGTGGGACCTGTGGCAGCCCGGCATGGCCCTGGTCGACTTCACCGACCCGGCCGCCCGCGAGTGGTACGCGGGCAAACTGCGCACCCTGCTCGACATGGGCGTCGACAGCTTCAAGACGGACTTCGGCGAACGGGTGCCGACGGACGTCGACTGGCACGACGGCTCCGACCCGGAGCGCATGCACAACTACTACACCCACCTGTACAACCGCACCGTCTTCGAACTGTTGGAGAAGGAGCGCGGCAGCGGCGAGGCCGTCGTCTTCGCGCGCTCCGCGACCGCGGGCGGCCAGCAGTTCCCCGTGCACTGGGGCGGCGACTGCTTCGCCTCGTTCACGGCCATGGCCGAGTCGCTGCGCGGCGGTCTGTCCCTGTCCCTGTCCGGGTTCGGTTTCTGGTCCCACGACATCGGCGGCTTCGAGGGAACCCCCGACCCGGCGGTCTTCAAACGCTGGCTCGCCTTCGGTCTGCTCTCCTCCCACAGCCGCCTG